>JBKQRA010000120.1:0-25247 GCA_052144065.1 Methylovirgula sp. | reverse complement strand
TGGGCGCCGTGCAGCCTTCGAGATAGGACACGTAAGCGCCCTTGTCGGCGATGATCAGAGTCCGCTCGAACTGGCCGGTGTTCTGCTCGTTGATGCGGAAATAGGTCGACAGTTCCATCGGGCATTTCACGCCCGGCGGGATGTAGACGAAAGAGCCGTCCGAGAAGACCGCACTGTTCAGCGTGGCGTAGAAATTATCCGTCGTCGGGACGACCGAGCCGAGATATTTCTTCACCAGCTCCGGATGCGAATGAACCGCTTCCGAGATCGGGCAGAAGATGACGCCAACCTTGGCCAGCTCTTCCTTGAAGGTCGTCACAACCGAGACGGAGTCAAAGACCGCATCGACAGCGATCTTGCGCTCGGCGACCTGATCGCCGTTCTCGTCGTACATCGGCGCCTTTTCCTGCTGAACGCCGGCGAGGATCGCCTGCTCTTTCAGCGGAATGCCGAGTTTCTCATAGACTTTGAGGAGTTCCGGATCGACTTCGTCGAGCGACTTCGGACCTGAGGCCGCCTTCGGCGCCGAATAATAATAGAGGTCTTGATAATCGACGGACGGGTAATCGACCTTCGCCCACTCCGGCTCGCGCATGGTGAGCCAGCGCCGATAGGCTTCAAGACGCCATTCGGTCAGCCACTCCGGCTCATTCTTCTTTGCGGAGATGAAGCGGACAATGTCTTCGTTAAGACCCTTGGGGGCCTTATCGGCTTCAATGTCAGAATAGAAGCCATACTTATATTCGCTGACATCGATCGACTTAACGCGATCGATGGTTTCTTGCACCGCAGCCATACCATTCTCCTCACCTTAGCGGTTTCAAGGACCGCTGGTTCAGACTTAGACTAAGACATCGGATATATCCGATGTCTTTAAAGCCGGCTTCCCGGCTGCTCACGCCGCAGGCTTCACTCGAAGCTTCACCTGTCGCGCTTTAATCGTTCGGACCGACTTTTCAAAAGCCTGCTCGAACATGGCCAGATCTTCTGGCCGAGAATCCCACCCGAGGCTGACGCGAACCGCACCTTGCGCCAATGCGGCAGAAACACCCATCGCCTCCAGTACATGCGAACGCCGTACCTTACCCGAGGAACAGGCGGAACCGGACGAAACCGCCACCCCTTCCACGTCCAAGGACATAAGCAAGACCTGTGCCTCCATCGAGGGCACGGCGAAATTACTTGTATTGGGCAACCGCGGTGCTGCCACTCCAAAGATCACTGCGTCGGGGGCGGTCGCGACAATCGACTGCTCGATCCGGTCGCGCCAGACCGCAAGCTGCGGCGCGAGGCGGGTTGCAGCACCCACCGCAGCCTTCATCGCCGCGGCAAAGCCCATGATTGCGGCAACATTCTCGGTTCCGGCGCGCAAACCGCGCTCCTGACCGCCGCCACGCAGCATCATGCTCTTTATGTGATACGCACCACGCGCAAAGCAAAGTGCCCCCGCGCCCTGCGGACCGCCAAATTTATGCGCGGAGATGGCGAGCACATCGGCAGGAAGCGCAGCAAAGTCGCAGCTGATCCGGCCCGCCGCCTGAACCGCGTCGCAAACCACCGCGCCGCCGGCCGCATGAACCAGCGCCGCCGCCTCGGCGACCGGCTGGATGACGCCGGTTTCATTGTTCGCCGCCTGCAGCGCGAGCAATGGGCGCCCCGTCAGCGCCAGCGCTGTCGAAAGAGCTGCGAGATCGACACTGCCATCGGCCGTCAGCGGCAGGACTTCGACAGCGTGAGCGGGAAAGCGATGTCCGGAGAGGACGCAGGAATGTTCGCCGCCGGCGATCAAGAGACGCTCGAACGGGGCCGAGCGGCCGCCGATTTCGAGATCCGGCGTCAGCGCGAGATTGAGGGCTTCCGTCGCGCCGGAGGTAAAGACGACATTTTTCGCCTGAGTGCCGATTAAAGCGCCGATCTCGTCGCGGGCCGCTTCGATCCGGGCCCGCGCGGCGCGGCCCTCGGCATGGACAGACGACGGATTGCCCAAAAGGTCGAGGCCGGCCGCCATCGCCGCGCGCGCTTCGGGGCGCAACGGTGTCGTCGCATTATGATCGAGATAGGCCCGCGCCTGCGCCACAGCCTGTTCCTTGCTCTATCATGCGCGCGAAACGCGACATATCGATCGGCAAACCCTACATAAGCAAAATGCTCGTTAGCGAGACGCTTTTGGGCGAAGCCGGACGCATCCAGCGAGCATTCGCCGGCCAATCGCCAGCGCAAGCGTCAAAAAGCTTGCTTTCCTACCGGGCGAAAGTGCTAGATGGCTGGCCGCCGCGCGGCGTCCCCATAAGCGGCACTCCCACAAGCTTAATCGGCTAGAACTATTCTAAGTTTATTGTGGCGCGGACGACACAGGGAGTCAAGCGAACCAAGCTGGCTCCGCTCTCCGCAAGACCCGTAAATATCAGCACAACGCGCTGTTTTCGCGCGCATCCCAACCCGAATCGCGCCGCAAGGCGGGTTCGTGCAACCGACAGCAGGAAGCCTAGACACCCATGCCAGAGATCATCTTCAACGGTCCCGCCGGCCGCCTCGAGGGGCGCTTTCATCCTTCGACGCAGCGCGGGGCGCCGATCGCCGTGATCTTGCATCCGCATCCGCAGTTCGGCGGGACGATGAACAAGCACATCGTCTACAATCTCTACTCCGCTTACGCCGAGCGCGGCTTCTCCGTGCTGCGCTTCAATTTCCGCGGCGTCGGCCGCAGCCAGGGCGCTTTCGATCACGGCCAGGGCGAATTGTCGGACGCGGCGGCGGCGCTCGATTGGGTGCAGACGATCAATCCGGACGCGCGCGCCTGTTGGATCGCCGGCGTCTCCTTCGGCGCCTGGATCGGCATGCAGCTTCTGATGCGCCGCCCCGAAGTCGAAGGCTTCATCTCGGTCGCGCCACCCGCCAACCGTTTCGACTTTTCCTTCTTGGCGCCCTGCCCGTCCTCCGGTCTTTTCGTGCATGGCGACCAGGACCGGGTCGCGCCGCTGAAGGAAGTGACCGGCCTCATCGAGAAGCTGAAGACGCAGAAGGGCATCACCATCGAACATGCGGTGATTCCCGGCGCCAATCATTTCTTTGAAAATTGCGTCGATGCGCTGATCGAAGAGGTCGGCATCTATCTCGATCGCCGCCTCGGCAATCCGCCGAAGCTGCCGACCCCGACCCGCGCCGAGCCGGCCGAGCGCAGCTGAACAACGCAAGATTGGCAAGGGCCCGGCGCCCTCGTGCTTCGAGGCGCGCTTCGCTCGCGCCTGAGCATGAGAGCTTGAAAAGAGCTTGCAGCCCTCACCCTGAGGAGGTGCCGGAGGCACCGTCTCGAAGGGTCAAGGCGCCGCGACCAAGCCGCCTTGCAGCGGCGCCTTCACACCCGTGGTCGTCGGAAAAGTGAGCGGCAAATTCTTAAGCCGACGCGCGGCGAGATAGGCGAAGGCCTGCGCCTCCATCCCATCGGCCGACCAGCCGAGCATGTCGGCAAGCACCATCCCGCACGGCAGCCGCTGCATCAGCTCCCAGCGCAGCGTCAGATTATGCGCGCCGCCGCCGGAAAGCACCGCAAGCTTCGGCAGCTCCGGCAAAAAGGTCAGCGCATTGACAATGCTTTGCGCGGTGAAAGCGGTCAGCGTCGCCGCTGCATCTTCGAGTTTTAGATTTTCCACCCGCACGGCCGAAAAGGCGTTGCGATCGAGCGATTTCGGCGGCGCCTCTTCAAAATAGGAATGGCCCAGAAGATCGATCAGCGCGAGATAATCGATCTTGCCCTGGCCGGCGACGAGGCCGCCTTCGTCCATCGCGACACCTTGCTTGCGCAGCATCAGATCATCGATCAGCGCATTGCCTGGACCGGTGTCGAAGGCAATCGGATCATCGTCGCCGTTGAGATAAGTGAGATTGGCGACGCCGCCGACGTTGAGGACGACAGTCGGCTCGTTCAATCCCGCAGCAAGCGCCAGCGCCTTATGATAGATCGGCACGAGCGGCGCGCCCTGGCCGCCGGCCGCGACATCGGCAGCGCGAAAATCATGCACCACGGGAAGGCCAAGGCGACGCGCCAAGGCCACACCGTCGCCGATCTGCACAGTGAGGCCGTCGCTTGGCCGGTGCAGCACCGTCTGGCCATGAAAGCCGACCGCGTCCACGCTCTCGTGCGCGATGCCCTCGGCAACAAGAAAAGCTTCGACCGCCTCGGCATGCCGGGCCGTCACCATCGCTTCGGCCTCGGCGAGCCTGCCCGGCCGCGCCTGCCGGTCGGTGAGCGCCGCCGCCTCGTCGAGCGCAGCCCGCAGCAGCGCACGATCTTCCGCGGCATAGGTAAAGGAGCGGCTGGCACCCGGCGCCAAACGCGCCGCACCATCGGTTTCAATGAGCGCGACATCGACGCCATCCATCGACGTGCCGCTCATCAGTCCGATCACCCGAAGCATCGACATTTAAAGCCCCACCTGCCCAATCATTCCCTGTCTTAGCTCTGAGGCGCGCAAAACGAAATCGCTTTCGCGCCGCGAGCACCGGCGGCGAAGCCCCCAGCAAATTGCGCCTTTGGCCGCGAAATCTCTTGCGTGCCTGGCCACCCATTCCTTTATCATCGCAGCAGCGCGATTAATTTTAGCGGCGCGGCGATGACCTGCTTGGCCCTCGGAGGCAGAAATGAAGCACGCACTCAGTCTCGTCTCCTTTGTCGGGCAAAAGGGCGGTGTCGGCAAAAGCTCGCTGGCGCGGCTCTTGTCGGTCGGCGCGGCGCGCGCCGGCCGCAAAGTGCTGCTCGCGGATTTCGATCTCGATCAGCTCACCTGCCTCGAATGGAACGCCGTGCGGCTGCGCCACAATGTCGAGCCGGAAATCGACGTCCGCCCCTTCAAAAGCCTGAAAAAGCTGCGCAAGACGGAAGAGACCTTCGATCTCATCGTCGCCGATACGCGCGGTCTCGCCGACGAGCTGACGAAGGAGGTGGCGGAGGAAAGTACCGTCGTCTTCCTGCCGACGGGCACCTCGGCCGATGATCTGCGCCCAACGCTGGCGCTGGCCAAAAAGCTCGTCAAGCAAGGCGCCGACGGCAAGCTCACGCTCATCCTGTCGAAGACCGGCCGTTCGGAGAAACAGATCGCCGCGGCGCTGCAGCAGATCGAAGACCAGGGCTTTCCGGTGCTCGCCGCGAATTGGGGCCTGCGCGACGGGCTGCAGAGCGAATTCGACCAAGGCGGCGTCGGTCTCGAATCGCGCAATCATTATCTGCGCGAGATCGCCGATCAGATGGGCAAGGCGCTGATGGAGCGCGTCTTCACCGATTGATCGCAGCCGCCATCGTGGGAGGATCGCAAGAGCATGAGACACTCCCTCGCCGCGACATTGATGGCGATCGTGTTGAGTCTCGGCGCCGGCGGTCGTGCCCGGGCGGCGGACGGCGCTGCCATTGCGCAAAATGGCACGCCGCAGGGCGCGCCGGCCTGTTCGCTCTGCCACGGCAAGCAAGGCGAAGGACAGCCGGCCGCCGGTTTTCCGCGGCTCGCCGGTCTCGATGCCGGCTATCTCCGGCATGAGCTCGCAAGCTTTGCCGATAGAACGCGCAAGAACGGCATGATGACGCCTATCGCCAAGGCGTTGAGCGACGCGGATCAGCAGGCGGTCGCCACCTATTTTGCAAGCCTCAATCCGCCACCAGCAACCAGCAAGAACGCGCCTGCGCCTGAATTGATCGCTGCCGGTGCTGAACTGGCGCAGTACGGCGCGTGGTCGAAGCGGCTGCCGGCTTGCAGCCAATGCCATGGCCCGACAGGTTCGGGCGTCGGATCGGTCTTTCCAAAGCTCGCCGGTCAGTCAGCCCTCTATCTCACCAATCAGCTCACGAACTGGAAGAAGGGTGATCGGCACAATGATCCGATGGGCTTGATGGCCAGCGTCGCCGTGAAGCTCGACGCCAATCAGATCACATCCGTCGCCGCCTATTACGCGAGCCTGCCGCAATCCGCCGCTCGCCCGATTTCTACGCCTCCCGCAGCGGTGGCGGCTGAAAAACCCGCGCCCCAAGCCAACAGCTTCGCACCGCCGCCCGACAGCGCCATCCCGAACAATCAATTCGGCGCGATGGTCCGATTGGGCGAAAATATCTTCCACGATACGCAGCGCTATGGCGCAGCCTTCGTCGGCAATAGGCTGCAATGCGGCAACTGCCATATCGATCGCGGCCGGCTCGCGGGGTCGGCACCGCTATGGGCCGCCTATGTCGCCTATCCAGCCTACCGATCAAAGAACGACGAGGTGAACACGTTTGAAGAGCGCATTCAGGGCTGCTTTCGCTACAGCATGAACGGCAAGGCGCCGCCTGCGGGCGACAAGGTTTTGCTGGCGCTCGAAACTTACGCCTATTTCCTCGCGAAAGGCGCCCCCACGGGCGCCGATCTGCCTGGACGCGGCTATCCGAAGTTGAAGGCGCCTGAAAGGCTCGATTATGCGAATGGGCAGCAGGTCTATGCGCAACATTGCGCGCTCTGCCACGGCGCCGATGGCCAAGGCCAATCATCTCCGCAAGGGCAGATCGTGTTCCCGCCCCTCTGGGGCGCGCATTCCTTCAACTGGGGTGCCGGAATGGGCTCGATCAAAAATGCGGCGGAGTTCGTCAAGGCCAATATGCCGCTCAGTCTCGGCGGCACATTGTCCGAGCAGGAAGCCTGGGATGTCGCGACCTATATCGATAGCCAGGAGCGGCCGCAGGATCCACGTTTTACAGGCTCAGTCGCAGAGACGCGGCGGAAGTATCACGACACGCCAATGTCCATGTATGGCCTGACCGTCAACGGCGTGCTTCTCGGCGAGTCGTCGCCGCCTTCGGGCACCGTCCCATCGGCTCAAGGGGATCATTGAAAACATCAGCACGTTGACCTTTGTCGGCGGAGTGCGTTAGCCTGCTTTCGATGGTTCCCTTCGGAGATCAAAAGGGAACGCGGTGAAACTCTTCCGGAGTTAAAGCCGCGGCTGCCCCCGCAACTGTAAGCGACGAGCGACTTCCTCAATTGCCACTGGGCCCCATGCGCGGGCCTGGGAAGGCGGAAGCCGTACCGACCCGCGAGCCAGGAGACCTGCCATCAAAAGACGTCATCGTAGAACTATCGAGCGGGGTGTCTCGATGGGGGAAATCCGCAACAGCCTTGCGGCTCCGCTCTGCTATGACTTTCGACGTCAAAAGGCAGATTTTCAATGCTCACTTCTGTTACGCGACTGTCCGACGCGAATGCGCCGGATCTCAAGACACGTCTAGCCGTCATTTACAGTATCCTCGCTGCGCTCAACATAGGTGCCTGGCTCTGGGCGCTTGTCGCCTTCCATGAGAAGCCGGTTTTGCTCGGCGTCGCGCTGGTAATCTATGGCCTTGGCCTGCGCCACGCGGTCGACGCCGACCATATCGCCGCGATCGACAACGTCACACGCAAACTCATGCAGATGAAGCAGCGGCCGGTTTCGGTCGGCTTCTTTTTCGCGATGGGGCATTCGACGGTCGTCATTATTGCGGCCGGCGCGGTCGCGGTCGCGGCAACGCTCCTTGGCGGCTTTGACGGGTTCAAAACCGTCGGCGGCATGATCGGCACCGCCGTCTCTGCCCTGTTCCTTCTCGCCATCGCGGCGATGAACATCATGATTTTTGTTTCGATCTACAAAAGCTACCGCCAGCTGCGTACCGGCGGCGCCTATGTCGAGGCCGATCTCGATCTCCTCCTCAACGATCGCGGACTCCTGTCGCGCCTCTTCCGCCCCTTGTTCCGGCTCGTCACGCAGAGCTGGCACATGTTCCCGCTCGGCTTCCTATTCGGCCTCGGCTTCGACACCGCGACCGAAGTGGCGATGTTCGGCGTCTCGGCCGCTCAGGCGGCCAAGGGCGTTCCCATCGCTGCCATATTGGTGTTTCCGGTGCTGTTTGCCGCTGGCATGTCGCTCGTCGACACAACAGACGGCGTCATGATGCTCGGTGCCTATGACTGGGCCTTCCTCAAGCCAATGCGAAAGCTCTATTACAATATGACCATCACGCTCGTGTCGGTGATCGTTGCGATCCTCATCGGCGGCATCGAGGCTCTCGGCCTGATCGCCGACAGACTGGCCCTGAAAGGCGGCTTTTGGGACACGATCGGGATGCTAAACGACAATTTCAACACGCTGGGTTTCGCCATCATTGGCGTCTTCATCGCCGCCTGGGCGATCTCTTTCGCGCTCTATAAGGCGAAGCGGCTTGACGAGCTCGACATCGGCCACGCCTGAAGGCCCACGCGGCCGCACTCCTCAGTGGGGGTGGCCGCAGGCTTCGGATTTGCCGGCTGGGTATTCTGCCCCTTGACGCGGCGCAACGCGCGGCTAGGGTCGCGCCCTTCCCGCCCCTTCGTGCTTCGCAGGTTGCCTTGGCCGACGCTTTTGTTCCGAAATCCGATTTTCTCGCCGTGCTGACCGAGCGCGGCTTTCTGCATCAGTGCTCCGATCTGGAGGGCATCGATCAGAAGGCTAAGAGCGGCGATCTCATCGCCTATGTCGGCTTCGACTGCACAGCCCCCTCGCTCCATCTTGGTCATCTCATTCCGATCATGATGCTGCATTGGCTGCAGAAGACCGGCGGCAAGCCGATCGCGCTGATGGGCGGCGGCACGACCCGCGTCGGCGATCCCTCCGGCAAGGATGAGAGCCGCAAAATTCTTTCCTATGAGACGATCGAAGCGAACAAGCAGGGGATGAAGCAGGTTTTTGCCAAATTGCTGAATTTCGGCGACGGCAAGACGGATGCGCTGATGCTCGATAATGCCGAATGGCTAGCACCCTTGAACTATATCGACTTCTTGCGCGACGTCGGCCGCCATTTCTCCGTCAACCGCATGCTGGCGATGGATTCCGTGAAGCTGCGGCTTGAGCGTGAGCACGAGCTTTCCTTCATTGAGTTCAATTATATGTGCCTGCAAGCTTACGACTTTGTTGAACTTCATAAGCGCTACGGGTGCTCGCTCCAAATGGGCGGCTCGGACCAATGGGGCAATATCGTCAATGGCATCGATCTCGGCCGCCGCATGGGCACCGCGCAGCTCTATGCGCTGACCTCGCCGCTGCTGACGACCTCCTCCGGCGCCAAAATGGGCAAGACCGCCGCCGGCGCCGTCTGGCTCAATGAGGATATGCTGAGCGTCTACGACTATTGGCAATATTGGCGCAATTGCGAGGACGCCGATGTCGGACGTTTCCTCAAGCTCTTCACTGAGATGCCGCTCGATGAGATCGCCCGTCTCGAAGCTCTGCGCGACGCCGAGATCAATGAGGCGAAGAAGATCCTGGCGACCGAAGTAACGGCGATGGTGCATGGCCGCGAAGCCGCCGACCTCGCCGCCGAGACGGCGCGGCGGACTTTTGAGGAAGGCACGCTGGCCGAGAGCCTACCGAGCGTCGCGATCGACGCCCAAGAGCTCGCCGACGGCATCGGCGTGCTGGCGGCCTTCGTCAAGACGGGGCTTGTTGCCTCGACGAGCGAGGCACGGCGGCAGGTGAAAGGCGGCGGCCTCAAGGTCAATGACGCGGCCGTCACCGACGAGCGCGCGACGCTGACCGATGCCGATCTCGTCGAGGGCGTGATCAAGCTCTCGCTCGGCAAGAAGAAGCATATGCTGCTGCGCCCGTAAGACGCCCTACTGCTGCGGCGCGGCTTGGCTCGGCGCCGCGGTGGCGGGCGACGCATATTCCGGCGAGGAGAGATCAAGCGCGCCGAAAATCTTGCGCAGGAAGCCCGGCGCGATCGCCGTTAGCGGATTGATGTTGAGCGTCGGCTTACTCGCCGCGCCGGAGATATGATAGTTCACGGCGAACAGGCCTTCATGCGCGCCACCGCCGAGGAAGATGCCGAAGACCGGAACCTGGGCGAAGAGATTGTTGACGCCATAGGCCGGCACGAAAGTGCCATCCATGCTGACCCGGTCGCGGGCGAAGTCGAGCCAGCCATCGACCGTCAGGCCCATGTCATTGCCATACATTGTGCCATCACGCAGATCGAGGCGGCTGCCGGCCCGCTGGAAATGCACCTGCAGCCGTGTGAAGGCGACGGAGTTGGCGTCGAAATTCTTCGGTGGCGACGTCGTGGACTGGGAGCCGTCGACGCCGATCGGGCGCTGCTGCGCACCTTCGACGACGAGCCGCTGCAGCGCTGGTTCGTCGCGCAGAACGAAATCCTTGATGCGCAGCGCGCCCGCCAAGGCATCATCGCCGAGCCGCATCGCGACGTCGAGTTCGCCGCCGTCCATATGTTTGTAAAGATCGAGGAAGGCGAGCAAAGCACCGGCATTATGGGTGCTGAGCTCCAATTGCGGCGACGGCGAATCGGCATTGGTCAGCTTGCCGGTAATGGTCGCATGCGGAAAACGGCCAGAAACAGTGAATTCACGCAGATTGTCGCCGCGCTTGACGAGATGCAGATCGGCACCCGCCAGCGTCGTCTTATTGTAGCCGGTGAGGCTCGTGGCCTTGAGATCGACTTCAATGTCCTTATCCCCGAACATGCCTTTGTCGGCAGCCGGCTTTTCGTCGGCGTCCTTGTCGTCCGACGCATCATCGTCCGCAGCCGCGCCCTGATCGGATTTCGAGAAGGTGAGCATCCGCAGGAACGGCCTGCCGTCGAAGGTCCCGCCATGCGCGTTGATCTTATAGCCATCGCCCGATTTGGTGACCTCGACGCGCATCTCATCGCCCGGCGAGAATTTCACTACCGGGAATTTGGCGGAGATGAGCGAGAGATCGGAGCCGAGCTGCACCGAGCCGCGCGCCTGCACCGGCGCCACATCGACGGCGAGCTGATCGAACTGCAGGCCCTTGTCGTCGCGCGTCAGCGAGAAGCTCACCTTGGCGGCCTTTCCGGCCGGCTTGGTGATGCCCGGAAGCCCCTTGATCGCCGCATGCGTGAGATCGAGATCGACATCGGCCTTGAGCGGCGGCGGCGCGCCCAAAATCGTCGAGAATTTCGCTGTGATCGGACCCTTCACCGCGCTAAAGCCGCCCATACCCTGCTTGGCGCGGGCGGCATCGTCGAGCACGACGCTGAGTGACGCCGTTGTCGGCTTGCCGATCGGGCGCTCGATGTCGACGGTCGCCGGACCGCCGAAGGCCTTGCCTTGGCCGGTCGCTCTCATGCCCGTGGCATCGACGATGACATTGAGCGTCGCATTTTCGAGCGCTTCGTCGCCGACCAAATGCGTGGCGGTGAGATTCGAGGCTGTCGCATTGATGGTGAGCTGAATATCCTCCGGCTTCACCACCGGACCCATGCGGATCCCGACCCCCAATGTTCCGGCGACCTGTCCTTTGAGCGTCGACGGATCGACCGGCATGCTCGCATAAGGCTTTAGCGCATCGCGATTGAGGAGCGCGGCGACCGCTTCGACGCTGCCCGCGACCTGCGCCGTGAACTGGCCGGGCGTCGGCTTCATCTCGGCATTGGCGACGTGGAAGACGCCTTGCGTGAGGGTCAGCGGACCACCCGCCCCGGCATCGATGACGCCTTGATTGGCGGTGAACGTCGAGGTGCGGCCGGTGATATGGCCGCTGCCTTCGATATTCTGCAGCGCCGGCGCACCCGCGAGGAATTCGACCGAGCCTTTGCTCACAGTGAAATCCATCGCGAAATTCTTATCCGGCGGCGCATGCTGCAGGCGCATCGCCTTGATCATCGCCGGGTCAAAATCGAGCTGCATCCGGCCGCCTTGGATCACGCCACCCTTCCAATGCGACAGGAACCAGCTGCGCACCGGCGCGACGACAAAGGCCGGCCAGAGCCGCAGCGCGACGAGGCTTTGTGTCCGCCCGATCGAGGCGCCGAGACGCACATGCGGCCCGTTCGCCCAGTCGATATTGCCTGCCATCGCGAAGCTGCAATCCGGCCCGGAGAAGCTGAACTGGTCGAGCGCCGCCACCTTGCGATCGAGATCGACCCGCGCGCCAAGGTCGAAATGCGTCAGCGTGATCGGCTTTTCGCCGGGACGTTCGGACCCGAAAATCTCGTCCTTCGCATCCGCGAGTTTGATCTGCCAGACCTCACCTTCATGCGCTGGCGGCGTGATCGCGCCTTTGAAGGTGAAATCGCTGGTGCCGCCCCGGATGTGAAATTCATCGAGCGAGACGCGACGGGTCGCACGATCCCAATGGAAGGAGGTGTTGATCGCATCGAGCATCTTCGGCTCGTCGTTGGGATCATCGAAGCGCAGATAGCCGGCGCCCAACGCAACATCGCCAGCGATCTCGGTGAGGCCGCCGTCCGGCGCAAGCGCCATGCTGAATTTGCTCGTCACCGGCATGTCGAAATCGACGCCGAGCTTTCGCGCGCCGCTGACGAGCAAGATCTCGTCCATCGAGATGTTTTTGGCCTCGATATCGAGACGCCGCGTCCGCGCCGGAACGCCGGAAGCGATCGCGCCGAGCGACCAGGTCCCGTTCGGTCCGTCGGCCGTGACCGTGAAATTCGTGCCGTCGCCGGATTTGGCGAAGGAGAGATTGAGCTCCTGATAGACGCGGCTTTCTTCGGCGGCGCGATCCATGATCACAAGCCGCCCGCTCGCGATGCCGACCTTGTCGATCGCCGCAAGCGGACTGTCCGGATTGGTCGACATATCGATGAGGAGACGCAACGCCGCGCCGATGCGCTTGACGATCAAGGAGCGTGGCGGGAAGCCCGCCTTCTCGAGCGCTTGCGTGTCGGGTGCCACGGCCGCCGGAGGTTGCGCCGCAGCCGCCGATTTCGCATCCATCTCGCCGATGCCGGCGGCCAGCGGCAGCAGCGGCACCGCACCCTGGCGGCCGTCGCCCGCCGACACGGCGAGCGAACCGTCCCGCATCAATTCCATACGGACTTCGATGCCGTAGATCTCGAGCCGCTTCGGCACGACCTTGCCGACGAGCAGATCGACCATATCGACGGAGACTTCCGCCCGCGGCGCGGTGATGATGGCCCCGCCGCTCTTGTCGACAAGCGTCAGATTGTTGATCGCGAGCGTCGGTCCAAAACCATGCGCGCTCAGCGAAACCGGACCGACCCGGAAGGAATAGCCATGCCCGACCCGTTCATTGAGGGCACGGGTGATGCGCGTCCCCATGCCCGCGAGCGCGATCGGGCCATTACCGAGATAGATGACGACAAAGCCACCGATCAGAGCCACAAGCAGGATGAGGCCGGCAAGCGAGCCGAGCGTGCGGCGGATGATGCAGGCCGTCAGCGAGCGCGACCGCAGCACACGGAGAGGCCAGCCGGGGCCTCTCAGCGTAACCGGGCAGTCGGGCTCCCCCTCAAAATCCAGTCGGGAGTGAAGATCTTCACTGTGGTCGACCAAGCCGACGTGGCCTTTCGCAACGAGTGCGCGCTGGAAACATGATTCGTACCCGAATATACGGGATTTGTCGAAAGCAGCGCTGTCCGTCCGGACGCGGATTCCTCCTCTGCGAATTGCCGTTTAATGAGACAAAAGGAAGGCGATGATGGGTAAGAAGCTGGCTCGCGGCGATAAGGCGCCAAATTTCGAGCTCCCCGACGAAGCGGAAAAGCCGCGTACGCTCAAGTCTTATTCAGGTAAAAAGCTTGTCCTTTATTTCTATCCGAAAGACGACACCTCCGGTTGTACCAAGGAAGCGATCGAGTTTTCTGCCCTGAAGGCCGAATTCGACAAGGCCGGCACGTCTATTCTTGGCGTTTCGCCGGACCTGCCCGCAACCCACGGAAAATTCAAGATAAAACATAATCTTACGATCGATCTCGGCTCGGATCCGACGAAAGCGACACTCGAAGCCTATGGCGTCTGGACCGAAAAGAGCTTGTACGGGCGTAAATATATGGGCGTGGAGCGGACAACCTTCCTCATCGGCCCGGACGGCAAAATCGCAGAAGTCTGGAACAAGGTGAAAGTGCCAGGGCATGCCGAGGCGGTGCTTGCCGCCGCCCGCGCCCTTTGAAACTGCTGCGCTTAGTCGAATGTTAACCTTAACGTTGTCTTCTCGTTTCGTGGTGTTGCTAGGAAACGGGTGAGACGAAGCCATGCTCGCGGGTCGAACGGATGCTGTCACCGGGGCGAAGCGGCTGCAATTGCGGCTTACCCTCGACACGACGCGCCGCTCCCGGACACTCATTCTGCCGCCCGTCGCGCTGGCCGTGCTCCTCGGCCTGCTGCCGGTCGCCGGCCTCCTCTATCTCGCCGCGACCTGCTATTTCATCTTCCACGACGATCTCCTGGCCAAGCTCACGCAGCGTCAGATCGCCATGCAATATGGCTATGAGGATCGCATCGCGGCCATGCGCCATGAGATCACCAACCTTACCCAGCATGCCAAGATCAATGAGGCCGCACTGGCTGAGCGGCTCGGCGCGCTGACGGCGCGCCAGGGCGAGCTCGAAAATCGGACGGTGCTCGTTGCGAGCCTCGTCGAGCGCGCCAGAGCTTTGCATAGCCCCAATGCCGCGAGCCCGGCGGCAGCGGCTGAGCCCCTGCCCGCATCGCCCGTCCCCGGCGCAAGCGCCAATCCGCTGCTCTCCGGTGCTTTCGCACCGACCCCGCCGACGCCGGCCGGTGCCAGCGCTTACGCACCCAGTGACCGCTTAGGGGCCGAACCGAAGCCCGAACCGCAAGGTTTTGAACTGCGGCTCGACAAGCCCGCGAAAAGCTCCGGCGCAGCATCGCCGTCCGACACCCATCCGATCTCGCCCTTGAGCTTCGATTTCGATGTGCCGCTGATGGGCCGGCTCGACAGTCTTACCGCCCGGCAAAAGCGCCTCGATCAATCGCAGCTGGCGATTCTCGGCGAGGTGCAGCAGCCGGCGCAGCGCCTGACGACGCATCTGCGCGCCGCTTTCAACGCCGCGGGCCTCGCCGCCGATCAGCTGCGGCTGCCGCGGTCGAATGCGTCGGATACGGGCGGTCCCTTCGTGCCCCTACCCGCGGACGGTATCGATGGCGCAGCCTTCGTGCGTGCCGCGACCGAGGCTCAAGCCGCGATCGCCGCCGCGGAAAAACTGCAGCTTCTGGCAACGCGGGTGCCTTTCGGCTCGCCGCTGACGGGAGAGACCGAAGTCACCTCGCCTTTCGGCGCGCGCATCGATCCCTTTCTCGGCCGCCCGGCGCTCCACACCGGTATCGATCTGCGCCAGGACTATGGCGCGCCGGTGCGGGTCACCGCCTCGGGCGTCGTCAGCTTTGCCGGCGGCGACGGCGGCTATGGCAATATGGTCGAAGTCGACCATGGCAATGGCTTGAGCACGCGCTATGCGCATCTCTCCAGCATCAGCGTTCGCCAAGGCCAGAAGATCGAGATCGGAACCGTGGTTGGCCATATCGGCGAAACAGGCCGCGCCACCGGCCCGCATCTCCATTACGAGACGCGGATCGACGGCGTGCCAGTCGATCCCGCCCGCTTTCTCAGGGCCGGCGCACGGCTGCGCCTAACCATCGCCGACAACGGCCTTTGAAACCTATTCGGTCACGAGGTTGCGCGGGCTGCCGGCGACCCAGGCTTCGATATTGTCGACGAGCTGATCCGCAAGCCCTGTCATCGCCTCGATGCTCGCCCAGGCGACATGCGGCGTGATCAAGAGATTGGGCAGATCGGCGTCGAGCAGCACATTGCCCTGCTTCGGCGGCTCGACGGTCAACACGTCGAAGCCGGCGCCGGCGATCTCGCCGCTCTTCAAGGCGGCAACGAGCGCCACTTCGTCGACAAGCCCGCCGCGCGCCGTGTTGATGAGGATCGCATCCGACTTCATTTTCTTGAACTCGGCGGCGCCGATGATGTTGCGGGTACCGTCGGTCAGCGGGCAATGCAGCGAGATGATGTCGCTGTCCTTGAGGATTGTGTCGAGATCGACCTTGCCGGGGAAATCATAGACGTCGGTCGCGATGACCTTCATGCCCAGCGCTTCGGCGCGGCTGCCGACCGATTTGCCGAGCGCGCCATAGCCGATGAGGCCGAGCGTCGAGCCGGCGATGTCGCGGATCTTGTGATCGAAATAACAGAATTGATCGATCGTTTGCCATTTGCCGCGGCGCACATCGAGCACATAAGGCACGAGACTGCGGCGCAGTGCGAAAATCAGCGCGAGCGTATGCTCCGGCACGGTGTTAACGGCATAATTGCGGATGTTCGAGACCGTAATGCCATGCGCCTTGCAATAAGCCTTGTCGACGACGTCGGTGCCGGTGGCCGCGACCGCGATCAGCTTCAGTTTCGGCAGCTTCTCGAGGCTCGCTGCCCGCATCGGCACTTTGTTGATGACCGCGATCTCGGCATCGGCGAGGCGGCTGACGACATCGTCCGGGCCGGTCGCGTCATATTCCTTATACTCATGCGGAAAATTCGGTGCCCGCAGTGGTACACCAAGCGTCGCGCGATCGAGAAAGACGATTTTCAACGGTGCCTTGGGCTCGGACACGGGCGGCCTCTCCTCTTATGGTTGGCGCTTTTATCGTTTAGGGCCTGACGGCCTGGAACGGTGTTATAGATCGAAGCCGCCGTTTGCTAGTCCAGCTGCCGCATCAAATCAATGCGGGGACTGCGCGAAGCGCCCGTACTGCCGCCTCTTCTCAAAAAATGCCATTGATAAGCCCGCGCGACCCAGTAAGAAGGCGGGCCGCGCCAGGATCACCGCAATTTCGCTTGTGGTGTCCGGTGCCAGGGAGTGATGGATGCGGGTTCTTGTAACAGGTTCGGCGGGCTTTATCGGCTTTCATCTGGCCCAGCGGCTGTTGCAGGACGGCGCCGAAGTGTCCGGCGTCGACGGCTTCACGCCTTATTACGATGTGGCGCTGAAGCATGCACGCCATGCGCAGCTTGCGGCCTTCAAGGGCTTTCAGCCGCATCAATTCATGCTCGAGGATGACGAGAAGCTGCAGGCGCTCTATGCGCAAGGCTTCGACGCCGTCTATCATTTCGCAGCGCAAGCAGGCGTCCGCTACAGCCTCGAAAATCCGCGCGCCTATGTCGATGCCAATCTCGTCGGCACCTTCAATCTGCTGGAAGCGATGCGGCAAAGACCGCCGAAACATGCGCTCATCGCCTCGACCTCATCGGTCTATGGCGCCAATAAAGCGATCCCGTTTCGCGAGACCGATCGCGCCGATCATCCGCTGACGCTTTATGCCGCGACTAAAAAGGCAACGGAGGAGATGGCGCATTCCTATAGCCACCTCTTCGCCATTCCTGTGACCATGCTGCGCTTCTTCACGGTCTACGGACCTTGGGGCCGGCCCGACATGGCGCTGTTCAAATTCGTCTCCGCCATCGCCGCCGACCAGCCGATCGACATCTATAACCATGGCAAGATGCAGCGCGACTTCACCTATGTCGGCGATCTCGTCGAAGCCATGCTGCGCCTGCTGCCTTTGGCGCCCTCTGCCCCTTCAGCGCGCCGCGCCGCAGCAAGCCCGATCGACAGCCTGTCGGAGCAGGCGGCGTTTCGCGTCGTCAACATCGGTGCCGGCAGCCCCGTCGCGCTCGATGATTTCGTCGCGGCGGTGGAGACGGCCTGCGGCCGGACCGCCAAGCGCAACTATATGGAGATGCAGAAGGGCGACGTGCCGGTCACCTATGCCAACACCGACCTTCTCTTCGAGCTGACCGGCTATCGTCCGGCAACGCCGCTCGCCAAAGGGGTCGGCGCCTTCGTCGAATGGTACAGATCCTATTTCGCCGCAAAAGGCGTAAAAGGCTGAGACACGATCACCTGCGTGACACTCCCCCTAAGGATGGCACGCCAAGAGCCAAAACCGGCTTCTCGACCGGAGGCGATTAGGCTATGGTCGCCGCGCACCTCGATGCATACGGGCAGTCGCAAAAAGTCATTGTTCTTGGCCGATATTGCCGGCCTTGAAACAAGCGAGCAAACAAAAGGAACGACGGGGATGAAACACGCGTTTGCAGCTCTTGGAACAGCGGCTTTTCTCGCGTTCTCGGGCGCAGCAGCCCATGCCGAGGATGTGATCAAGCTCGGCGCCTCCGTTCAGCTCACCGGATCGAGTGCCAACACCGGCCGCTATTACCGCGACGCCTATAGTCTGACCGTCGACAAGATCAACGCGGCGGGCGGCATCAAGATCGGCGGCAAGTCCTATAAGTTGGAGCTGCGGATCCTCGACAATCAGTCGGACGTCAATCTGAGCGTGCGCCAATATGTGCAGCTCATCACCTCCGACAAAGTCAATTTCCTGCTCGGGCCTTTCGCCTCGAATTTCGCGCTGAGCGACAGCTCGATCGCAGAGAAATATCAGATCCCGATGGTCCAGGGCGGCGGCGCCTCGACCCAGATCTACACGCGCAATTACAAATATATCTTCGGCACACTGCCCCCGGCTGATGATTATTATGTCTCGACGCTCGAAATGCTGGGCAAGCTCGATCCGAAGCCGCAGGTCGTGGCGCTCGTCGCCGCCGACGACAGTTTCGATGTCTCGGTCGCCAAAGGCACGCGCAAGCACATCGAAGCCGCCGGCATGAAGATCGCGGTCGACGAGACCTATCGCGAAGGCAGCTCCGACTTCTCGTCGATCCTGACCAAGATCAAGGCCGCAAATGTCGATGCGATCTTGTGGAGCGGCCACGAGACCGAGGCACTCAACTTCATTCGCCAGATGAAGGGCCTCAACGTCAATCCGAAGGATTACTACGGCTTCACCGTCGGCGTTCCGACGGAAGACTTCCGCAAGGCGCTTGGCAAGGACGCCGACTACGCCTTCGGCATGACCTCATGGCTCGCCTCGCCGAGCCTGAAAGACCGCTGGTTCGGCGATGCGGAAGAATTCGCCAAGGAATATCGGGCGAAATACGGCTATGCGCCCGACTATCACGCTGCCTCCGGCGCCGCCGATGTGGAAACTTTTGCGGTCGCGCTCGAAAAGGCCGGCAGCATCGATCCCAAGGTGGTGCGCGATGCCATCGCCGCCGTCAATTTCGACAGCCTCTATGCGGCGCCGACCAAATATAGCTCCAACGGCCAGATCGAGCTGCCGCAGATCGTCATCCAGGTGCAAGACGGCAAGCTTATCCAGATCTATACGGACAAGTTCATCTCCAAGCCGCAATATCCGATTCCGCCGTGGGACAAGCGGGGCTGAGGCTTTTCGCAGCGCCGAAGGAATCGGTCCTTGGTCCTCACCCAAGTCTTGCTCAACGGCATTCTGCTCGGCGGCCTCTACGGCCTGATGGCGCTCGGGATGGCGCTCGTTTGGGGCGTGCTCAACATCGTCAATCTCTCGCATGGCGCGCTGATCATGCTCGGCGGCTATGCGGTCTATTACCTGTTCCGCTACGCCGGAATCGATCCTTTCGCGGCGCTGCCGATCGCCATGCTCATCATGTTCGCGGTCGGCTATCTGCTGCAGCGCTATCTGCTCAATCTCATCGTCCGCTCGGCGCTGCTCAGCACGCTGCTGATCACCTTCGGCCTCGATGTCGTGATCACCTATCTGGCGCAACTGCTGTTCACCGCCGACTTCCGGGCAATCAACCCACCCTATGCCGGCGCGAATTTTCCGCTCTTCGGGCTGACCGTGCCGAGCATCCGGCTTGCCGCCTTTGGCGTTGCCGTGCTGCTGGCGGCTGCTCTATGGTTCCTGCTGAACCGGCTACCGCTCGGCCGCGCCATCCGCGCCACTGCGCAAAATCTCGTTGCGGCGCGACTCTACGGCGTTGATCCACGTGTCCTCTATTCGGTGACTTTCGGCATTGGCGCAGCGCTCGCAGGCGCCGCAGGCGGCCTTTATGGCATGATCTCCAATCTGACGCCCTATATCGGCGCGAGCCTCACGGCCAAATCCTTCGTCATCGCCATCATCGGCGGCCTCGCCAATCCCTTCAACGTCATCCTCGGCGGCATTGTCGTGGGTATAGCCGAGTCGCTGACGGCACTTTATCTCGGCCCGACCTACACGGATGCGATCAGCTTCGGCCTCCTCGTCGTGGTGCTCATCGTCCGCCCCGTCCGCACCCTGAGGGCCGCCTGATGCGCCGCGACGTGAGCATCGCCATCGTCGTCGCCATTGCGCTCATTTTCGTGCCCTGGCTCGGCAATGATGTGATGGTGCAATTCGGCATCAACGCGTTGCTGCTCGCGACGCTGGCGCAATCCTGGAACATTCTCGGCGGATTCACCGGCTATGTGTCCTTCGGCAATTCCGTCTTCTACGGGCTCGGCACCTATGGGACGGCGATCGCCATGGTGCAGTTCAACCAGTCGTTCGGCCTCGGCCTCGGCGTCGGCGCGGTGCTCGCCATGCTCTGCGCTTTGTTGATCGGCATTCCAATCCTGCGGCTGCGCGGTCCCTATTTTGCCATCGCCACGCTCGGTCTCAACGGCGCAATGATGGCGATCGTCTCCAATCTGCCGATTGCCGGCACCAATATCGGCCTCGTCCTGCCGCTGACCCGCAACGACGCCCTCTTCTACGAGCTGGCCCTCGGCCTCCTCGTCATCTGCACACTGACGGTGTTCTGGATCTCGAAGAGCCGCTACGGCATGGGCCTCATCGCCATCCGCGAGGATGAGGACGCCGCAGGCAGCATGGGCGTCAATGCCACACTCTATAAAGTGACGGCGCTGGTGCTCGCCTCCTTCTTCACCGCGCTGGCCGGCGGAATCCATGCCTATTGGAGTACCTTCGTCGATCCGGCCAGCGCCTTCGATCCGACGCTCAATGTACGCATGGTGATCATGTGCGTCTTCGGCGGCCCTGGCACGGTCTTCGGACCGGTCATCGGCTCCTTCATCCTCTCGGTCGTCTATGAGCTTCTCGCCTCCTGGATCTCGACCGCGGCCGTGCTGCTCTTCGGCCTCGTCATCGTGCTGGCCGTCGTCTTCATGCCGAAGGGGCTCACCGATCTAATCCATGGTGCGCGCAGCGGCGGTTGGCGCTATCTCTTGCGCAATATTCGCGAGAACCGGCTATGAGCGACGCGCCGTCTGCGACCGCCACTCCTGCTCCCAAGACCATCATCGAGGCGCGCGGCATCACCAAGCGTTTCCAGGGGCTCGTCTCGGTCGACAAGGTCAGCTTCTCGATCGCCGAGAACGAGATTTTGGGCCTGATCGGCCCGAACGGCGCCGGCAAAACGACGCTCGTCAATATGGTCAGCGGCACGCTCAAGCCGAATGAAGGGGAACTCCTCTTCGAAGGGCAGCGGATCAACGAGCTGCCGCCGTTCAAGCGCGCCCATCTCGGCATCGCCCGCACCTTCCAGGTGATGAAACCGTTTCACGGCATGTCGGTCTTCGAGAATGTGACGGTCGGCGCCCTCTTCGGCCGCGACGGCGGCGAGAAGGCGATGGCGAAGGCGCGCGACAGCGCCCGCGAATGGATCGAGTTCACCGGCCTCGCGCGCCGCATGGACGCCCGCGCCGACGCGCTCGGCGGCCCCGACCGCAAGCGGCTCGAATTCGCCAAGGCACTGGCCATGGGCCCAAAACTCCTCCTGCTCGACGAGGTGATGGCCGGCCTCAACGCCGTCGAGGTGGACGAGGTCGTCGAACTCATCAAGAAGATCCGCGACCGCGGCATGACGCTTCTCGTCATCGAACATGTCATCAAGGCGATTCGCAGCCTCTCCGACCGCGTGATGGTGCTGCATCATGGCGAGAAGATCGCCGAAGGCGAGCCGGGCGCCGTGCTCGCCGATCTGCGGGTCGTCGAAGCCTATCTCGGAAAGCGGCGCGCATGACCGGCCCTGTACTTCTCGACATCAAAGGCTTGCAGGCCGGCTATGGCCATGTGCCCGTCCTCTTCGGCATCGACATGCATGTCGACGAAGGCGAGATCATCGCGCTCGTCGGCAGCAATGGCGCCGGCAAGACGACGCTGCTGCGCACCATTTCGCGCATTCTGCGCGCGCGCGGCACGCTCAAATTTGCTGGCGACGATCTGCTGCCACTGCGGCCCGAGGCAGCGTTCCTGCGCGGCCTGGTGCAAGTTCCGGAAGGACGCCAGCTTTTCGGCCGGATGACGGTAGAAGAAAATCTGCAGATGGGCGCCTACCGCCGCCGCGACGGTGAAGTCAAACAAAGCTTCGAGCGCGTCTATGAACTCTTCCCAAAATTGTACGAGCGCCGGCATCAGCTCGCCGGTAATATGTCGGGTGGCGAGCAGCAGATGTGCGCCATGGCCCGCGCGCTGATGGCAAAGCCGCGTCTGCTGCTGATCGACGAGATGAGTCTCGGCCTCGCGCCGGTGATCGTCGATCAGCTCCTGACGATCCTCAAAGAGATCCGCGATCAAGGCGTGACCGTCCTGCTGGTCGAGCAGGATGTCTTCGCAGCCTTCAGCGTCGCCGACCGCGCTTACGTCATGGAGACGGGACGCATCGTCCGCGAAGGTAACGTGGCGGAACTTGCCGACGATCCCGCCGTACGCGATGCCTATCTCGGCACAGGCGTCTAACGCCCGCACCTGAGGCTTCAGTGTTTATTGCTTCATGTTCATCGCATGCATTGGCGTGCCGCCTACGCGCGTGCAAAGCCCGCGGCCTCGCGGGGCAAAATGGAATTATGCCTTAAGTAGAAACGCGCGGTCCCGCCGCGCCTCAAATCAATGAGCGAACGGCCCATAAAATCAAGAGACTCGTCGCAAGTGCGCTTGGCGGATGTATCCAAGCCTGAATTTCAATCTTGATGAAAATCAATAACCATTCCGCGACATCTTCTTAAGATAGCGACTTGTCAGATCCTTCTGGTAGCGGTCACGCCTGTCCCCCGACTCAATACGGATGCATATCAACATGTCGCCAAAACCCGCTTGTCATCCACCGCTGCGGGACGACGAGATTCGTGAAGCGTTGGATCGCGTTCTCAACAGCACGATCTTGCGTGGTACCCCCCGCCGGGTCGCCTTTTTGCGGTTCGTCGTCGAAGAATCTCTGAGCGGCCGACCCGAACGCCTCAAGGGCTACACGATCGCTATCGAGGCGCTCGGCCGAAAAGACAATTTCGATCCGCAAACCAATCCGTTGGTGCGTGTCGAAGCCGGCCGCCTCCGCACCGCTCTCCAAAACTATTATGCCGGTCCAGGCGCAGACGATCCGATCGAGATCGCCCTGCCGCGCGGAAGCTATATTCCGACCTTCAGCCGCCGCAGGCCGCCTTCGCGGCTGCCGCGGTTCATTGCACAACTGTCCGCCATGCGCCCGCTTGGCATTCGGCCTCTACCCAGCTTCGCCATTTGCGTTCTGATCTTCTCCGCTGGAGCTGGCGCCGGCGCATTCGCAAATCGAAGCATGAGCGCATGCATATCGATGCTGCAAAATCTGGCGTCCCCGATCCAACCCCGCTGAGTGCGTATCGATTATCCAAGCATATCGCGAATGGCGATGCAGATCGAATTGATATCAAATTCCGCTAATGACGCATCACTATGCGGTATATTGGATACTTGCAGTGATCATATTTGAATAAAGCAATTACCTATTGCAATAGACATATGCACACAAAGTCCCGCCAACCTGCTTGCAACCTATATTTTTTTTTGATTAATATGCCCCCGATTAACGATTAGCATTTTTGTAAACTTTTTCTCGCCTTTAAGGCAGCTCAGTGATGGCGCAGACCTTAAACTTGCGCACGGCTCCGAGCGATGAAGACGTCCGAGCCGCCCTTGAACGGATCGTCGGAAGCGAGATTCTGCGGCCCTCTCAACGGCTCATCTCTTTTCTTCGCTTCGTCGTCGAAGGCACGTTGGATGGCCACGCCGAACACATCAAAGGCTATACGATCGCCATTGAAGCACTCGGCCGCGACAAAAGCTTCGATCCCCAAACAAATCCACTCGTCCGCGTCGAGGCAGGCCGTCTACGTCACGCACTCGAAAGCTATTACGACGGACCCGGCCAGCTAGATCCGGTCGAGATCAAATTGCCGCTGGGAAGCTATGTCCCGATCTTTACCTATCGCAGCCAGAACACGTCGCAGCATGCCCACTTCGCCGTCACAAGCGATGGACTGAGCGTCGCGCAACAAAGGCTACGGCTCATTGCCTTCGGCGCCCTTATCGTCGCTGTGAGTACGATCATCAGCATACTCATCGATTATGTCGGACTTCCTTGCGCACAGATGCAGACGAAGCACGGCATACATTCGCAGCATCAATAATGTACACGCTGCATCATTGAACATATTTTCGTTCGTGACTATTAGAAATATCGAACGAACTTTGTTCATATGATCGAATTGCACTTCAGCCACTTCCCAAAAATTCACTGATTTTCGACAAAGCACTTGCGACCTGTCACGCCGTGCCGGATAGTTCTAATCTGTTGCTGATGAATTGATCGCATCGCTCAAGCTTCGCTGATCCACACCACACACGCACGTCGCGTCGATGATCCGATCGCATTTCCCGCTTCGAGAGATATGCACACAAAAACAGCGTCTGTTACCCCGGAGTAACCGTTAAGTCCGCAGCCTTGGCGGGCGAATCTCTGCAATCTCGACCGCAGTGGGTCAAATGACTCGCCACCCGACAAGATCGCTTAGGGAAGACGGCTGACATGCGCAGACATAACCATTGCAGCGAAATCTTCATTGCCGACGACGATCCATCAGTCCGTGAGGCTTTGTCGCTCGTCTTTAGAATTGAGGGCTATCAAGTCACCTGCTTCAGTGAGACCGCGTCGCTTTATGCCGCGGCCCACACCCGCGTGCCGAGCTGCATCCTGCTCGACGTCGATATGCCCGAGCGCTCGGGTCTCGACCTTCTGAAGGAACTCAAAGGTTACGACTACCCTGCCCCGATCATCATGATATCGGGCAAAGCTCAGATCACCATGGCGGTGGATGCGATCAAGCATGGAGCGCTGGACTTCATCGAAAAGCCTTTCGATCCTGAAGTCGTCGCCCTCCGTGTGCGACGGGCGGTCGAGGGCTCGGCCTGGCGTCACGACCGCGATATCGAATACAACGCCTTGCCCATGCGCTTTCCCGGCGCTGAATTGCTGACCCGGCGGGAATGCGAGGTCTTAGCGCGAATCGCCGCCGGCGAAACGAGCAAAGCGGCCGGCCGCCATCTCGGCATCAGTCTGCGCACGGTCGACGTGCATCGCGCGCGCCTCATGCAGAAGCTGCATGCGCGCAATGCCGCCGACCTGATGCGGATCGTGCTGACAGAAGCCCATCACTAAGAGTCCGTTTTGAAATTCACGGATGGGTGTTTCTTCGAACGAGATTGCCGCCCATAGCGACGAAGATCATAGCGTGAGAGACGTCGATACGCTGCTCGTAGTCACGCACGAGGCGCCGCCAC
>JBKQRA010000119.1:0-30224 GCA_052144065.1 Methylovirgula sp. | reverse complement strand
ATTTGCGTTTGCGGGGAGAGACAGATTCGGGATCAGCTGGCTTTTGAGAACTTCGCCGCTTCTTCCGAACCGGCAGTGGCATTGCCGGCGCTGTAGGAATGAGCCCCAGTTCCTGCGAGCTTGCCGCCGTCGACGATGAGATATTCGTCGCGGATTGGTCGGCGCTCGAACCAGCATTCGAGAATCTCTCGCGTTCCGGCGGCATAGCGCGCCTGTGCCGAGAGTGAGGTGCCCGAGATATGTGGCGTCATTCCGTGATGCGGCATGCTGCGCCAGGGATGATCCTTGGGCGCCGGCTGCGGGAACCAGACATCGCCGGCATAGCCTGCAAGCTGTCCGCTTTCGAGTGCCCGCACGATGGCGTCGCGATCGCAGATCTTTCCGCGCGCCGTATTCACGAGATAGGCGCCGCGCTTCACCTTGGACAGCATGGCGTCGTTGAAGAGGTGCTCGGTTTCCGGATGCAGCGGCGCATTGATGGTGACGACGTCGCAGACCTTCACCATATCTTCGACCGTCGGATGCCAGATCAGGCCGAGTTCTTTTTCTGTCGCTTCAGGCAGGCGATGCCGATCATAATAGTGGAGATGCATGTCGAAGGGCTTCAGTCGCCGTAACACTGCGAGGCCGATGCGGCCGGCGGCTACGGTGCCGATATGCATGCCCTCGACGTCATAGGAGCGAGCGACGCAGTCGGCGATGTTCCAGCCTCCCCGCATCACCCATTGATAGGAGGGGATGTAATTGCGCACGAGCCCGAGGATCATCATGACGACATGTTCGGCGACGCTGATCGAGTTGCAATAGGTCACCTCGGCTACGGTAATGCCGTGATCGATCGCGGCCTGCAGATCGACATGATCGGAGCCGATGCCGGCGGTCAGAGCAAGCTTCAACTTTGGCGCTTTGGCGATGCGTTCCGCGGTTAGATAGGCCGGCCAGAAGGGCTGCGAGATGATGACCTCGGCGTCGGCCAGCTCATGCTCCAGCACCGAATCCGGACCGTCTTTGCTCGAGGTCACAACCAGAGTGTGTCCTTGCGATTCGAGATATTTGCGCAAGCCGAGCTCGCCCGTGACGCTGCCGAGCAGCGCACCCGGCTGGAAATCGATCGCCTTTGGCGTCGGCAGGGTCTGGCCGCCAGGATAATGATCGATCTTCGGCAGATCATCCCTTGCATAAGATTTCGGATATCCGTCGATGGGATCATCGTAGAGAACGCATACGACTTTTGCCATATTCTTCTTCCCTTGAGCTGAAAGCAAAAGAGAAAACGCCCATTTTGCAGGTAACTTTCACCCTGAAGCGGCGCAAATTAGAATGAACAGCATAGTCATAGTCTGTTCTAAGCTAATATGCATTTATAGACGTTTCCTCATTCGATCGATTTGCGGGAGTTTTACTTGATGTGTCCCGTATCGAATGGAGGATAGGCTCGTGCAATGCTTCCAAAAAAGCCAATGAAAAGCTTGGAACGCTTGATAGGACGCCTCGATCAAACCGGCTTGCAAGCCGCATCGAGTTCGGCGTCGAGATCGATGTCTTTGATTGACGCGAGCAGAGCGCGCGCCATTGGCGAGGGCGGGTCGCGATCCGACAGCACAAGGCCGATCGCCTGGGTGTGGACGGGATTGATAAGGTCGATGGCGGCGAGATCTGGAGCCCGGCCAAAAACATAAAAGAAATTATGCGGCACGATGCTCGACCATTCGCCATGACGCAAATGGGAGCAGACGCCGAGGAACGAATTGCTGACGACCATGGGCTTGATCGTGACGCCGATCGAAGCGGCGAGCTTGTCCATGATGCGTCGATTCTGCATGTCCTCGCTAAGCAGGCAAAGCCGATCGGCGGCAGCTTCCGCCCAAGTGATGGTGCTGCGGCTGGCAAGTGGATGGCGACGGTGAACGACGAAAACATAGCGCTCGCGATAGAGAGGTGTCCGGTGCACGTTTTCGAGCGGTTCGTTGTCGAGATAGGTCACGCCGCCGTCGATCTCGAAGGCGTCGAGACATTTTTGGATTGCGCGTGAGGTCAGTGATTGAACCTCGACCCTTGCCTTTGGATGTGCGGCTGAAAAGCGTGCCGTGAGGAATGAGATCGCCGGCATAGCCGCGGGGATGACGCCGAGCCGCAGCACGCCTGTCAGCCCGCGCCGCAGACCCGTCAAGTCGTCGCACAGACTATTGTAGTCCATCAGGATCTGCCGACCCCAGGCGAGCAGTCTCTCGCCCTCGGGCGTAAGGCTGACGAAGCGGTGATTTCTCACCACGAGCCGCACTTCGAGTTCTTCCTCGAGGGTCCGGATCGCCGCTGAAAGCGTCGGTTGCGCGACATGGCAGGTTTCCGCCGCCCGGGCGAAGTGCCGCTCTCGAGCGAGCGTCACAAAATAGGAGAGATGGCGAACCAGCATGAAGAAGCGAGCCTGGATGACTTTTGCACGATCTATTCCCTAGCGATCATAGCTTAAAGAGGCTGCCGAACGCGAGGCCGCCTCTCGGCGCCCGCCGTCCAGTGTGGTTTCCTCGTATGAAGGGTTGTTTTCTTCTGCGATTTGTCGCCTTCGACTATCCAAAGCAAGGCACGATCGTCCGCGGCAAATGCCGGCGCAAACTTGTGTGCGTGGAGAAGAAGACCCGGCGGAGCCGGGTCAGATGAAGGGATGCGGGCGGTGACGTCGGCCTCAGCTGCCGCCGCAGTGCCCACGTGTTCTATGTGTTGCTTGGCATTGTTGAAGGCTCAGAGATGCGCATCCCGTCGCTTCTTCGGCACATTCTCCCAACTGGACTCGGGTTCCGACCGAGTTCAACATTCAAAGCAACAGGGCGGGCAGGGCCGAGTTATGGGCGCGGGGCCTATGCGGCGTTCGCGATCGCGGCGGCGATCTTCGCGGCATGTGCTTCGAGTACTTCCGGATTTTCCATGCCGCTTGCCGGTGGCTTCAACTCGACGCCCTCGAAGCGCGGCAGAATATGAAAGTGCAGGTGAAAGATCACTTGCCCGCCGGCCTGTTCGTTGAACTGCTGCAGCGTGATGCCGTCAGCCGCCATGGCGGTCTTGGCGGCGCGCGCGATCATCTGCACGCGCTTGATGAGTTGGCCCAGGCCCTCGGGATCGGCATCGAGAAGATTGCGGCAGGCGAATTTCGGGATGACGAGCGTGTGGCCCGCGATACGGGGCATGATGTCCATGAAGGCCAGCGCCACATCATCCTCGAAGATGCGATGGCAAGGCATTTCGCCCCGCAGGATCTTCGCAAAAATATTGCTGTCGTCATAAGCGGGCTGGGCGGACGCCATGGCTGATCCTCTGCGCAAATTCTCCCCGCATGGGTAGATCGGCGAAGCCTGACCTGTCCAGTTCGAAAATTTGGATCTGTGGCGGGTCTGGAAGCGTCACTACAGCGCTTGTCCCGATGCACAGTGCGCAGGCCGGCGCGCGCCTCCACCGAAGGCGCAGCTTGTCGGGAAAAAGGCGCGAGCGTAGGCTTGCCGCCAGCGCTCTTCGCCGATGGGCGCCATCCAAGATAAAATCTAGCTCCAGATGCGAGCGGACAGGGGGGCACTATGTTACGCCAGACGACGCGGCTCTGCGTCCGCTATGCGGAACGCTATATTCCGGACCCTTATCTCTACGCTGTTCTCTTGACCTTCATCACCGTGATCGCGGCGCTGATCTGGACGCCCGCCGGTTCGGTGAAGATCATCGATGCCTGGTACAAAGGGCTTTGGGCCATTCTCGCCTTCGCCTTGCAAATGGCGCTGGTGCTGACGACGGGCGTGGCGCTCGCAAATGCGCCACTCGTCAAGCGGCTGTTGGAAAAAGTGGCGAGCCTTCCGAGCCAGCAGGCGGGCGCCGCCATCATCGTCTTTCTGACGAGCGCGATCGGCTCCTGGCTGAACTGGGGTTTTGGTCTCGTCATCGGCGCCATCGTCGCGCGCGAGATCGGCAAAAGGCTGCGCGATGTCGATTTCGCCTTCCTGGTCGCCGCCGCCTATATGGGCTTCATGACCTGGGCATCGGGTCTTTCGAGCTCCATCGCGCTTGTCTCCGCAACGCATGGCAGCGCGCTTAACATCATCGAGAAAGTGACCGGTAAGGTCGCGCCTTTCGATACGACGATTTTTACCGCCTATAATCTCGTGCCTGTGGTGCTGCTCGTCATCGTCATTCCGATCGCGCTCTATTTTATGGGGCCGGCGGAAGGCGAGCGCAAGAAAGTCGATCCGGAAGCCCTCATCCGCCAGGATGCCGCCGAGCAGGAGGAAGAGGACAAGGACGCGCCGAAGACTTTTGCGACCGTTCTCGAAAATTCCTTCATCGTAACATTGCTTTTGGTCGCGATGGGCGCCGCCTATGAGGCCAATCTCATCGTCGCCAAGAAATTCGCGCTCGATCTCAACAATTTCATCTTCCTCGCGCTGATGCTCGGCCTCATCTTTCATTGGCGCCCGATCCGCTACGTGCGGGCCTTCAATACAGGGGCGAAGACGGTCGGCCCGATCCTGCTGCAGTTTCCGCTCTATGGCGGGATCATGGGGATCATGACGGACACCGGCCTCGCCGGCGTGCTGGCGCAGAGCTTCGTCGCCTTCTCGAGCCAGAAAACGCTCGCCTTCTGGTCCTTCGTCTCGTCGAATCTCATCAGCCTTTTCGTGCCGTCGGGCGGCGGCCACTGGGCGGTGCAAGGCCCGTTCATGGTTCCGGCGGCGGTCAAACTCAATGCCAATGCGGCGATGACGGCGATGGGCACGGCGATGGGCGAGCAGACCGCCAATATGGTGCAGCCCTTCTGGGCGCTGCCGATCCTCGCCATCGCGCGGCTCGGCATCAAGGACATCATGGGCTATTGCGTGATCGCGCTCGTCATCGGCTTTGTGGTTTACGGCGGCGCGCTTTTGGTGTTCGCGTAAAGCGCATCAAGCCTTACCGGCGCTCGCGCTGCCTTCATACCAGGCGCGCGAGCGGCGCACGATCTCTTCGCCTTGCAGGCCGAAGAACAGCACAAGCGTCGAGAGAAGGGCGGCGAGCGATAAAGGCGCGCGAGCGGCGCGAAGCCCTCGACCTGATCGTATCATTGAGCGCCACTGGATGCGCGGATCAAGCCCGCGCATAAGGGAGCCCGTGCTCCTTCAAGAGGGGATCACGCACCCTTCTTGAAGGGCGCCAGCTCCGCATATTCGTCGAGAGAGTCGTCGATCGCGGCGCGTTCGCGCGACAGAAACTCGTCGATCGCGAGCGCAAAACGCTTGTCGGCGATCTCATGCGCCGAATAGGTCGGCACGGCGATATAGCCGCGCGCGAGCTTATGCTCGCCTTGCGCGCCGGCCTCGACGCGCGACAGGCCATGCGCGATCGCATATTCCATCGCCTGATAATAACAGACCTCGAAATGCAGAAAGGGATATTCCTCGATGCAGCCCCAATTGCGTCCGTAGAGCGCGTCCTTGCCGATGAAATTGATGGCGCCCGCGATATAGCGGTTCTTGCGCTTCGCCATCACCAGCAGAATATGCTCGCTCATCGACGCGCCGATCTGCGAGAAGAAGGCGCGCTTGAGATAGGGGTGGCCCCATTTGCGATTGCCGGTGTCCTGATAGAACAGGAAGAAGGCGTCCCAATGCGCCTCGGTGATCGCGGAGCCGGTCAAAAGCTCGATCTCGATGCCGCCGGCCTGCGCCAGCGCATCCTTGCGCTCTCTGCGGATCATCTTGCGTTTGCGCGAGGTGAGATCGGCAAGAAAGGCCTCGAAATCGGCATAGCCTTTGTTGATGAAATGAAACTGCTGGCCGGTGCGCTGCAGAAAGCCGTTGCGGCCGAGCGCATCCCATTCCGACTTCGTCGGAAAGGTCACATGGATCGACGAGGCTTCGATCTTCTCGCGCCAGCTGCGCAGGCCGACGATCAGCGCATTCAATGCCTGCTCCCCGCCTTCCGGCGAGACCAGCAGGCGCCGCCCCGTCGCCGGCGTAAAAGGCACAGCCACTTGCACCTTCGGGTAATATTGCAACCCGGCGCGGTGATAGGCATCGGCCCAGCCGTAGTCGAAGACGAATTCGCCCATCGAATGGGTTTTGAGATAGGTCGGCGCAACGGCAAGCACCCGGCCGGTCGCGTCTTCGACGATGACATGCGTCGGCGTCCAGCCGCTTTTGGCGCCGACCGAGCCGGAGCTTTCGAGCGCCTTCAAAAACGCATGGGTGATGAAGGGATTGAACCGCTCTTTTTGCAATGCGCTATTGGCGACGGGAGCTTTGCCGGTTTCGAGCGGCACGTTTAAAGCGGCAGGCTGCAGCTCGGCCGAATCCGCCTCAGCCAAGTCAGATGCCAAGAGGCTCGCCGGATTGGCACAGGCGTCCCATTGCGCCGCATCAACTTCGCTGATCGATGTGACCAGATGAATTTTATAGCTCGAAGACATCAGCTGAAGATCATGAGCCTGGGGCGAGCGGGTTTGGCGGGCGCTTGAGCTTATCTAGGGCTCTTCGCGCTTGCCGCAATGTGTGCTCTGCCGTCGAGGCGCAGCAATCACCGTGCCGTTATGTCATTGCCGCCGGATTTGGCCTTGATTGCGGCTTCTGCCGCAGCCAGCCCAGTCAGATAGGCGCCATGCGCCGTCGAGAAATAGTCCTTCGAGCAGGCTTCGCCGGCGAAGAAGAGCCGATCATCGACGGACGCGGCCAGTTTTTCCCGCGCCGCGACATGCCCCGGCAGCGCGTAGGAATAGGCGCCGCGCGAAAACGGCTCCTTGCCCCAGGCGGTCTCGGCGAGGCGGCGCAGCCGCAAGCGGAAGGAGGTGCCGAGAAGATCGGCCAATTCGTCCTCGGCGAAGGCGTAGAGGCCTTCGGGACCGTCGGATTCGAGATCGGCGGCGAGCTGACCGCCGAAATAGGCTTCGATCAGGTTCCGGCCGAAGGGCCGCAAATGATAGCTCGCCGTATCGGTCCGATCGATGCGGCCGAAGAGATGCCCATCCTTCGGCAGATTGGCCGGCTTGTCGAGCGCAAGCACGACCTTGTCGGCGAAGCCGAGCGGCAGCGCCGCAGCGGCCGCAGTCTTTTCCGGTAAAGGCGGATCAAAGGCGAGGCCGCCCTCGGCGAGGAGATTGGTCGGCAATGTCACGATCACCCGCTCGGCGAGGATCGTGCCTCGCGCGGTGATGATCCGCAGTCTTGGGCCGCTATGATCGATGGACGAGACCGGGCAGGAGAGGGTGACCGGCAGATCCTCCCCGAAGCGAACGATGCCCGTCCCATAGCCTTCGGCGACGCGCCAATTTACATGCGTATCGGCGTAATTGGCGAGGTCATGCGCGGAAAGTTTTTCCGGTTCGACGCCGCTTGCATAAGTCGTCACGGCGGCGATCAACGGATTGAAGCGATTGCCGGGCTCGAGAAATTTGGCCGTCGGCACGTCGGGCAGCGCCGTGGCCGCCGCCACTCGCTCATGAAACGCAGCGATCGCGCGGGCAAAGCTCGCTTGTTCTTCGACGCTGAATCCGAGGTCGATACTGTGACGGCCCCAGGCGGGCGGCGTCTTGTCGATGGTGAAGCCAAGCTCGCTGAGAATGGAGGTGAAGGGATTGACGTCCGCCGAATGCAGCCAGCCGGCGCCGAGATCGAGCGGCAAGGCCCCATGCACGGTGAAAGCACGTCCGCCAATGCGGTCGCGCGCCTCCACAATCAGGAATTTGAGGCCGGCGCGCGCGAGCTGCCGACCGGCTGCAAGGCCTGCGGCACCGGCTCCAATCACGACCACATCGTAATCAGCCAGCGGCGGAGCGTTCGGAATGGACTGCGCCAATTTGTCGTTTCTGCCGCGATTTCAATGCCAGAGCTGGGGGCTATTCTCTAGTCTATTGAAAATAATGGATTTTAGGGTGGGTACGTATAACCGCTTAAGACGCGGCGCGCTTTGATATATCTCAATGCCTTGTGCGCCGATTTGGGGGCGTCGCATCTCGATTGCAGCGAAGTCCCATTCTCGTCACCTTTCAACGGCATTCAGCAGGGCCCGGGCTTTAAATCTTTCGGAAGCCCGCCATCGCTAGTTTGGCGGCGGACGTGGAAGCCAGTTCTCCAAAGAACCCAGCCCAAGAGCGGAGACGCCGCCATCCGATGCTGAGCCGCCTGACCATCTTCAATGCAATCCCGCGGCTGCCGCCTCTGTTTCCTGCGCGCAGCTTCGCACGCTTCCTTGCCGCTATGATTCTGCCGGCGCTGCTCGCCGGCTGCGTGTCCACGGGGATGGCGGATGTCGGAGATATGTTTTCGTCGTCGCCGCCCGATGCGCCGAACACAGTCGCGATTTTTGTCGCCTCCGTGCGCAATGGCGAAGCCGGCGCCGCGAACGAGATGAGCCATGACGGGACGGAATTTTCGCTGCAGATGATCAGCGTGCCGCCGCATCACAAGGTTGGCGAGATCGAACGGCCGGCTTTTGGCGCGCCCGATCCCACACAGCATTTCGTCGTCTCCTCGCGTCGCGATCTCGACGAGGCGGCGTTCCGCAACGAGCTTGCGACGCATATCTCCGGCCGTATCGGCTCCAATCGCGACGTGCTGCTCTATGTGCACGGCTTCAATACGAGCTATGACGAGGCACGGTTCCGGCTGGCGCAGATCGTCCAGGACGGCCGCTTCGGCGGCGTTCCGGTGCTTTTCACCTGGCCGTCGAGCGACAATCTTCTCGGCTATGAGGCGGCGCGCGAGACCGCGACCGCCTCGCGCGAAGCTCTGGCGACGGTGCTGCGCGACTTGAGCGAATTGCCCGATGTCGGACGCATCCACATTCTCGCGCATTCGCTGGGTACGTGGCTCACCATGGAAGCGCTGCGCGAGCGCGCCATCGCCGGCAGTCCGGATCTTGCCGGCAAGCTCGGCAATGTGATGCTGGCCGCGCCCGACATCGATCTCTCCGTTTTCCGCGAGCAGATCGCGCATGTCGATGCATCGCATATCTCGGTGCTGGTCTCGTCGAAGGACAAGGCGCTCTCGCTGTCGCGCTGGCTCGCCGGCGACCGGCCGCGGCTTGGCGCGCTCGATCCGCGCCGTCCGGCCGATCGCGCCGCGCTCGATCGTCTCGGCGTGAAGGTCTACGACCTCTCGCCGGAATCGACCGGCTTCGTCGGCCACGGCATGTATGCCGATGCGCCTGAAGTCGTGCGCGCCATCGGCCTGCAGATCGGCAAGTCGCGCTTCCAGGACGAGGAAGTCCAGGCCGTGCTCGGCAAGAAGCCGATCGATTCGACGGTGACGGCGGCGCCGCTGCCTTCCGCTGCAGCGACTACTCCGCCGCCGACCGCGCCAGCGGCAACTGCCGCGCCGGCGACAACAGCGCCTGCGGCCACCGCTCCGGCAGCTCTGCATTGAGCGTCTGATAATTTCGGAAGGCTAGGCGAGCTTAGTATCTGACCGGCAGATTTTCTTCAAGCGCCAGATTGGCGAAGCGCGTCATCTCGGCCTCGAAGGCGAGCTCCACAGTGCCGGTCGGACCGTGGCGCTGCTTGCCGATGATGAGCTCGGCTTTGCCATGGACCTGCTCCATGCTCGTCTGCCAGGCCAAAAATTCCTCGCTGCCTTCGCGCGGCTGCTTGTTCTTCAGATAATATTCTTCGCGGAAGACGAACATCACGACGTCGGCGTCCTGCTCGATTGAGCCGGACTCACGCAGATCCGAGAGCTGCGGGCGCTTGTCGTCGCGGCTTTCGACCTGACGCGAGAGCTGCGACAGCGCGATCACCGGGACATTCATTTCCTTGGCGAGCGCTTTGAGACCGGTGGTGATCTCGGTCAATTCCTGAACGCGATTGTCGCTGCGGTTGCGGCTCGACGACAAGAGCTGGAGATAGTCGACGACCAGCAGATCGAGCCCGCGTTGGCGCTTGAGACGCCGCGCTCTTGCTGTGAGCTGTGCGATCGAGATGCCGCCCGTCTGATCGATATAGAAGGGGATCGTCTGCATCTCGCGGGCGGCTTCGGCGACGCGATGGAATTCGGCTTCCGAAATATCGCCGCGCCTGATCTTGTGCGACGGCACGCCGGATTGCTCGGAAATGATACGTGTCGCCAATTGCTCGGACGACATTTCGAGCGAGAAGAAGCCGACGATGCCGCCGTTGAGCGTCTCATGCGTGCCGTCGGGACGCGGCTGGAATTCATAGGCCTTGGCGATATTGAAGGCGATGTTCGTCGCAAGCGCCGTCTTGCCCATGCCGGGACGGCCGGCGATGATCACAAGGTCGGAGGATTGCAGGCCGCCGAGCTTGGCGTCGAGTTCGCGAAATCCCGTCGCAATGCCGGAGAGGCGCCCGTCGCGCTCCCAGGCTTTGGCCGCCATGTCGACGGCGGTCGCGAGCGCATCGGAAAAGCGCTGGAAGCCGCCGTCATAGCGGCCGTTCTCGGCGATCGAATAGAGCTTGCGCTCTGCCTCTTCGATCTGCTCGCGCGGCTGCGCCGCGATCGGCGCGTCATAGGCGACATTGACGATATCTTCGCCGATGAGGATGAGATCGCGGCGAACCGCGAGATCATGGATCGTGCGGCCGTAGTCCTCGGCATTGATGATGGTCGTCGCTTCCGCCGCGAGGCGGGCGAGATATTGCGGGATCGTCACGCCGCCGAGGTCGTGCTCGCCCAAAAAGGTCTTCAGCGTAATCGGCGTCGCGATCTTGCCGGCACGGATCAATTGCGAGGCGACGTCGAAGATGCGGCGATGCAGCTCTTCGGAGAAGTGCTGCGCCTTCAAGAAATCCGAGACACGGTCGAAGGCGTCATTATTGACGAGAATGGCACCGAGAAGGGCCTGCTCCGCCTCGATATTATGCGGAGGCAGGCGAAAGTTTCGGTCGGCCGCCGGGTTTTGCGTCTTGGCCGCGGGGGCGGCTTCAGCTTGACGATCGAAGCGGCCGGCGAATTGTTCTAATGTCGGCATAGATCTCAATCAGGCCCGCGAATCATTTCCCGTCGTGATCCGGAAGGTCACCCTTGTCGCACAGCGCTTTGCGGGGCGGGAGCGGAATTTGTGGGCCAAGCGGGCCTCTCTTCGTAATCCACAAAAGCAAAAAACTTTAAGATAAATTGCTGGACTTCAGGCGCGCGACGGGCTTGGCACCGTTTTGACGTCGAGGCGCGGCACATGCAGCCCGGCGCACGCTCTCGGGACGGAATTCCACTTCGCTGCCGCGGTCGTACCCAACACGCGGTATCGATTGCCCTCTCGTGTTCACGGCGGAGTTTTGCCGCAATGGCAGCTCCGCCGTGTGGCGTTGACCGACAGTCCTAGCGCGGCCAAAGATTCCATGAAGCTTGGTGAGAAGCTTTGGAAGCTTAGCCTTCCTCGCCTTGGGCCTCGGCCAGAGCGGCGCCGACTTCGAGACCGAGATCGGCCATCGTTGCCTCTTCGACCACATCCATGGCTTCGCCCTTGGCCTGGCGTTCCGCCTCTTCCGGCGAGCGGGCGACATTGATGGTGATCGGCACTTCGACTTCGGCGTGGAGATGCACCGGCACCTCATGCAGGCCGATCGCCTTGATCGGTGTCTTCAGCACGATCTGATTGCGGTGCGCGTTGAAGCCGCCGGCCGTCACGACCTCGGCGATGTCGCGGGTCGAGACGGAGCCGTAGAGCTGGCCGGTCTCGGCCGCCTGACGGATCAGCACGAAGGTCTTGCCGGCGAGCTTCTCGCCGACGGTTTCGGCCTCCTGCTTCATCTCGAGATTGCGGGTCTCGAGCTCGACGCGCTGCGATTCGAAGCGCTTCTTATTGGCCTCGGTCGCGCGCAGCGCCTTGCCCGACGGCAGCAGGAAATTGCGGGCAAAACCGTCCTTGACGCGAACCTTGTCGCCCATCTGCCCGAGCTTGGCGATGCGTTCCAGCAAAATGACTTCCATTGTGGTCTTCCTTTCCTTGTCAAATATGAGTCGATGCCGTCGCGGCCTTGCGGTCGCGCAGGCAGAAAGCCGCCTCGACGAGGCCGATGACGGCGAAGATGATGCACGGCCACGGCATGAGAAATCCAAGCGCCAGATAGAGGCCGCACAGAACGGAGGTGCGAAACCGCATGCCGCGCGACAGGTCGTGAACGACGGCAAGGCCCTGCAGCACGAAGAGACTGCCGAGCGACGCTGCAGCAATACTGGCGATGACGCCGGCGAGGCCGTTGATGAAGGAGAGGCCGAAGCAGACGACGAAGATCGGCGCGGCAAAACGCGGGATCCGCAGATCGTGCGGAATATCCGGCCAGGGATAGGGCAGGCGGTGCGACAGCTCGACGACGCGGCCGGCGAGCCAGAGATTGGCGGCAAAAGCCAGTGTAATGATGCTCGCGCCGACGGGCGGCATGACGCGGATGATGAGCCGCGTGAGCGTCGTGAGATCGAGGTTCTTCGGCAGATCATGGGCGCCGAGCATTTCGACGATCATCGGCTCGACGCGCGCTGCCGTCGTCGTCAGCGCGGCGCCGAAGCTGCCGTGCCGGGCGATCCAGACCGCTACCATCGCCGTCACGATGAGGAAGGCGATCGCCGCGATCGACAGCAGAATATCGCCGAACGGATAATGCGATGAGGGCGAGCCGAGGGTCTTGGCCGGCGCCGCGTCGCGCTTCGCAACGCCGGTCAGCCGCGCCAGCCATGGGCCGATCACTTGTGGCTGTCCGCTGGCCGCAAGCCGCGCCAGCCACCAAGCGGGCAAGGATACGGCGCAGGCGAAGACCAGCCCGTCGAGGCCGGCGATCAGAAGAAGCTTTGCTGAAAAGGGCGCGGTGGTCGCGGCGGCGAGCAGGGCGACGATCGTGACTGCCGCAGCGGCCGCCGAGCCGAGGCCCGTCAAAAAGCCAAAGCCCAAGGTCGCGATCATCACCGGCAGAGGCGATAGCGAGGCGAGCACCAGCGCGGCGAAGGCCGTCTGCTGGCGGGCCGCCAGAAACAGCAATGCCGCCGTCAGGCCGCTGCCGAAGGCGACCGGATAACGAACGTCGAAACTTTGCGTAGTCTTATTCGTCATCACCGAGCTGTCCCGCTTGAGGCGGTTAGGGAGGATCCCAGCCGAACCGCCGATTTGAACGACGGCCTTTATTCAGTGCGATTGTTACGGCGCGGCGACGTGGCCGCGCCGAAAAAGATCAGCGGATCATATAGGGCAGGAGGCCCAGGAAGCGGGCGCGCTTGATGGCCTTGGCCAATTCGCGCTGCTTCTTTGCCGAGACGGCGGTGATCCGCGAGGGCACGATCTTGCCGCGTTCGGAAATGTAGCGGGAAAGAAGCCGCGTATCCTTGTAGTCGATCTTCGGCGCATTGGGGCCGGAGAAGGGGCAGGTCTTGCGGCGGCGGAAGAACGGCCGGCGGGCCGGAGCTGCTGGGCTAGCCATTAGAATCCACCCTCCTCGCTGGCGCCTTCTTCACGTCCACGGCGCGGGCCCCGATCACCCCTGTCACCCCGATCGCCGCGGCCACGGCCACGGTCGCCACGGTCACGATCGCCGCGGTCACCCCGATCGCCGCGCTCGCCACGATCATCGTCGTCGCGCTTGCGCATCATCGCGGAGGGACCCTGCTCATGCTCTTCGACGCGGATGGTCATGAAGCGCAGAACGTCCTCATTGAGGCCCATCTGGCGTTCCATCTCGGAAATCGCGGCAGGCGGCGCGGAAATGTTCATCAGCGTGAAATGCGCCTTGCGGTTCTTCTTGATCCGATAGGCGAGCGACTTCACCCCCCAATATTCGAGCTTTTCGACCTTGCCGCCGAAAGACTCGATGAGGGTTTTGAACGCTTCGTTGAGAGTGTCGACTTGCGGCGCGGAAATATCCTGACGCGCAAGATAGACATGCTCGTAAAGAGACATGCTTGTGCCTTTCCAATATCAGCGCTTCGGCGCGAAGCCCTTCGAGCCCCGGAAAGGCTCGAGTGAACAGTCGAAGGCAGGGACACGGGAAGGTGGATTTTCGTCCGCGCGACGTCGGATGATCTTGAAAAGTCGAATGATTTTCGATTTTAGAGCATCCGGCTGACTTGCAAGGTTTCTAATTTGCAAAGTCTTGCCGCGTCTTCCGTTCAGCCCCCGGCCGAAGCAGGGAAGCAGGCTTTATACGGAGAATTTCGCCCAAATCAAGAGCCGGAGAAGGCATCCAGGATCCGATTGGCGGCTCTTATGTCATGGTTTGGGCTGCCGAAGAGAAACGGCAGGAAGGTCGGGCCCCCCGGAATCTGGTGCCCGCCGCCCTCGACCTCATAGAGGCTGACGCTGGCCTGCGGAACGCAGTTCGCCCAGCTGAGCAGGACCACATGGGTCTTTTCGCCTGTATTGAGCTTGGGGAGCGGGTGCTTCGCATGGCTCGTGCAGCCTTCCGCCTTGGCGAAGAGTTCGGCGGTCGCTTCGGCGCCGAGCACATTGCCGCGGCGCCCGAGAAAGCCGACACGGCCGCCCTTGAAAGGCACGAGCGGATCGGCGGTGCCGTTCATCATGACCACGGAGAGCGGCTTGCGCGGCTGGCAGGATTCTTCGAGGCCCGCCGGCAGCGAGGCGATCACTGCGGCAACGCCGATGAACATGGACTGCGGCTGGCAGATCATGGTGAGCGCCATCATCCCGCCGTTCGACACGCCGGCAATGTAAAGCCGGCTCGGATCGGCGATCTTGCCGTCGACGAGCTGCTGCGTCAGGGCTTTCAGAAAGCCGATGTCGTCGGCGTTCGAGCGGCCGGTGCTGCGCGCGTCATTCCAGCTTTGGTCCTTACCTTCGGGAAAGACTGCGGTGAAGCCATGCTGGGCGGCGGCTTCGGCGAAGCCCGAACCGCGCATCATGCGCTGCGCCGAGATTGTCGCGCCATGCAGAATGATGATCGTCGGATTGGGGCCGAGCTTCTGCGCTTGCACAAGAAAGGCTTGGCGGAGTCCGTCGGCGGTGTGCAGCGTCAAAAGCTGTTCGGCGCAGGCGGAAGCAAATGTGGCAAAGCAACAGGCGAAAAGTGCAATGGTCGGAACGAGGGGCAGGCGCAAGCTCTTCTCCCGGATCCGGCGGGCGGCCGAAACTCACCTAGGGACCGCGCAAGGTCCCTTGCAAGTCACTTTTGATGGATGAAACGAAACGACAGGACAAAGCTGACAAATTCAAGACGCCGCAAGATGAATCGCGGACTCAATCAGACGCAAGGGCCCCATTCGCCGTTGGAATGGATGCGCCAGGATTTCAGCCCGGCTTTCGCGACGACGGTGCGGCCGGTCTTGGCCATGGCGACAAGATGATTGAAGACGAGGGGGGTGCGCCAGGCGAGCGGGCGCTTGGGATCGCAGACCGCTTGATATTCCTCGGTATCCGGATCTTCCATCAAAATCGTGCCGACGCGATCGGGCCGCAGCTGCTGGCTCAAGCCGCGGTCGGTCTTCCAAATACATTCGTAATCGCGGCAGACATCGGGGCGCGACGCATAGATGCCGCAGCCGCCGCCCGCGACGCAATCCTTGCAGAGAATCCCGGCTGTCTTCTTTAGCTCGACAATCTCCAGCACCTGACAGCACATGCTGCAGGGTCCGCAGGCCTTTCCCGGAATATCCATCACGCAGAACCTAACCGTTTCGCTCGTGGCCCAACGCGGCGCGGGGAGCGCGCGCAAGCCTTTGAATTCAAGAGTCGCCTCGCGGGCCACATGATGCCGGCTAAGTGCGGTCATGCAACCGAAATTCGCGCGCATTCCGATCAAACCCACATATTGTGCGCGTGCTTGCAGCGAGGTTGGCGGCTTGACAGGAGCGCCCCGGCAATGCCACTCGCAGCGCTCTACCAGCAATGACAGATGACGCGAGGCAGAACACGAGGCATGGCGCGGGCTTACATTTTTCCGGGACAAGGATCGCAAGCGGTCGGCATGGGCAAAGAGCTGGCGGCCGCCTTCGCTCCGGCGCGGGCCGTCTTCGACGAGGTCGACGAGGCTTTGCACCAAAAACTGTCGGCGCTGATGTTCGAGGGACCAGAGGCGGAGCTGACACTCACCGCCAATGCGCAGCCGGCTTTGATGGCGACGAGTCTTGCGGTGACACGGGTTCTGGAAGCCGAGGCGGGTCTCGATCTTACACGGGATGCGGCCTTCGTCGCCGGCCATTCGCTCGGCGAATATTCGGCGCTCGCGGCCGCTGGCGCCTTTTCGATTGCCGATGCGGCGCGGTTGCTGCGCCGGCGCGGCGAAGCCATGCAGCAGGCCGTGCCGCCGGGCCAAGGTGCCATGGCCGCCTTGCTCGGTCTCGATTACGAGACGGGTGTCGCCGTCGCCGCAGAAGCCCAGGCGGCAGCGGGCGGCGATGCCGTTTGCGCCATCGCCAATGACAATGGCGGTGGCCAGGTCGTCGCCTCCGGCTCGAAGGCCGCTGTCGAAAAGGCGATCGAGATCGCCAAGACGAAAGGCGCGCGGCGCTCGATCCTCTTGCCGGTCTCCGCACCTTTCCATTGCGCTTTGATGCAGCCGGCTGCCGATGTGATGGCCGATGCGCTGGCAGCCGTCGACATCATGGTTCCGAAAGTGCCGGTCGTGGCCAATGTGACCGCGGCGCCAGTCACCGATCCGATGGAAATCCGCAAGCTGCTCGTGCAGCAGGTGACGGGCACGGTGCGCTGGCGCGAATGCGTGATGTTCATGGCGGGCCAGGGTGTTGACGTCTTCGTCGAGCTCGGCGCCGGCAAGGTTTTGACCGGGCTGTTGAAACGCATCACCGATAAAGCGACCGGTATTGGCGTTGCCGTGCCGGGCGAGATAGAGGCTTACAAAGCTCTCGTTTGAACCTTTTTAGGAGACTTATGTTCGATCTTTCCGGCAAGACGGCGCTGGTGACCGGCGCGAGCGGCGGCATCGGCGCGGCGATCGCCCGCGCTCTGCATCGCCAGGGGGCGTCCTTGGTTCTCTCTGGCACCCGCGCTGAAGCGCTTGAAAAGCTCGCCGCCGAACTCGGCAGCCGCGCCCAGATCATTGCCTGCAATCTCGCCGATCCGGTCGAGGTGGAGAAGCTCGTGCCGGCGGCGGAAGCGGCGCTCGGCAGCCTCGACATTCTCATCAACAATGCCGGCATCACCCGCGACAACCTCCTCATGCGTCTAAAGGATGAGGATTGGGATCAGGTTCTAGCGGTCAATCTGACGGCCGGCTTCCGGCTGAGTCGCGCCGCGATCAAAGGCATGCTGAAGCGCAAATCCGGACGGATCATCGGAATCACTTCGATCATCGGCGTGATGGGCAATGCCGGCCAGGCCAATTATGCCGCCTCGAAAGCCGGCATGATCGCCATGTCGAAAAGCCTCGCCCAGGAAGTCGCCGGCCGCAATGTCACCGTCAATTGCGTCGCGCCCGGCTTCATCGAAACCGCGATGACCGATGCGCTGAATGAAAAACTCCGCGCCGCCATTTTGGCGAATGTCCCGGCGGGGCGGCTCGGCACCGGCGAGGATGTCGCAGCGGCGGTCGTCTATCTGGCCAGTGCAGAAGCCTCTTATGTGACCGGACAAACGCTGCATGTTAATGGTGGAATGGCAATGATTTGAATGGGTTGCATGAGATATCGCAGATTTTTGCACGCCTCTCGCCAATGAGTTTGAAGTGTGTTACCAACCGCAAGCCAGCTGGCGAACGGGTCATTTTGGGGGGAAGGTCGCGGCGTCAAGCGATCTTGTACGCCGGGCCGTAAAGAGGATTCACTCGTTTCATCGAGATCCGCTTGGATCTGTTTTCGCGGGCATTTGAGGAAGGGCCTTCCATGAAGGATCTTCGCATGCCTTCGACATGAAATGCCTTTCGGCGTGAATTCCTTTCAATGTCGGCTGTTTCTAAGGTTCAATTGGACGAGGATCACAGGATCATGAGCGATGTCGCCGAGAGGGTGAAGAAGATTGTAATCGAGCATCTCGGAGTCGATGCCGACAAGGTTGTCGACAATGCCAATTTTATCGAGGACCTTGGCGCGGATTCGCTCGATACAGTCGAACTCGTCATGGCGTTCGAAGAAGAGTTCAGCGTCGAAATTCCCGATGACGCCGCCGAATCGATCGTTTCCGTCGGCGACGCGATTAGATTCCTCGAAAAGGCGACCGCCGCCTGATTGTCCGCGGCGTAGTCTTGCCGCGGATCTCTCCTCGACCGCTTCCGCCGACCGAACGCGCATCGCCCGCTGAACACTAGCCGGCGCTCGTGGGGTTTGGCTGGAAAACGGTCTATTCGCGGTCATGCACAAATGGGTCGGCGCCCCGCTGTTGCCTGGGCGGCGGCCGAATATCCAAATGCGAGAGCCACGCGCGGCAGCAAGGTTGATTGATGCGTAGGGTTGTTGTCACCGGTCTTGGCATGGTTTCGCCGCTGGCTTGCGGCTTCGAGCCGTCTTGGCAGAGGTTGATTGCAGGCCAATCTGGTGCCGGCCCGATCGTCGGTTTCGAGACCTCCGATCTGCCATGCAAGATTGCGATGCAGGTGCCACGCGGTGACGGCGCCGAGGGCACCTTCAATCCAGATCAATGGATGGAGCCGAAGGAACAGCGCAAGGTCGATGACTACATCATCTATGCGGTGGCCGCGGCGACCGAAGCGCTCGCCGATGCGGGGTGGCAGCCGCAGACCTATGACGAGCAGATCCAGACCGGCGTTCTGATCGGCTCCGGCGTCGGCGGCCTCGGCGGCATTTACGAAACCTCCGTCACTTTGCTGACGAAGGGGCCGCGGCGCGTCTCGCCCTTCTTCATCACCGGTCGCATCGTCAATCTCGCGGCGGGCTATGTCTCGATCATGCACGGCCTCAAGGGACCCAATAGCGCAGTCGCGACGGCCTGTTCGACTGGCACCCATGCGATCGGCGATGCGGCGCGCCTCATCGCGCTCGAAGACGCGGAAGTGATGGTCGCGGGCGGTGCGGAATCGGCGATCAATCGCATCGGCATTGCCGGCTTTTCCGCCTGCAAGGCGCTCTCGACCGCTTTCAACGATCGGCCGAAGCAGGCTTCGCGTCCCTACGATAAGGATCGCGACGGCTTCGTCATGGGCGACGGCGCGGCTTGCGTGGTGCTCGAATCCTATGAGCATGCGAAGGCGCGCGGCGCCAGAATTTATGCCGAGATCATCGGTTACGGCATGTCGGGCGATGCCTATCACATCACCTCGCCGGAAAGCAGCGGCGACGGCGCTTTCCGCGCCATGCAGGCGGCGCTGAAGCGCGCTGGCATTACGCCGCACGATCTCGACTATATCAATGCGCATGGGACCTCGACGCAGCTCGGCGACGAGATCGAACTCGGCGCCGTGCATCGCCTCTTCGGCAACAATGGCGGCTCGAACTCGCTGTCGATGTCATCGACGAAATCGGCGACTGGCCATCTGCTCGGCGCGGCGGGCGCCGTCGAGGCGGTCTTTTCGATTCTCGCGATCCGCGATCAGATCGTGCCGCCGACTCTCAATCTCGACAATCCGTCGGTCACGACCTCGATCGATCTCGTGCCGCATCAGGCGCGCAAGCGCGAGGTGGAATTCGTCCTGTCGAATTCCTTCGGCTTCGGCGGCACCAATGCGTGCCTCGTCTTCCGCTCGCTGCAATAGCTTATCTCTATGCCCACATGATTGTTGTGTCCCACGCTTCCGGCGTCGGCAGCATCGACCATGAGCTTGATTCTGCCAAAGTTTTGAGTTTTAACCTCAAGCTTGCTGGCCGCGTTCTCAATACCGCCACAACAATAAGGCAGGCTTTTACAACGCAGTATCGAAAGCCTTCGGCTTTGCGGCAAGCTGACCATTTTGGGCGTTTTCGAAACGTCCTCGATCTGCTCTTATGATCGCACGAAGCTCTGGCGGATGGGTAAAGGTTCATGGGGGGCAAAGCTCCAGATGACGGAATGAACCCGGCGTTTGAGCCTCCCGCGGAAGAGGCTCGCGCGCCGGCGCGCTTTTTCAGCCGCCGCATGGCGCTGCAAAGCCCGAACGAGGCCTTGCAGCCGGAACTGCCGCCGCCGCCGCCGCCGCGCCGCCGGCGCCCGAAACTCTCGGCCCTGTCCGGTTTTCTCTCTTTCCTTCTGCTGGTGTCGGTGAGCGGCCTTTTCGCCGTGATCTGGGGCGCGCAGAAAGTGCAGGAACCCGGGCCGCTGTCGGCCGACAAGATCCTCTATATCGCGCCGGGCACCGATTTCCCCGATATCGTTGCGCAGCTCGAATCCGAAACCGTCATCGACAATCCGCTGATCTTCAACATTGCGGTGATGGCGAGCGGCAAGCGCGCCAAGATCAAGGCCGGCGAATATCTCTTCAAGCAAAGCGCCAGCATGCGCGACGTGATCGATACGCTCGTCAGCGGCAAGCAGGTGCTGCATTCGGTGACCATCCCCGAAGGCCTGACGAGCGATCAGATCGTCGAGCGCTTGCGCCACAATGATCTGCTGCTCGGCGATATTCGTGAAATCCCGAAAGAGGGGAGCCTGCTGCCGGAGACCTATAAGGTCCCGCGCGGCATGTCGCGCGCCGAACTCATCCGCCGCATGCAAGAGGATCAGAAGAAGCTCGTCGAAGCGGTTTGGGCGCATCGGGCGAGCGATCTCATCCTGGGCTCGCCTTATGAGCTCGTGACGCTTGCGTCGATCGTGGAGAAGGAAACCGGCAAGCCGGAGGAGCGTCCGCATGTCGCCGCGGTGTTTCTCAACCGTCTCGCCAAGCGCATGCGGTTGCAGTCGGATCCGACGATCGTCTATGGCCTCGTCGGCGGCAAGGGCACGCTGGGGCGGCCGATCCAGCATGCCGAAGTTGAGCAGCCGACGCCTTACAACACTTATGTGATCAACGGCCTGCCGCCGGGCCCGATTACCAATCCCGGCCGCGCCGCGCTCGAAGCGGTGGCGAATCCGATGCAGAGCTCGGATCTTTATTTCGTCGCCGACGGCAGCGGCGGCCATATCTTCTCGGCGACGCTCGATCAGCACAACCGCAATGTGCAGCATTGGCGGCAGATCCAGAAGGAAGCGAAGGATAAGGCCGGCGGCGATGTCGATCATGTCGCGCCGGCGCCACCGCCGCCGAATGGACGGCCCAATCAGCACGGCGATGCCGGCGATGGCGACGTCTATGGGGCTTTGCCGAGCTCGCTCGCGCCAGCGACCGGGGCCGCCGCGCCGTCGCTCGATTTTGCCGCCGCCGCTCCGGCGATGGCGAAGATCGCGCCTGTCCTCCCGACTCAGATCGCGACCGCCGCTCCGAAACCCGGACAGGCTCCGGCACGTTCCGCGGGGGCTGCGAAGAAGCCGGTCTCCTTTGCGCTCAGCCCGGGCATCGATCAGCTCGGCATTTCGGTGCGCGGTGTGCCGGACGGGCGCCAGGCGGCGGCGCTTCTCGATGGGCCAGTCGACAATGCGCCGACGGCGACAGCCAGCGCCGATGCCGCACCGGCCAATGCGGCGCCGGCAAATGCCGCTCCTATCGCTGCTTCGGCCGCTGCGCCCGCGTCGGTGACGGAGCCTGTCCGGGTTTCGGCGCGCGTCACGCCGATCGCTGGACCGGCGCCCGCGCCTTATGATCCGTCGCAGCCGCTGCCCACCGGTCTCGGCGTGGTCCCGCAGCAGCAGGCCGCTGCCAGTAAGCCCGTGCATCGCCCAGCTTTCGATGCCTCCGAGGGCACGCCGCTCGATCCGCTGCGCAACAAGACTTATGATCTGAACTACGCCAAGACGGTTCCCACCACGACCTCGCTGCAGTAGTCTCCGCGCGATCGCGGTCCTTGCCGATACCCCCACACGCCAGGTTTTGATGACACTTGCCAGCATGACCGGATTTGCCCGCGTCGCCGGTGTTTCGGCGAGCTACCGCTGGGCTTGGGAGCTGAAATCCGTCAATGCCAAGGGGCTCGATCTGCGCCTGCGCGTGGCGCCGGGCTTTGATTTGATCGAGGCCGAGGCGCGTGCCCATCTGGCGCAATCGCTGACCCGAGGCACCTGCTATGCGACTCTGTCGGTGCAGCGCGAGGCCGTGGTGCCGGAGGTCCGCATCAATCATGATCTGCTCCGGCTTTTGACCGATGCGCTCACCGCCGTGCCGCTCGGCGAGACGCTGCGTCCGGCCTCGCTCGACGGGCTCATCGGCGTGCGCGGCGTCATCGAAGTGCGTGACCGCGCCGACGATGAGGCGGAACTCGCTCAAGTGCAGGCGGCTGTCCTGGTCAGTCTCGACGAAGCGCTTGCCGCGCTCGTTGCGATGCGCGAAGGCGAGGGCCAAGCGCTCGGCCAGATCCTGCAGCAAAGATTGATCAAGCTCGCAAGCCTGCAGCAGGCGGCCGAAACCTGTCCCGCCCGCAAGCCCGAAGCGGTGCGTGCCAAGCTCGCCGAGAGCGTCGCGGCGCTCGCTGGCCTCAGCCATCTCGACGAGACGCGGCTCTATCAGGAAGCGCTGCTGCTTGCGGCCAAGGCCGATGTGCGCGAAGAACTCGATCGTCTCGCCGCGCATATCGATGCGGCGACGGCGCTGCTGAACGGCGGCGGCCCCATCGGCCGCCGGCTGGACTTCCTGGCGCAGGAGCTCGGCCGCGAAGCCAATACGCTCTGCGCTAAATCGAACGATGCGAGCCTGACCGCGATCGGACTTGAATTGCGGGTCGAGATCGAGCAATTCCGCGAGCAGGTTCAAAATATCGAGTGATGTGATGCCAGCGGGAGACAATGCCGACGCCCATGCCGCATCTTCCGGCGGATTGCCGCATCGGCGCGGCTTGATGCTGATCCTGTCGTCGCCGTCGGGGGCCGGCAAGACGACGCTGACGCGCATGCTTTTGCAGACGAAGGTGCTCGATCTCACTTTGTCGATTTCGGTGACGACGCGGCCGCGCCGATCGAGCGAAGTCGACGGCATCCATTACTCGTTTATCACGCGCAAGCAGTTCGAGGCGATGCGCGATGCCGGCGAATTGCTCGAATGGGCGGAAGTGCATGGCAATTTCTACGGCACGCCGCGCGACCCCGTCGTCCAAACGCTCGCCGAAGGCCGCGACGTGCTGTTCGATATCGACTATCAGGGCACGCAGCAGGTCAAAGCCAAGGCCGGCGACGATGTGGTGACGATTTTCATCCTGCCGCCGTCGATGAAGGAACTCCGCGCCAGGCTCGAGCGGCGCGCCGAGGACAGCCGCGAGACGATCGACAAGAGGCTCGCCAATTCGCGCAATGAAATCGGCCGTTGGGAGCTTTACGATTATGTGCTCATCAACGACGATTTGCAGAAGACCTTCGATGAGCTGCTCGCCATTCTGAGGGCGGAACGCCACAAGGCGTCCCGTCAGAAAGAGGGTATCAGCGCTTATGTCGCGCGGCTGTTGGCCGAAAGCTGAGCGAGCGGGCGAAGCTTGCCCGCTTGGAATCGACAGTGTCGCGCGGACGCCGACGCGTTAGCGCGTCGACCCTAAACCATCGGCCAGCGCCACAAATCCAGCGATGTCGATCTCTTCGGCGCGTTTCGTCGGATCGATCCCGGCCTTTTCCAACAGGAGTGTGGGATCGACGCCGAGGCTCTTCAGGCTCTGCCGCAGCATCTTGCGCCTTTGCCCGAAGGCCGCTTGCGTTACCTCCGCGAGGCGCTTCACGTCGCAAGGCAAAGGCGCCGCGCGCGGCGCGAGCTCAACGACGGAGGAGGTAACCTTCGGCGGCGGCGTGAAGGCAGCGGCCGGCACATCGAAGAGGATGCGCGTCGAACAGCGCCAATTGGAGAGCACGGCGAGGCGGCCGTAATCGGCGCGCTGCGCGGGCGTCGCGACGATCCGCAGCGCCACTTCCTTTTGAAACATCAGCACAAGCCGGTCGAACCAGGGTGGCCAGGTCTCGCTTTCGAGCCACTGGGTCAGCAGCACGGTCGCGATATTGTAGGGAAGATTGGCGCAGATCCGCGCCGGGCGGCGTTCGCCGACGAGCGCGGCAAGTTCGACCGACAGCGCGTCGCCTGCGACAATGTCGAGGCGGCCTGGATAATGCGCCGCGACATCGGCTAGCGCCGCGAGACAGCGTTGATCGCGCTCCACCGCGATCACATGCGCCGCGCCTTCGGCAAGCAGCGCCCGCGTCAAACCGCCGGGGCCGGGGCCGATCTCGACGATAGTTGCGCCTTCAAGGGGGCCGGCGGCGCGGGCGATCTTTCCGGTGAGATTGAGGTCAAAGAGAAAATTCTGGCCGAGCGATTTCTTCGCAGCAAGGCCGTGGGCTGCGACGACCTCGCGGAGCGGCGGAAGGCCGTCGTTCACGCCGCGCGGTTCTTTTCCGCTTATGCTGCGCGGCTTCTCTGCGCTCACGCCGCGCGGCTCTTTTTCGCTCACGCCGCGCGGCTGTGCGCCGCCTCCGCTTGCGCGAGCCGCGCCGCAAGATGCAGCGCCGCGATGAGGCTCGACGGATCGGCTCTGCCTTCGGGCGCAATGTCGAAGGCCGTGCCATGATCGGGTGAGGTGCGCACGAAAGGCAGGCCGAGCGTCACATTGACGGCGCTCTCGAAGGCGAGCGTCTTGATCGGGATCAGCGCCTGATCGTGATACATGCAGATCGCGACGTCATAGGTCTCGCGCGCCGCCTTGTGAAACAGAGTGTCGGCCGGGAAGGGGCCTTTCGCGTCGATGCCGAGCCGGCGCAATTCGGCGATCGCGGGCGCGATGATATCGATCTCCTCGCGGCCCATATGCCCGGCTTCGCCGGCATGCGGATTGAGCCCGGTGAAGGCGAGTCGGGCTTTCGCCAGCCCGAAACGCTCGGCGAAATCGAGCGCCACGATCTTGCCGGTGTCGAGCAGCAGATCATAGGTCAGAAGGCCGGGCACTGCGGCAAGCGGGACATGGATCGTCGTCGGCACGACGGCGAGCGCTTCGGACCAGAGCAGCATGATCGGCCGCGCCCCGCGCGCGCCGAAGAGCCGGCCTGCTAATTCGCCGAGAAATTCGGTGTGGCCCGGATGTGGAAATCCGGCGCGTTGCAAGACCTCTTTTGCGATCGGATTGGTCACGACCGCCGCGGCTTCGTGGGCGCGTACCAGCTCGGCTGCCCGTTCGATCGAACGCACTGTGCCTGGCGCATCGGCGACATTGGCTTTGCCGAGCGCGCCGTGCACGCGCTCCTGCAAGATGACGACCGGGAGCGCCGTGGAAAAAAGTGCGCACGCCTCCGACGGCGCGCAAGCTGCGATCGGGACCGGCAGGTCGAAGCGCTTGGCGAGGCCGCGCAGATCGTCCGCATCGGCAATTAGGAAGAAGGTGGGTGCAGAGGGATCGTCATGCAGCGCCAGCCAGGCTTTCAGCGCCAATTCTGGCCCGATGCCTGATGGGTCGCCGCGCGTCAGTGCGAGCGGCAGGCGGGCGGTTGCCGCCCGCTCATCGGTTCGAGCAGAGGACCTATCGTTTGACGATGACGGCACGTGCGCGCAACTCTTTCAGGCGTCTGTCCGCGTCTTGTTTGACTTCCGCGGCTAGCAGGCGCTCCGAGATCGCAGTGCGTAGGGCGGTGTCGTCATGCGACGCCGTTTTCGAGCAGATCGCGATCATTTCCACGCCTTCCTGCGTGTGCTGCGGCGGTGTCAAATGGCCGGTCGGGGTCTTATCGAACAATTGTCTGAGCTGTTGGGTGAGACGCGAGGAATTGCTCACAATCTCGTCCTTCACCGCGACATTGTCCATGCTGCGGGCGAGCGGCAGGCCGGAGCCGCAATCGGTGAAGCGGGTGCGCAATTGTTCGGCTGCCGCTATGCGGCCCTTGATCGCCTCGATCGCTTTGGCGCCGGTGACGCCGGAGGGCAAGACGAAGATTACCTGGTGAATTCGATATTCGGTGTTGCTGGCGTGGCTTTCTTCCTTGGCGAGCTCGGCACGGATCTGCGCCTCGCTCGCCTCGACACCTTTGTGAAAGGCGTCGACCAATCCGAGAAACGCGACCTCGGCGCTGAAATGCTCTTTGACATGCGTATCGGAGACGCCGGCGTGCTGGAATTCCGCGAACAGCGCTTCGGGGGCGATCTTCATGTCGGCCGCGACATGCACGATCTGTTGGCCGATCTGCGCGTCCGTCGGCGCGATCTTGTAAAGGCTCGTTTCCTGGGTCTTCAGAATATCTTCGATCAAGCTCTCCATGGCGGCGTCGCGGGTCGCCGGCTTGCGCAGCACCTTCAAGAGCTTCATGCGCTGCGAGAGATCGAGATCGGTGATCGGATTGCCGTTCACCGTGGCGATGATCGCCTGCGCCTGCGCCTGATTGAGGACACCGATCAGGCTGCAAAATAGCGTAAGGATAAAAAACAGGGAGGTCCAAGCCCGTATCGGCCGGACCGCTGGATAGCGATTGTCGCGCAAAGCTCCGGCAAGGCTCATTGAAAATATACCTCCCGCTTCATCTCAATCCCTCCGCTTCAAAACAGCATAGCTTTTTGGGCCACTTGCTCAGATTATGCCTGCAAAAAATGGCGGCAATTTTCCGAAATGCGGCGCATCTGGGAGCAATCTGGGCGCTTGGCACGATTTAACTGGCACGATTTAATCTGCCGATCGGTCCTGCCGACAGTCCGACCGGCGTGACGGGCGTCACTGCTGCGTGCCGTCGAGGGTCTGACCGCTGGCTGTGGTGACGAAGTTATGTGAGAAGGCCGTGTCGCCGAGCGTCCGCAATTGCAGCGTCACCGCGATGGTTTGATTGTGGTTGAACGCGCCGGCGCCGTTGTCGACGTAATTGTTCGTATAGCTCACCTGGAAGGTGGTGCATTCGTCCTTGTAGCCGCCGAGCAGGGAGTAGCTCGAAATCGAGAACGGGCCTGGATTGAACGAGATCATCGGATACGGGTAATATTGCCGGCTCATGTCGAAGCCGATGCTGCCGGTGACGAAATATTTGTCCGTGATGTTGTAGCGCGAATTGAGCGCCAGGCCTTCGCGGCGGACGAAATAGCCGAGCAGCGGCTGGGCTTTGTAGTCGGCGAATTGAATGCCGCCGGTCCAAGCGCCGAGATTGACGTTGGCGGTTGCATCGATGCGGGTCGGCTCAAATGTCTGCTGGTCGAACTGCTCTTGCGTCGTGAAGCTCAACAGCGAACTTGGCACGAAGGTGAAGGCGGCGACATAGTTCGACCATGGCGTGTCGAGCCCCGAGCTCAGACCGATATTGGCGGCATTATAGGTCGCGTAGGAATTGGTCCCCGCGACTTGTGCGGACTGTCCGACCATCGCGTTGGCATAGCCGCCATTGGTGAAGCGGTAGGTGGCCTCGCCGCCGTAATTCGCCCGGACGCCTGTCTCGAAGAGGTCATAGCCGGAGTTTTTGTTCCAGGCGAACAGGTTGGTCGTGTCGAAGACCAGGCTTTGCGCATCCATGTTGACGGGCGAAACATTGCCCAAAACGGAATTGGGCCGCGCGATGATTTGGGCGACCGGCTCTGCTTCGAAGGACCCGAAGGGCGCCTTGGTGATGAGCGGATAGCGCCATTCCAGGCCGACGCCCGGCATCGCATAGCCATAGGCGCCGCTGTTGACGCCGAAGTTCGTCTGCGACGCATTGCTGATTGTCGAGGTGCCGGAGGCCGAGGCGAATGTATAGCTGTTGCTCGTGTTGAGATCGAGCACCTGTCCGTTGACGCGGGCGAACGCGAAGGGCGTCCAAACGTCACCGAGCTGATCGATATATTTGCGCTTCCATGAGACATCGGCGGTGACGCGCGAATAGTCGCCGCCAATGCCGCGCAGCAGGCAGTTGCTGCTCGTCTTGCCCGGCGTATAGCTCGTGCAGATGTCGTAGAGGCCGAAAGCCGCATCATACTGATGCGCGCCGACCGATTCGTAATTCGCCGCGGCCGCGGTGACGTTGCTAAAATTGAAATCGAGCGTGACTTCGCCGCCGACGCCATGCGTCTTCGCCGGATCGATGTCGAAGGTCCGATTATAGTCGATCACCGGCGCCGCCGTCGTGTTCTGCGCCGTGAAGTCGTGACTGGTCAGGCCCTCGAAATAGAAGCCGCGCAGATCGAAATAGCTGCGCTCGCTCTGTCCAGTGAGATAGGCAGTCGAAGTAAGATCGGTAACGTAATAGGACGAGGTATTCTGAATCGGAACCTTGTAGTCCGTGTAATACCATTTGTCCGTCATGACGGTGAACGCCCAGCCGGCGTTCCAATGGGGCGCCAGCAGGAAGTTGCCGCTGCTTTCGATCTCGCCACGGAATTTGCGGTCGCCGGCGCCATAGGGCGCGGCTGGGAAGTCACCCGGATTTTGCGGGAAGATCCCGTTCGCTCTGACGTAATAAGCGCCGCTGTCGAGCCGATGACGGAAATAGGCGTCGCCGAAGAAGCCCTGACGGGTGAAATAGGTCGGCGTCAGCGTGACGTCATAGTTCGGTGCCAGCGCCCAGAAGATCGGCAGCGTGAAGCCATAGCCGAGATAGTTGTTCTGAATGACAGTCGGGATCAGAATGCCGGATTTGCGTTTGACGGTCGGGTCCGGTGACGACAAGAACGGGAAATAGGCGACCGGAATGCCGACGAATTCGAGCCAGGCGTTGCTGTAATAGACCATCTGCTCGTCTTGATTGTGGACGATGCGCATGGCGCGCACCCGCCACAACGGCGGCTTATCGGGATTCGCGGCGCAGCTCGCGCAGGCCGTATAGGTGCCCTTTTCGTAGACGGTGATGTTGTTGGCGCTGCGCTCGGCCCGCGGCGCGCTCAGATAGGTCTTGTCGGGCGTCTCCGCGCGCAGGCTCTGGATGAAGCCGTCGGCGAAATCCTGGGTGAGATCGAAATGGTCGGAGTGGAGGATCGTCCCATCCGGCTCCGTCAGCGTGGCGTGACCCTCGGCATAGACGCGATTGGTGACGCGATTGTAGATGACCCGGTCCGCCTGCAGGATGCGGTTCTTGTAGTAGATGCGGGCGTTGCCCTTCGCCGTGACGGTGTGATCGTCCTTATTGTCGACGAGCTCGTCCGCCTCGATGAACATCTTCGGTTTGGCAGGGCCAGCCGCCGGAGGGTTGGATTTCGGCGGAGTGGATTGGGCAAAGGCGGGCGCGGGCTGCAGCGCCGCAAGGCCGAGCCAGAGAAAAGCGGCCGTCAGCGCGCACAGAAACGCCTTGCCGATGCCGCTGTGCAGGCGACCAGCTGACAAACCCCAGCCGTGGCACGCCCCACGCGCAAAGGCACTTCGATTCGAGGGGCAAATACGCCGCCCCATCAACCGTCCTCCCGCTGCAGGAGAGCCAGAGCGCCCAGCATGGTGCCGACGATCGCCGGTGCCCAAGCCGCGACGGGCACGCTCAAAAGGCCAGAGGAGCCGAGATCGGCGACCATCTTCGTCAGCAGGTAGAGCACGAAACCCGCTCCAAGCCCGCTACCGACCATCCTACCGATCCCACCAAACCTGAAAAATCTTAATGAAAACGCCGCAGCAATGAGAACCATTGCGACTAACAGCAAAGGCCGAGCAAGAAGCATTTGATATTGCAGGCTAAAGCTCGTCGAATCGAGGCCGGCGTTATCGGCTTCGCTGCGCAGCCGCGGCAGCGCCCAGAAGGGTACGGCCTCGGCCGTCAAAAAGGTCTCGGCCAAATGATCCGGCGTGGCATCGCTGGCGATGAGATAGGTGCCGACATGTTGCGGCGGTTCGCCCGGCATGGTGATGAGGGCATTGGTGAGCCGCCAGACGCCAGGCAGGAGCCGGGCGCCGTCGGCTTCGACCTTTTCTTCGAAACGGCCTTTGGGATCATAGAGATAGGCTTGCACGCCGGTGAGGATGGTGCCGCCCTTGAGCGACGTGTCGCCATGCAGATAGGCCTGGCCGTCGACGCTAGTCTGCCGCATCCACAGGCTGGAATCGCCCTGGCTCTGGCCGCCGCGGCCAAAGATCTCCGTCTCGAAGACATCGGCCTTTTGCTTCATCTCGGCCGAGACTGGATTGAGCACTCCGATCGAGGTGACGCCGATCAAGAGCGCAATGCCGATCGGCGGCACGAGGAATTGCCAGACGGAGACGCCGGCGGCGCGGGCGACGATCAGCTCGAGTCGGCGGGTCAAGTCGATGAAGGCCGTCATCGTGCCGAAGAGCACGCAGAACGGCAGAACCTGCTCGGCGACCGTGGGCGTGCGCAGGAAAGAGAGCAGAGCGATGAAGCTGGCGGTCACCCCGGGCCGATTCGACGCGCGGCGCAGAAGCTCCACGAAGTCAACGACATAGACCATTCCGAAAATGGTCAGGAAGACCAGCATGATGGTCGAGAAGAAGCGCAGCGACAGATAG
>JBKQRA010000118.1:0-2771 GCA_052144065.1 Methylovirgula sp. | reverse complement strand
AAAGAATGAACCTCAACATGCGCATGGGTATGCGTCGTTTTACGCTCCTGACCAATGCTTTCAGCAAGAAGATCGGCTCGCACATCGATGCGCTGTCGCTCTATTTTGTCTTCTACAATTTTGCGCGCATCCATAAGAGCCTTCGCATGTCGCCAGCTATGGCGGCTGGCATTGCGGATCGGCTTTGGAGCATGGAAGACATTGTGACGCTGATTGATGCGCGGGACGAAGCGCCCAAGAAGCGCGGGCCGTATAAAAAGGGAACCGCTTGATGAGCCACAAAAGCTATTTCATGGCTGCGCTCGTCATTTTGGCTGTCGCCTCGATGGCATATTTGTTTCGCTTTGAAGTCGTGACGATGCAAGGACTGGTGGTTATCCAGGATCGCTGGCGCGGCACTGTCGAGGTCTGCACGATATCTGGATCCGGCTGCTCCCGAACATTCCCGCCAAGACAAAATTCAAACTGAGACACTACCCCCTTTCCATGCCCCTTGACTCCCACCCAAGAAAGAGGAATCGATAAGAACAAATAGGGAACTAAGTCTGGAGATGGAGCCAAGCCATGCGGCAGGGAGAGGAGGCGATCCGGCGGGACGGCGACGCGCCGTCCGACCTGATCATGCCGCTAGATCTTTTGCGCGACAGGATCGCCAGGATTACTGCGGGCTCGGGAGCAGAAGGATTTTTTAATCATAATTTCAGGCTGTTGAGACCGGGCGCTGCAGTTTCACAAAAACACGAGCCTGTGCTGCTCGGGCGCGACTGCCGCTTCGATCGCCTGCTCGGCGGCGGCCTGAAGCTTGGCACGCTCACTGAAATTTTGCCCCATCGTCCGGGCGATGGCGCCGCAACCGCGGGCTTTCTTTTGAGCTTGGCCATAAGGTTCGCGGCGCGGCCGGCCAAAAGCAAAGCCGCGGTCATCTGGATCGGCGAAGAGTTTGCCGCACACGAGCAGGGCGCGCTTTATGGACCGGGCCTTGCGCTGCATGGCCTCGATCCCGCGCGCTTCATTCTTGTCGCGGCGCAGAGCGCGCAGCAGGCGCTTTGGGCGATGGAAGAGGCGCTCAAATGCCGGGCGCCGGCCCTCGTCGTCGGAGAGCTCTGGTCGGGCAAGTCCTATGATCTGACCGCCTCGCGCCGGCTTCTCTTGGCGGCACAAAGATTCAGCACGCCGGCGCTGCTTTTCCTTGCCGGCATGGCGGGCCAAGCCGGCAGCCTGTCGAGCGGCGCCGATCTGCGCTTTGAAATCCGCGCCCATCCGAGTGCCCATCCGCCTTTCGCCGGCAGCCTGCCCTTGCCGGGCGCGGCCAGCTGGGCCGTCCGCATCGCCAAGGCCCGCATCAAGGCGCGGGCAGGGCCGGATAATTTCAGCCCGGACCATTTCAGCATCGACCACGACCGATTTCACACCCTCATCTGGGATCACGACGAGGCTTTGTTTCGTGATGCGCTACCTCTCGCTTTGGCTGCCGACGCTCGCGACCGATCGGATTACCCGGCGCTTGCGCAAGGATGAGCTGGCCGCGGCTTCCGACGGGCTCGCCACCATCGCCAAGATCAAGAATGCGCAACGGCTCGTCGCGCTCGATGCCACAGCCGTCCGCTTGGGGCTCAAGCCCGGCATGATGCTCGCCGATGCGCGCGCTCGGCTGCCGAAGCTTGTCTGTTGTCCGGCCGATCCCGCCGCCGAAGCGCAGACGCTGACCGATATCACCGATTGGTGCCGCAGATTTACGCCGCTCGCCGCGCGCGATGCGCCCGACGGGGTGATGCTCGATGTCACCGGGGCGGCACATCTTTTCGGCGGCGAAGCGAAGCTTATCGCCGAGATCGAAGCGGCTCTCGCTGCGCAAGGCTTTGCCGCGCGCGCGGCGCTTGCCCCGACGGTCGAAGCGGCCTGGGCCTTGGCGCGTTTCGGCAAGGGGCGTGGCCAACGGGACGTGCCGATGATCCTTGCCGCGGATTGCACGGAGAAGGATCTCGCGCGGCTTCTCGGACCTTTGCCGCTGGCGGCGCTGCGGCTCGATGAGGCGACGCTGACCGCGCTCGGCCAGGCGGGCCTGCGGCGGATCGACGATCTTCTTCTGCGGCCGCGGGCGCCGCTCGCCGCACGCTTTGGTGCCTATCTCTTCGCCCGGTTGGACGGAATGCTCGGGCGGGCCAAAACTCCCATCTCGCCACGCTTCGAAGCGCCGGCCTATCTCGTCGAGCGGCGTTTTGCCGAAGTGATCATCCGCCGCGAGGATGTGGAGGCGACGATTCTGGCGCTGGCCGGCGAGCTGGCGCAGCTTTTGACCGGGCATGGCGAAGGCGCCCGCACCGTCGATCTCTGCCTGTTCCGCGTCGATGGCGCGGTCAATCATATTGAAGTCGGCCTGAGCCGGCCGTCGCGCGATCCGGCGCTCATGGCGCGTCTCTTTCGCGAGAAGATCGAAGCGCTTTGCGCGGAGAGCGAGGACGATCCGCTCGATCGCGGCTTCGGCTTCGATGTGGTGCGTCTCTCGGCGCTTGCGGTCGAGCGGCTCGATCAGGCGCAGTCGCATTGGCTGATCGACGATCATGGAGACGACGATCTTGCCGATCTCATCGATCGGCTGGGTGCGCGGCTCGGCGTCCGTCGTGTCACAAGATTCGCCTTTACCGATACGCATAGTCCCGAATTCGCCGTGACGTCCGTGCCGGCGGCATCCTTCTCGCCCTCACACAAGAAAGCCCTTCCTCTTCAGGGGAGGGTGGCCGCCAATCGCCGGTCGCAAACGACGGGCGATT
>JBKQRA010000117.1:0-9202 GCA_052144065.1 Methylovirgula sp. | reverse complement strand
GCCGGCAGCGACCCAGCCATTTCCGCTTTCGCGTCGGAAGAGCTTGCCCATTCGGATCGGCCGGAACTCGGCTCGGCCCGCATCGTCGTCTCCGGCGGCCGCGCCCTGCAGGGCGCGGAGAATTTCGCCGCGCTGATCGAGCCGCTGGCCGACACTTTAGGTGCCGCGATCGGCGCCTCGCGCGCCGCGGTCGATGCCGGCTACGCGCCGAATGATTGGCAAGTCGGCCAAACCGGCAAGGTCGTCGCGCCAGATCTTTATATTGCGGTCGGAATTTCCGGCGCCATCCAGCATGTCGCCGGAATGAAGGACTCGAAGGTTATCGTTGCCATCAACAAGGATGAGGAAGCTCCGATCTTCCAAATCGCAGATTACGGGATTGTCGGCGATCTCTTCACGATTTTGCCCGCCCTGAAGGAAGAGCTCGCCAAGAGCCGTTAAAACCGCGATCGATCCGCACTTGGGCGGGGACGTATTTTGGATGAGGACCCATGGCTGAAATTCTAAAAATCGGCGTGATCGGCGCGGGCCAGATGGGATGCGGTATCGCCCAGGTCTGCGCTCTGGCCGGGCTCGACATATTGATGAACGATGTGTCGGAGGATCGCATCCAGGCCGGCATCGCAACGGTCGACGTCAATATGGGCCGCCTCGTCGAGCGCAAGCAGATCGATGAAGAGACGCGCAAGGCCGCCATGGCGCGGATCAAGCCGGCCGCCGATACGCATGCCTTGGCGGATTGCGATCTCGTCCTCGAAGCCGCCTCCGAGAATGAGGAGATCAAGCGCAAGATCTTCATGGGTCTCTGCCCGATCCTGCGTAAAGACGCCATGCTCGCGACCAATACGTCGTCGATCTCGATCACGCGGCTTGCGTCGATCACCGATCGGCCGGAGCGCTTCATCGGCATTCATTTCATGAACCCGGTTCCGCGCATGCAGCTCGTCGAGCTGATCCGCGGCATTGCGACGGATGAGTCGACCTTCGAGGCCGCCAAGCAGCTGACCAAGCGGCTCGGCAAGACCTCGATCGTGTCGGAGGATTTCCCGGCCTTCATCGTCAACAGAATTCTGCTGCCGATGATCAACGAGGCGATCTACACGCTTTATGAGGGCGTCGGCACCGTCGATGCCATCGACACCGCCATGCGGCTCGGCGCCAACCATCCGATGGGCCCCCTGCAGCTCGCCGATTTCATCGGCCTCGATACGGTCCTCTCGGTGATGCAGGTGCTGCACGAGGGACTCGCCGACACCAAATACCGGCCCTGTCCGCTTCTCGTGAAATATGTCGAGGCCGGCTGGCTTGGCCGCAAGACGCAGCGCGGCTTCTACGACTATCGCAGCGGCACACCGATCCCGACGCGCTGATGCCACTTGGCGCCTGCGAGGTGCGGCAATCTGGCCTTCACACCGGTGTCATCTATTCTATAGAATGTCTCCCGTGGGTGCGATTTGCCTTGGGGTACGATTTGCCTTGGGGATCGAGGCTCTTTAGAATTAGTGGTCATAAAAGGTCGATCCTCAAGGACTAGGGGATTCAAATTGGAGGCGTCCGATTCGTTCGGCCGCTCAGGGCTCTGCCCTAAGCCGCTGCTTCGGACGCCAGCGAGGTGCCAGGTTTGACGGTCCACTGCCAACCCATGGTCTCGCCGGAAGCCTGTCCGGCACTTGTACTCAACGCCGATTTCAGGCCGTTGAGTTACTACCCGCTTTCGCTCTGGTCTTGGCAGGATGCGATCAAGGCGGTCTTCCTCGATCGGGTGAACATCGTTTCCCACTATGATCGAACGGTACGAAGTCCCAGCTTTGAGATGCGGCTCCCCTCGGTCGTATCATTAAAAACCTACATAAAACCGTCTCGACATCCCGCCTTCACACGATTCAACGTTTTCCTTCGCGACCGCTTCACCTGCCAATATTGCGGCGCCCGCGAGGAACTGACCTTCGACCACGTGACCCCCCGCTCGAAGGGTGGCACCACCACTTGGGAAAATGTCGTCGCCGCCTGTTCCTGCTGCAATCTGCGCAAGGGCGACCGCCTCCCCGCCGAAGTCCATATGTTTCCGGCGCGCGAGCCTTATCAGCCGACAGTGAACGATCTTCACCACAACGGCCGGCTCTTTCCTCCGAACTATCTGCACGAAAGCTGGATGGACTATCTCTATTGGGATTCGGTGCTCGAACCCTGACCGGGCATCATTCGGCGGCTGCTTGCTTGTTGCGCACCTATGATGCGACGCCGGCGCCCAAATGGGTCGTCGCCACTGGCGCCTGCGCACTGGATGTCTATTCGCCGGCAGCTATGCCTGTGTCCGCGGCGTTTCCTCGGTCATTCGCGTGGATCTGCACATTCCCGGCTGTCCGCCTACCCAGATGGCGCTTCTCAAAGGCTTGCTCGCACTCATGACCAAGGGACGGGACTGAGAGGCATGACACTCATATTATTGAACTTCAACTATGATTGTAGAGACAGATCCAACTTCATTCGCTTTCGGCCATCTTCAAAAAGCATGTCCATTTAAATCACTTAATCGTTCGTAGACGGCGCGGGCCTGATGGCGTGCTTCGTCGCGCTCATAGACCTCGCCCAGTTCGAGCAGACGTTCCCGGGCCACCTGCGCTTGCGCCGTCTCGGAATGGTCTTCCGACAACATCCAATATATGTCCATAGCTTGCCGCAGACAGCCTTCGCTGCGGTAATGATGGGCTATGGCCAAGAGATGGTCTAGGCTCCGATAGATCATGTCGGAGCGCTGGTCTTCCCAAATGGCGCTTTGCAGTGCCGATTTTTCCAATTCCATGTCATCCTCCTCGTTTCAGGACTTTGGCAGGGTTGCCGAAGTCGGCGCCTTACATGATGGCGGCCTCTGGATGCGGAACCTGTGACGAAACCCCCGCCTGCATCGCAAGCGCATCGTCGAAGTCGCGTTGCTCGATGTGCAGCGCGCCGATCTCGACCGCTTCCCCGACGGAAGTTGGGTAGATGCGGCGAATCGCGTTCAGGGCGGCGCGATCACACAGGAAGCGAATCTCGGCGGCGGACATTCCTGCCGTGAGTTCGGCTAAGGCCGCGAGATTGATCTTTTCGTCCATCGGCTTTTTGCTCAAATGGACCTTTAGAATGGCCGCGCGCGCGTCGCGATCGGGCCGAGCCACCTCCAAGTGGAAATCGAGCCGGCCTGGGCGCAGCAGCGCATCGTCGATGATGTCCAGCCGGTTCGTGGCGGCAATCACCCAGACGTCCTTTAGCGCCTCGACACCATCGAGTTCGGTCAACAATTGGCTCACGACCCGATCGGTCACAGGCGAGCGTCCATCTAGGCCTCGCTTTGGCGCCAAGGCGTCGATCTCGTCTAGAAAGACGATGCAGGGTGCCGCGTGGCGTGCCCGCGCGAAAAGTTCGCGCACGCCCTGCTCGGACTCGCCGATATATTTCGACAAGAGTTCCGGCCCCTTCACCGAAATGAAGTTGAGATTGGTCTGAGAGGCCAGCGCCTTCACCAGTAGCGTCTTGCCATTTCCCGGCGGCCCATAGAGCAAGATGCCGCGCGGCGGCTGCAGCCCAATTTTCTCAAACAAGAGCGGTTGGCTTAAGGGCCAGGCGATCGTTTCGCGCAAAGTTTCCTTCACGGACTCGAGCCCGCCGACATCTTCCCAACGCACATTCGGCACTTCCACGGCAACTTCGCGCAGCCCGGAGGGCGCTACTTCGCTCAACGCTTCATGAAAGTCGGACATTTTGACTTCCATGGTCATCAAGGCCTCATAGGGAATCGGTCCCGAGCCAAGCGACAGTTCGGGCAGTTGCCGCCGCAAAGCCGCCATGGCAGCCTCGCGGCAGAGCGCGTTTAGATCAGCGCCGGTGAAACCATGTGTCGTCGCCGCCAGATCGGTGAGATCGACGCCTTCCGAGAGTGGCATGCCGCGCGCGTAAATCTCCAGGATCTCGCGCCTGGCATGCTCGTTCGGGATGCCGATGGCGATCTCGCGGTCGAAACGACCGGGCCGCCGGAGAGCCGGATCGATAGAATTCGGCCGGTTTGTCGCCGCCATTACAATCACGTCGCCACGGCTTTTCAGGCCGTCCATCAGAGCAAGAAGCTGCGCAACGACGCGCTTCTCGACCTCGCCTTCGACGCGGTCGCGCTTTGGCGCGAGCGAGTCGATTTCATCGAAAAAGATGATGCACGGTGCGCGCTTGCGTGCGTCGTCGAAAATCTTACGCAGCTGGGCTTCGCTTTCGCCGTAGAATTTTTGGATGATCTCCGGCCCGCTGACATAGATGAAAGCCGCATCGGCTTCATGCGCCACCGCGCGTGCAAGCAAGGTCTTCCCGCAGCCTGGCAACCCATGCAGCAAAACACCTTTCGGGGGCGTCATACCGAGTCGGTCGAAGATTTCAGGATGCGTGAGCGGCAATTCGATCATTTCGCGGATCCTGGCGACTTCCCGTTCCATCCCGCCAAGGTCATCGTAAGTCACGATGTCCTCTTCCGCAGAAGACGCTTGGCTCACCGCGCCACCACGCGCATTCTCGACCGTAAGCAATGTCTCAGGATGGATGATCACCGGCCTATCGGGTTCCGTCCGCACGATGTGGAAATCGCGATGATTTCCTCCGAACAAGGCAATCCGCACGCGGTCGCCCGTCTTGACTGCAAGCCCGTCAAGCCGGCGCGCCGTATGTTCGATTTCGTCCTCATGCAGGGCCCCAACGCCCATAGGCGCAACGACCACACGCCGGGCCACCGCATGAACAACTTTCTTGATTGATGCCTTCTGGCCGAGCGCCACGCCAGCATTGGTGCGGCCAACGCCATCGATCTGGATGACCTGCTGACCGCGCGCTTCCTTGAATGTTGGCATCGCTTTGGCGACGGTCTTCGTGCGTCCTTCGATCTCCAGCACATCACCGGGCGAAGCACCGATCTGCCGCAAAGTTTCGGGATCGACGCGGACGATACCGCGTCCAACATCATCGCGCCGCGCTTCGGCGACCGTCAGGCGCAGTTTCTCGCCATTGTCTGGTGCTTCGTCCAACACGGGCGTCTCCATTCTCGGTCCAATGCTCTATTGGCCGCGCACCGCCAAATATTCGACCTTGATGCGCTCTGGCAGAAACCGCGCGACCTTATGCAGGGCCCCCATGAAAAGAATGCCTATCTCGTCGTCTCCAAGCGTCGCATCAATTTGACCGGCGATAAATCGGTCGCGCGCTTCTAGCAGGGCAGCGGCTTTTTCCTCTGTACGCTCCGGCGACTGCAGGAGCTTATATTCATCGAGAAGCAAAGCCGGCGATTCTGTACCGACGAGCATACCGCCTTCGCGCATAAGATCCTCTAGGAGCTGGTGATTGCGGCTCCCTTGCGATGCCAAGTCATGCACGAGCTCTTTCTCATGGCCACAGACCGGCAGACTGTCTTGATAGAGTTTAATATGCTTGAGATCGACTCCACGCTTCTTGATCGTGTCCGCGATGGTGCGCCAGATCGTATCGAACTCGGCGGATCGTTCCGCCCACTTACTCTCGCCGTAGCGGGCAACGAAAGCCGCTTTGTAAGCCGGCGCGGCGGAACCCATCTCCGCCGTGCTGTGAACCACCGGGACGTATATCAATCGCGCCATCTCGCGGCCTATTCCATTCGGCGCCCCGCCGACGGGCGGCAGAGCGCTGCATGTTACCGTCGGATTCAAGTCTCACGACTTTGCCGGCGGCGCGTCTCAGACCTGCTTGCTCAACCGCACTTCAAGAACGCCGTTGTGCAGCTTGAGACGCGGCGAAGCTGTGGTGAGCTTTTCTTCAATCAGCATTTCCTTGCGATAAAGCCGTTCCCTAGCCTTCGCTTCGAGCAGAAGGATATCGCCGTCGAGGATGCAGCGAACGTCTTTGCGCTCCACCCCCGGCAATTCGAAGAGAAAGACGATTTCGTCCGGCTCATCAAATGTGTCGGTCACGGGATCTAAGAGTTCGAGCGCGCTTTTCTTCGCTGCTCTTCGCGCTGGCGCCTCCGACCGAGTCGACGGCTCTTCCGCCGAAGCTCGCCTGTCTCTCGCCGCTTCGTCGAGAGTGCGTGTTCCGAAGGAATATTCCATCACCCGGCCATCCTTCTCATGCCGGCCGCGGCGTGGAAGCTGATCGAAATCAGCGAGGACGTTGAACAGATCGGAGAGTCCACGCGCGATCTTCGTGAAACCTGCCGTGCCGGTGACGTCTTCATCTTTGTCGCTTGGATCTCTCTTACTCATGAGCTGTACTCCCTCGTTCGAAGGGCGCAGCGACGACGGCACCGAGCGCCTGCTCGATCCGTCCCAATCGCTCATCCATTGCTTCCAGCGCCGTCGTATGATTGGAGATTACGCGATCCGGTCGTCCGCTATGATTCCACCAGTCAAGACCGAGTTCGCGTGCCTTGTCGACCGAGCAGATCACGAGGCGTAATTGGATGGTCAGAAGCTCGACCTCAACAAGTTTGATCGAAATGTCGCCGGCGACGACAACTCCCTTGTCAAGGATGCGCTCGAGCAGATCGGCAAGATTCGTGCTTTCAACCGAATGCGACATGGTTTGGGCGGACGGCATTTCGAAACCTTTCATAGCGTTCCGTCGGGAACACTGAAGCCGAGGGACAGATCCTTTTCGGAAAAGCCGAATTGCCGCTGCAGGTGCAAGAGTTCCTGCGCTTGAAGAAACAGCGCGGTTCCGACATCTTCGACTTGTACATCCGTAAGCCGCCCCGCCTCCATGCGTCGCACGGCTTGCCGTTCGAGTACGTCGTGAAGCAATTTCACAAGTGTCAGTACAAGGCGGACGAGACCCCGGGCCGTTGAGGACCCATCCGCGCTGCCCCCCTCACTTGAGGCCATCGGCAGATCGCTATTTGTGCTTGCGTGGGCAATGTCACGCGATCCCGTCTCAGGCCTAGCATTCGGCGACAGTGGCGGCGATGTTGGCGGCGAAGGCGATGACGGTAGAATTGGGGAGACCGGAGGCATCGGCTGGTGGCCATCGGGCCAAATCGCGTCCACCGAACCCAGAAGGAGTCGGAGATCGAGGTACAATAGATCGACATCCGCAAGTCCGATGGTCAGATTGCCTTGCGCCGAAACACCGCGCTGCAGGATTCGGTCAAGCGCCGCCGCCAGCGACACATGTCCCTGATGAGTTGGCGTCGGAGGATTTGAACAAAAATCAGGAATGGGCATCGGCATCACGTCCATCCATCAAATGCAGGTGATCGAGCTGATCCAGCAATTCCCCTTCGCGCTTCTCGAATTCCGCTTCCGTTATCGCACCTTCATCGAGCGCGCGATGGAGCTCCGTGAGACTAGCCATGATCGCCTGCTCCCTTGCTTCGGCCTCCTGTGAAACAGCTTCGTCGATCTTCTTAAGAACGAACATCAGGCCGCGCAGCGGAGCCGACAATAGACTGTCGATGATGATCATGATCGTCGTCCCCGTTGGTTGGTGGCACCGATGCCGGTGGTCCAAATTCCGCCTTGCGAACCCTGTGCGAATGCCTGACAGTCAGGATCTTTCCTAGAATGGATCCCACACCCCGCACCGTCGTCGCCAACAAATCGTCGATGATGAACAATGGTGCAGTCTCCGCGAGGGATATTGGCCTTGCGCGATCTATCCGTTGCCCGGGTCGAATTGCACAAAGTTATGGGGCGGCCAGGGTCCGCTGATGTTGAACGCGATATCGTCCTCGATCTGCGCGGCCGAGGCATGAACGGCCGCCTCGAATTGATCGCGCTTGGATCGGGAGACGAGCGCCGCGAGGTTCGCGATCTCTTGCTCTTTACGAAGCGGCAAGGGCATTACTTCAGCGCAAAAGTCTCCCACCACGCTCATCACTTGCGCCGTCCGCGCTTCGCGGTAGTGGTTTAAGGCCGCTTCGACCATTTGACCGAGTCGGATTTTGTCGTCGTGGGAAGCGGTTCGGCGGCCGTGAAAGATTCGCTCCCGCGCCGCTTGGAGCGCAGGTGTCCGTTCAACGAGATAAGCGATCGGATCGGGCACATCGAGGCTCAGACGCAAGCTCATTTCGATCGCGCCGGAGACCCGTTGGAGCTGTGCGGTCAAAACGTCATGGTGTTCGTCAAGGAAACTGCGGAGATCTGCTTCCGATTTTGTTACGGTGCCGAAAGCCATCGGCAAAAAATCGAAGTCAGAATTGAGAACCGCGAGCACACGCTGCATGGCGACGATGTGCCGACGTTCCGCGCGGATGACTCGCGTCGGACATTCGCTCACGACCGCACAAAACGGCCCGGCATCGAGCCGATAGGCCGGCTGGTCGAGGACGCCCTGCATCGGGGGCGGCGCATCATCGGCGGATCTGCCCACTGCGTAAACATAAAGGCCCATTGAACCAACCTCACAAACCGATTTGATCCTTCGACCGCGAAGCAGCACAGCGTCTGTTTCACCGATCTATTCAAGTCCCGCCAAACGCACGCGCCTGATCTTCGATAAACGCGGCATCCTCGGATCAGTACACGCCGTAAACTGAAACAAGAGGACTTTGATTTGCTTCAAATTGAAGGAAGCAGGGCTTTAGTCGCTGTCCTGGCCCAAGTGTCCATAAGACCTGATCGTCAGGTCAGGTTCGAGTTCGACCACGTAATGTTCACGTTCGAGAACTTCCTGGGTCAGAGGTAGACCGAGCATCTTGACTTCGAGATTCGGCACGAGGATTTCCGCTTCCGCCAACCAGCCCTCTAAGCCATGCCCCAGGGGAGCAATCTTAGTGATTCGAATCTCACGAGCCCCTAACTCGGTCGAAAAAAACTCGTGCAGAGCGGCTCGTGCGGCCGCGACCTTGCCGATAGGCGTTGGCGTCTGGTTCGATTCCGTCGATGGAGTTGCGTTGAGGATCGTTGTCTTTTTGTGATGCTCCATGTTTCCGGCATGTTCACTCTTCGACAGCATGCGATTGCCTCCCTGAATAACGTGGTTCACTTGGGCATAGTGGGCGCGAAAACGTAGCGAGCTAAATAATGAACGCGCATTTAGTCTCGCTCCGCGAGCTCTCCTCAGTAGGACAGTTGGAACTGTCGTTTCACCGGCTTGTGTCCGACCGGCGATCTATGTGGCGCGTCCAGGGCACGTGCGCGCGGTGCCGTGCCGTTCAGACTTGCGAGAATTTCCGCGATTTCGGAATCAATCTCGCGAAAGCGCATTTGGATTATATCCA
>JBKQRA010000116.1:0-20052 GCA_052144065.1 Methylovirgula sp. | reverse complement strand
GCCCATTGCACTGCGTTGTAATAATTGTTTGAGCGATAATTGAACGGAACGATACCGCCGCCGTTCGAATCGCCGTCATAGATGACGGACTTCTTCGGGCTTGCGGTGCCCATCGCATTGAACTGCCGCAGCACGTCGTTGGAAATCGTCACCGTCTGGCGGAACATGACCTGACCGACGTCGACCGTCACATTCGGATGCGCATTGACCGCCTCGGCGAGTTCTGCCGCGCCGGAGGAGAAGCCACGTTTGCCCTCCTTGCCGTAGGAGTAGAACTGCAGATGTGCGAGATGCAGCGGCCGGCCGCGGGCGGCTTCGATCGTCGCAATCGCGGTTTCGACATTGCCGCCGATGCCGAGATTATTGGTGTGCAGATGCAGCGGATGCGGAACGCCGAGATCGGTGACCGCCTGCTGCAGCGCTTCGACGATGGTCCGCGAGCTCAGATTATATTCCGGCACGATATCGTCGAGCGCGAACGACCGGACATTATGCTTGAACGCCATGGCGGCGCCGGCGTTGATGCATTTGACGCCGATGCCCTTGGTCGCGTTGAGCGTCGAGCCGACGTAATCGGCAATTGCCGCGGGACCCGCGCCGTCCCGGATCAAGGAGAGGAGAAAATCGTCATTGCCGAGCACCGATAAAGTGCCCTTGTCGATGATCGGAATATCGGCCAATTCGAGATGCGCATGCAGCGCATGATGCGGCGTCACGGCCGGCTCGATGACCGTTGTAAAGCCCATGGCCGCGTAGCGGCAGCCGGTCTCGAAAGTCGACCAGCCGGCGGTCGACAGCGGCGTCATCGCGGGCCGCGCCACATGGGCACGATGATGTTCCGGCAGCAGCAGGCGCGCCGTATTCACATTGCCGCCGGCAATGTGGGAATGGATGTCGATCGCGCCCGCCATGATGATCTTGCCGGTGACGTCATGCACGACGTCCGGTGTTTCATTCGGCGGATCGATGATCCGATCGTCTCTTATCCAAAGGTCGCCGATGCCGTCTCGCCCGTTCGCTGGATCGATGACGCGACCGCCCGAGAGGCGTATCAGCATGCCTCAGCTCCTTTCGCCAGATTTTGATCGATGAGTTTGATGACGGCCGCGGTCTGCAGCGCGTCGCTCGCATTCTGCGCATCGCGCACCGCGAGCGTTCCGATGTCTTGGACAAATTCGACCGCTTCGTGATCGATGCCGGGCGTCCCGACGTCGATACGCACCTGCGGCTCATAAGGGAAACGCGTGCCGGGAGTGGCGATGGCGACAAAAGGAATCTCTTTGTTCCAATGCGGCACTTCGTTGCCGTAGGTCGAGATCCATAGAGCCGCATCGGACTCGCCCGATGCCACGAGCCGGTTCGCCTCGAACCGCCACGTGTCATGTTCGGGATAGCCGCGGCCGAAGCCGGTGCGCATCGGAAAGCCGGTCATCCAGCCCGACGTCAGCATCACGCCCGTGGCATTGCCGGCGGGACCGATCGGGAGTCCGGTGAAGCGCGTCGTCTGGTTGAGTTCGAGCAGCAGCCCGTAGATCATTTCGATCGTCAATCGACCGATGACGCTGCTCGACCAAACGACGACGCCGAATTTCGCTGCCTTGAGGTCATCCGCGATGCCGGCGAGCTTGCGGTCGAGCACTGTATCCTTGCGCGTCTTGTGGCCCGAGACGGCGGCGCGCAGAGCCGCGAGCAGCACCGGCAATTCGGACGGCGTCGCAGCGATTTCTTTCACGCCGGGAATCGCCGCCGCTTCGCCGCGCCCCGGCCCGATCCAGATGACCTTGCGCGGCGCATGGGTGGTGTCGAAATGCGCCGGCGAGCCAGGTTCGAGCCGCGCTAGCATGTCGGGCCACGCGGCCGGCAATTTGGCGCCGATGAACACCAGACAATCGGCGCGGACGCGCGCCTCATTCGCGGTGGTCACGAACTGTCCCGCTTGGCGCAGCACGTCGAGATCGCGGAGCACGAATTCGCTCTGCATATGATCATAGGCGCCGCGCAGTCTTTCAGCGAGGGCGATTGCCGCGCGCGTGCCTTCGACATCGGTCGCGAGCCCGGCCACCAGAGGAAACCGCGCATCTTCGAGCAAACGTGCAGCCGCCGCGGCGGCCTCGTCGAGCGTCGCCGTCGCTCCGTTCACAAGAACTTTCATCTGAACCCTCTTCGAATCGCCGCGCGCAGACATGCATTAGCACGATAGTGGCCCATCGCACGCACAGCTCTATTTGTCATATTTGATGTAAGCGAAGCGCTGATCGTCCTGCGGCGCGCCTTCAAGGGCGCCGCCCTCTGTCCCAGGCTGCCACATGATCACCTCTTCAATCTTCTTTGCGAGCTGGAAGTCCTTGTCGGTAATGCCTTTAGCCGTATGGGTTTGCAGGCGGACTTCAATCCATGCATAAGAGGCTGTCAAATCCGGGTGGTGCCAAGCCGCTTCCGCGAGATGACCGATGGTGTTGATCACCATGAGTGTGCCTTTCCACCCCTGGGTGCGATAGGTGCGCCGTATCCAACCCTCTTCCAGGCGCCAATGCGGCAATTCGTCCGCAAGCCGCTTATGGATCTCAGCGTCCGTATAAGCGTGCTCTTCAGCCCTGCTCATTAGGAACCCTTTCCGCGACCATAAGAGGTCATTGCCTTCGCTGCCGCGATTTAAAACTTTGTCGCAAATTTTTAAACAGGGGCTGATGCAAAAGATGGGGCAGTCTAGACAGCTGACAATCCTATGCAAGGCCAAGTGGAGAATTGGGGCCAAGCCAGGGAAATGACCATGCTAATGAATGGGCACTGTGCAGCTGCAAAAGTGCCTAATGTCGACATATTATGTATCCAAGCGCGCGAACGGCGCGTGGCTGTTTCGCACTGCACGCGCTAAATTCGAATTACTTCAAGCTTCATCGAGGGTCCATGCCGATCAGCGTCAAGGTGGAGACATCGGCGCGTCTTCATCTCGGTTTTCTAGACCTCAACGGCGCGTCCGGACGCAAGTTCGGCAGTCTCGGTCTCGCTCTCGACGCTCCCGTGACGCAGCTCACCATCAGCCGCGGCTCCGCGCTCCATGTGAGCGGACCGGAGCACGAGCGCATCAGCGCGCATCTTGCGGCTTTGTGCGACGCGCTGGGCCTCGCCCCGGCCTATAATGTGACGGTCGCCTCCGCCATTCCGGCGCATGTCGGCCTCGGATCCGGCACCCAGCTGGCGCTTGCCGCCGCGACAGCGCTCCGCCGCCTTGAATCCTTGCCGATGGATCTCGAATCCGATGCGCTTTTGTTGCGGCGCGGTGCGCGCTCCGGCATCGGCGCGGCGCTGTTCACCGAAGGCGGCGTCATTGTTGACGGCGGGCACGGCGCGAGCAAGGGCCTGCCGCCGATCATTTCTCGGATTCCCTTCCCCGACGAATGGCGAATCATTCTGGTTTTGGACAATGCCGTCACCGGCGTGCATGGCGATGCCGAACGTGAAGCTTTTGCGAAACTGCCCATCTTCCCGGAGGTTGAGGCGGCCCGTATCTGTCACGCCGTGTTGATGCAGGCGCTGCCGGCCCTCGTCGAACAAGATCTGTCGGGATTCGGCAATGCGATCAAAGATATTCAAATCCGGCTCGGCGATTATTTCGCCCCCGCTCAAGGTGGTGCCCGATATACCAGCGCGAAAGTCGCGGCTGTGATGGAGGCGCTGGAGCGCCATGGCGCCAAGGGCGTCGGGCAAAGCTCCTGGGGCCCGACGGGCTTCGCTTTCGTCGAGAGCGACGATGCGGCGCAACGTCTCGTGAAGCTTGTGTCGGAAAACCGCGCACAAGCAAATCCGAGCATGCTAATCTGCCGGGGCATTAATCGCGGCGCTCGGATCGAAGTGGTTGAAAGCCCATAAAATCTAATTCCCAGGCCCCAACGACAAGGACGGACGTAATCTAATGGCGAAACTCATTTTGCATATGCTGAGCCCGCTGAAGCACATGAGCCCTTTCGACGTGAATATGGCACTCGACGCCGGCTATGATTCCGCCACGCCTTACGTTAATGTCACGCTCGATGAGGTGATGCCCCTCGTCCAAGATGCGATGTTCTCGCGCTCGCCGCGCGATGCGGTCCGCACCGCCATGTTCATCGCTGGCAAGGATGCGATCCTGGCCCTCGACATGATCGATATCGCCAAGGGCGCGCTTCTCAAGCCTTTCGAAATTTCGATCTTCGCCGATCCGGCCGGCTCCTTCACCACCGCGGCCGCCATGGTCGCCTGCGTCGAGAAAGTGCTGAAAGAGAAGAAGCAGCGCACGCTCGCCGGCACCAAAGTGATCATCTTCGGCGCGACCGGCGTCGTCGGTTTTTCGTCGGGCGTCATCGCGGCGCTCGAAGGCGCGAAAGTCACCCTCGCCGGCCATGACGGCATTGAGCGCGTCAAAAAAGGCGCCGGCGAAATCAAGAAGCGCTTCGGCGTTGATGTCGACTATCTCGATACCAGCACCGACGACAAGAAGCTCGCGGCGCTCATCAGCTCGGAGGTCGTCCTCTGCGCCGGCCGCGCCGGCGTACAGATCTTCTCCGCCGAACAGGTGAAGAAGGCGACGAACCTTCTCGTCTCCGCAGACGTCAATGCCGTGCCCCCCTATGGCATCGAAGGCCTCGATCTGCAGGACTATGGCAAGGAACTGCCGGGCGGCAGCCTCGGCATCGGCGCGCTGGCCATCGGCGACATCAAATACAAGACCGAATCGGGCCTCTTCCAAAAGATGGCCGTCTCGCAAGAAGCCCTCTGCCTCGATTTCCGCGACGCCTTCAAGCTGGCGCGTGAACTCGTCTGACGCATCAGCCATATTGATCATTGCCCCTTCGGGCCGGGCGCTCGCCGCGGCAGCGCGGCGGGCGGGCTATCGCCCGCTCGTCGCCGACTTCTTCGGCGATCTCGATACGATTTCGCTCGCGGCGGCGCATGTCGTCGTCGCGATACATGACGACGGATTCGAGGCGGCGGAACTCGCCGCGAAAGTCAAAGAACTCGCGCAAGGACAAGCGCCCATCGGCTTCGTCTATGGCGGCGGCTTCGAAGACAGGCCGGCGCTGGTCGCCGAGCTTGCCCAGCATTTCAAATGCTTCGGCAACGCGCCCGACGTGATCGCCAAAGTCAAAGATCCCCAAACCCTTGCCGATCTCTGCCGGGGGCTCGCGATCCCGCATCCGGAGATTCGATTTTCATCCCCGCCCGATCCCGCCAATTGGCTGATCAAACGGATGGGCGGCGGCGGTGGACTGCATGTCGCGCCGGCGCTGATGAAAGGCGCCGCTGCGGGCGATTATTATCAGCGGCGCGTTTCAGGCACACCGATCTCGGCGCTGCTGCTGTGCGATGGTCGCGAAGCAATCGTCCTCGGGCTCAGCGCGCAATGGAGCGCGCCAACTTACGATAAGCCCTACCGATTCGGCGGCGCGGTGCAGCCCGCTGAACTTGCGCCAGCGACCGCCGAAGCGATCGAATCAGCGGCGCGCCGCATCGCCACGGCGGCAAAACTCGTCGGCCTCAACAGCGCCGATTTTCTCGTCGGCGCGGACGGCTTTCATCTGCTTGAAATCAATCCGCGGCCAGGCGCGACGCTCGATATTTTCGCCGATCGCGACGGGCGGCTCTTCGCCGCACATATTGCGGCCTGCCAAGGCAAATTGCCGGACGCAGCGCTTGTCTTTGCGGCGGCGCGCGCCACATCGATCGCCTATGCGCCGGCCGATGTCGCGGCGATGCCGGAATTGGACTGGCCCGAATGGTGCCATGACCGGCAACAGCCAGGAACAGGCTTGCATAAAGGCGATCCCATCTGCACAGTCGCCGCCGAGGCCGAGACCCCCAAGGTTGCTCGGGCCCTTGTCGACAAGCGGCTCGCCGAATTTCTGAACCTTTTGACTGTCAGCGCCAGCAAGGAAGCCGCGGCATGAGCAAGCCAGCCATCGTCAGTGTCAACACGCGTGCCAAAAGCCTTATCGAGAAGCTTGTAACGGACGCCGATCGATATCGGGTCATCGTCAGCAAGGGCTCGCGCGGCGAAACATTGATCGATGCGGGTGCCGCCGCAAAGGGCGGTCTCGATGCCGGGCTGCTCGTCGCCGAAATCTGCCTCGGCGGCCTCGGCGATGTGAGCCTTACCCCCTATTCCGGCATGCCGAAATGGCCGTTCCATCTGACCGTCCGCACCGCCGATCCGGTCATCGCCTGCCTCGGCAGCCAATATGCCGGCTGGTCACTCGCGCATGGCGATTTCTTTGCGCTGGGCTCCGGCCCCGGACGCGCGCTCGCCGCAAAGGAGACGCTCTATCAGGATCTCGGCTACAAGGACCAAGCCGATAACGCGACTCTCGTTCTCGAAGGCGACAATCCGCCGCCAGTCGAGATCGTCGACAAGGTCGCGCAGGATTGCGGCGTCGCGCCCGACAAGCTCACCTTCATTTATGCGCCGACCCGCAGCATCACTGGCAATGTGCAGGTCGTCGCGCGCGTGCTCGAAGTGGCCTTGCACAAAGTGCATGAGCTGCATTTCCCGCTCGCCAATGTACTTGACGGCGTCGCCAGCGCGCCGCTGTCGCCACCGCATCCGGATTTCATCACCGCGATGGGCCGCACCAATGATGCGATCATCTATGGCGGCTTCGCGCATCTCTTCGTCACCGGTCCGGCCAAGGAGGCCGAAGAACTCGCCAAGGCGCTGCCCAGCACCAATTCGCGCGATCACGGCCGGCCATTCGCGGAAATCTTCAAGGCCTTCAATTTCGATTTCTATAAAATCGATCCGATGCTGTTCAGCCCGGCCGTCGCCATGGTGACGGCGGTCGAGAGCGGCGAGACCTTCCGCGCCGGTCACGTTTCGCAGGAACTGCTCGATGCCTCATTTGGCTGAAGGCGCCCTCGCCGGCACGCCCCAAGCCGCGGGCCGCGGCCCGCAAATCGCGCTGTTCATCGACAAATTCGAATGGCATGCGCGCGAGATGATGCGGGCCTTCGGCAAGCTCGGCGCGCGCTGCGTGCCGATGCGGCTGTCGGCCTGCAGCTTCGATACGCGCCGTCCGAGCGGACTCGTGGTTCCGGGCTTCGGCCCGCATCTGCCCGATCTCGTGCTGGTGCGCGCGGTCGGGCTCGGCAGTTTCGAGTCGATCACTCTGCGGCTCGGGCTTCTGCACGCCATGATCGACCAGGGCGTGCCCGTGACCAATTCGGCGCGCAGCATCGAATGCTGCGTTGACAAGGCGGCGACGAGTTTTCTCCTGCACAAAGAAGGTATTCCAACGCCGCCGACCTTCGCGCTGCAGAGCCCGCGCGCGACACGCGTCTTGGTGCGGCGTGAATGCGCACATGGGCCGTTGGTGCTAAAGCCTCTTTTCGGCGCGCAGGGGCGCGGGTTGAAATTGATCCGGCATGAAACGGATCTGCCCGATATCGAAAGCGTGGCCGGCGTCTATTATCTGCAGCGTTTTGTCGGTCAGAATTTGAGCGCCGCCCCACAGACCGGCTTCAGCGATATCCGCGTGCTTGTCTCGCAAAATCGCGTCGTCGCGGCGATGACGCGCCGGGCGGATCATTGGATCACCAACATCAAGCTCGGCGCCGTGCCCGAGCCCATCGCGCTCGATACCGAAGCAGCGGACCTGTCCTTGCGGGCAGCGGCGGCGGTCGGCGCCGATTTCGCCGGTGTCGATTTGTTGCGCGCCGCCGACGGACGTTTGCTCGTCATCGAAGTCAACAGCATGCCGGGCTGGCAAGGGCTGCAAAGTGTTACCGAGCATTCGATCGCCGATCGCCTCGCCGCCGATCTTTTGGCGCGTCACGGCTTTGCGGCAGTCCCGCCAGCCGAGCTGGCGTCTTGATCGCGACAGCCGAGATCGAAGCATTTTTTGTCGCTGCCTGCCGCGCCGAGATCGCGGCACTAAAACCCGGAAACGTCCATATTTTCAGCCCCGGTCATGGCATGACCGCGGAACACTTTTTTTTGAGTGCCGAGGCCTCCGCAGCACCTTTGGCGACGCTCGGTAAAAGCGTTGGGCAACGCATTTACGATGCGGTTGCCGCGAGCTTCGCCGCCGTCCAAATGAACACCAATCTCGGCATCGTGCTCCTTTGCGCGCCGCTTGCCGCGGCAGCGGAAGGTACGGCGCCCGGCGAAGATCTGCAGACCGCGCTGGCGAAAGTGCTGGTTAATCTCGACAAAACCGACACGGAATTTGTCTTCGCCGCCTTGCGTCTCGCCAATCCCGCAGGGCTTGGAACCGCATCGCGCTATGACGCGCATGGTGAAGCAAATGTCACACTGCTGTTGGCCATGGCAGAAGCCGCCGACCGCGACATGATTGCAGCGCAATATGTTCGCAATTTCGATGATGTTTTCGTGACGGGATTGGGCAGCCTCGCGCAGGCGCGCGCCTGTGGCCTTACGCCGCCGTGGTCGACAACGGCGGTCTATCTGTCATTCCTTGCAGCTTTTCCGGATTCGCATATAACGCGCAAGCACGGCGCCGCCGCGGCCTTGGAGGTCCAACGCGAAGCCTCGGAGATGCTCTCGATTTTTCACGCGAAAGGCGAGACGAGTCAGGGCGATCTTCTAGCCTTCGATGCAGACCTCAAAGCGCAGCAGCGCAACCCCGGCACGAGCGCGGACCTAACCGTTGCCACGCTTTTTGCCGATATGCTGTGCGACTGCTTGCTCAAGCGTCACAATGATGGTTGAGTTAGCCCCGTGCGGAGGGCATCCGCCGCTATCTGGCCAACCGGCCCGTCCAATCGGCGTATCCGCGCACGATGGGCGCTGACAACAAGGATAGGTCTTTCTCTGTCGAAAATTTCGGCAGGTCTGTTTTAGTTTTTCCTACCGGAGGGAGATGATCATGGCCAAGATAACGAAACTTTGCGTCGGCGAATCGCTCGTTGGCGACGGCAATGAAATTGCGCATATCGATCTCATCATGGGCCCGCGTGGCAGCGCCGCTGAAGGTGCTTTCGCCAATGCGCTCGTGAACAACAAGGACGGCTTCACCACCCTGCTCGCGGTGGTCGCGCCGAACCTGCTCTGCAAGCCCAACACGATCCTCTTCAACAAGGTCACCATCAAGGGCGCCAAGCAGGCGGTCCAGATGTTTGGCCCGGCGCAGCACGCGGTCGCCAAGGCCGTCGCCGACAGCGTCGCGGAAGGCGTGATCCCGGCCGACGAAGCCGATGATATCTTCATCTGCGTCGGCGTGTTCATCCATTGGGAAGCCGAGGACGACAAGAAGATCCACGACTTCAACTACACCGCCACGAAGGAAGCCATCGCCCGCGCCGTCGCCGGCGAGCCGAAGGCCTCCGAAGTCGTCGCCAAGCGCAACGAAGCCAAGCACCCCTTCTCGCCGGAATAATCTTCCGCGGTTCGAGTATTGGCATGGCCGGCTTTGCCGGCCATTTCATTCGAAATGACCGATCAAGGGAGCTCTTGCGAGCTCCCTTTTTCATTTGGCGAAGCGATCGTTTCAATCGGTCGAATGGTCGCCGAGCGCGGCCAGCGCTTTCGCGTCGAGCCTGCCGTCATGCAAGGCGGACGCAACCAGCACGCCCGCAACGCCGATCGCCGCCAATGCCGCAAGGTCATTGGCATCGCGCAAGCCGCCCGCCGCATAAACGCGTCGCTTTCCCGCGCGCGCGATGATCGAACGCAAACGCGCGAAGTCCGGCCCCGCATTGCTGCCGACGCGCGCCAGCGTCATGACAATCAGCCGCTCCGGCCAGAGCGCTGCATCCTCGATCAGCGCCGCCGGGCCTTGAAAATCATCGCCGCGAAAATCGAGCGACAGCAGGAGTCGCTGCTCATCGGCGAGTGCCGCCAAAGCCGCTTTGTCCTGCAGGCTTTCGCTGCCGAGAACGACCGCGCCGCGAAACGTCTCGAGATAGGCGTGTGCCTGCACCGCATCCCTGAAACCGGCATCGACCCAGAAGGCGATGTCGGGAAAAATTTGTTCAAGCGCCGCGATTTCCGCTTTATGATTGCCACGGCCTTCGATCGCGTCGAGATCGGCGACATAGATCGTGCGAAAGGCATGGAGCTTCAAAAACCCCGCGATCACATCGGCCGGCGCGCTTGTCGGCGACAGCGGCGTCTTGATCGGCGCATAGAGGTGCCGCGCGCCGCGCTCCGCCCGCACCACGGCGCCGCCAATCAAATCAATGACCGGAATGACGTCCATCGTTCTTTCCCCTATCAGCTTTCAGCCGCAGCGACGACGCGGCTAAAAATGCGATAGTCTGGCGACACATCGCACGCGAGAGAGATCATGCAAAGCATCATCGGCTGGGACATTGGCGGCGCGCATTTGAAGGCGGCGCGGCTCGAAGGCGGCCGCATCGTCAATGTCGTGCAGATCGCCTCGCCGCTCTGGCAAGGCATAGAGGAATTGCATCGCGCCTTCGCTGAAGCCAAGGCCTTGCTCGGGCGCGCCGATCTCAATGCCGCGACGATGACGGCGGAACTCGCCGATGCCTTTGCCGATCGCACCGAAGGCGTGGTCAAGGTTGCCGCCATCGCGCAAGCCGAACTCGCGCCGCAACCGCTGATCTTCTATGCAGGGGCCGCCGGCATGATCGCGCCGGATGCCGTCGCCGCCAAGGCGCAGGCGATCGCCTCAGCCAATTGGCATGCGAGCGCCGCGCTCGTCGGCCGCCATTTCGCCGATGCGATCTTCGCCGACATGGGCTCGACGACGACCGATCTCATCCCGATCCGGGAGGGAAAAGTCGCAGCCTTCGGCTATAGCGATGCCGAGCGCATGGCGCATGGCGAATTGGTCTATGCCGGCGTCGTGCGCAGCTTTTTGATGGCAGGCCTGACGCTAGTGCCTTTCGGCGGACGCTGGATACCGTTGATGAACGAGTGGTTCGCGACGATGAGCGACGTCTATCGCATCCTCGGCGAGCTGCCCGAACATGCCGATCTCATGCAGACCGCAGACGGACGGCCGAAGACGGTCGAGGCCTCGCAGGCGCGTCTCGCGCGACAGATCGGGCTCGACGCAAAAGACGCCGAGCCCTGGGCGCTCGCCCAGCTCGCCCGCTACTTCGCCGATACGCAATTGCGCCTGGTGACGGATGGCGCGCATCTCGTGCTGTCGCATGCGCGATTCGGCGCGGAGACGCCGATCATCGGCGCGGGCGTCGGCCGCTTCGTTGTCAAACGACTCGCCGAGCGGCTGCACTGCGCTTATGTCGATTTCAGCGATCTGATCGAGGCGGCACCGGAGATCCGTCACAGAGCCGGCGATTGCGCGCCTGCCGTCGCCGTGGCGCTTTTGGCGGCATAGAAAGCTTGTACCCTCTGCATCAGCCAGCCCCAGGCTTCCAACTCTTCGGCCCCGGCCGTCTTGTCGAGCGCGATCTTCAGATAGTCGACCTCGCGCTCGATCTTGTCGCGCGGCAGAAAATCGAGACGGCTGACGAGAATGCATAATTCGAGCACCGCCGCCTTGGCTCGGTTGAGCCCTAAGAAAGGCGCATGTTGCTCGATTCTCTGCACGCGGCAGATGAAGCGCGGGCGCTCGGCATGCTCTTCGATGCGCTCGACGGCGAGCTCGGCATGGGCAAGCGCTGCCATGAGGCGCGGCACGGGAAAATTCGGGATCGGCATCGCCGGCCAATGCCGCCGTCCCGTCAGACAGCCGGCGAAGATGCGCATATCGTCGGTATAGTTGACGACGGCGTTGGGCACTTCCTGCAGATTGTCGAGCGTCTTCGACGGACGAAACGGCGCAATGACCCAGTAGGGACCCTCTTCGATGAGGCCGAAGGGCGCGATATGCACCTCCCCCGCCACATCGATGGTCGTCACCACCGCTTCACGAATCATCGGCATGGCGCATCATCCATCCGAATTGCGCGCCCGCAGCGTATGTCCCGCCTCGCGCAATTTCGATTGATCCTCTTCGACACGATCGGTCCCACAGCCAAAATCGAGAGGCTCGTCTTGGACATAACGCTTGCCAAGCGCAAGGGCGATCTCAGCCTTGGCAAGTTCGGTGCCGAGGTAGAAGGCATGCGCGCCATCGCCGGCGACATCGAGCACCGGAAAGAAGGAGAGCGCATCGCGCGCGACATGATGGATGTCGCGATTATAGACATGGATGCCGTCTTCCGCCGTCTCGATGCGGAAATTCTTGTCGCGCACTTCGGCAACGCGTTCGGCGATCTCTTCTGATGACGACGGAAACGGCTTCAGTTCATGCAGCTGCAGGAGCCCGGCGCCATAGCCTTTCGGTATCGCTTCATCCGCGCGCGCGGCATACATGAGGCGGCGCGCGGCATCATGCTCTTGCACCGTGCGGCGCGTATGCGGGCTCACTTGCACGATCAGCACATTGCGGATCGCAAGCTCGGAGCAGAGGCCGATGAGCGTCGCGGTGATCCCGCTTGTATCGGCCTCTGTCAGTTCGGTGAGATTGCCCGTGCCCATCATGATCTCGGCCTTCGGCAGACGTCGCCGCGTCTCGATATAGCGCGTGAGCGATGTGGCGAAGCCGAAATGGATCGGATCGAGAACCGGGTCGACGATGAAGGGGATCTTCGCCGCCGTCGCCGCATTGGCGACCCGCACAAGCGACTCGAGGTCGCCATGCGGCTTTGGAATGAGCACCGGCGTCACCGGAAATTTTTGTGCGATGTCCAAAGTCTCTTCGGTGAGGCTCAAAAGATAATCGGCGCCCGCCGCTGCGCCGCGCTCCAATTCGCCGCGATCGGCGGAATCGACGCTGACGCCGTGGCCGGCGGCTTTGAGCGCGCGCACGCAGTCTTCGAGATGTGGAAAGGGCGTATCGGGCAGGCAACCGAGATCGATGACTTCGGCGCCGGCGGCCCGCATCGCTGCCGCGCGCGCAAGGATCGCCTCGACATTCTGCGCCGACGCATCGACGATTTCGCTGAAAATGCGGATGTCGTGGCGCGACAGATCCGGCACCCGCGCGCCGCGGCCGAGAAAGGCCGGCAGATCGACCAATTCATCCGGCCCGCGCATGACGGGAACGCCGGCCTGGCGCGACAGCCGGTCGAGATCGGCCCGGCAGCGGCCCGGCAGAATGATGCGATCGGCGTCCAAGGGCTTCGGCAGACGCCGCAGGATGATCACCTCGGTCATCAACGCAGCGACCTGCACGCCGATGTCATAGACATGCCAGCCGAACGGCACCGGACCAAGGTCGTTCATCAGCTTGACGAGCCGCGAATAGGCCAGATGTCCGGTCAGGAGCAGAAGACGTTCAGTCATAAGGACGGTCTGTCATGGACACTAGCGGTTATGGCTCTTCGGTTTGGGGCTTCGCCAAAGCCGGACGACGGCAGCAAACTCACGGGCGACCGATCTGGAGCTGCTTCAGCATGCTCATATCGGCCTCGGCATGTGACACGTCGCCCTTGGCGCGCCAAGCGATGCTGCGGCGGGAATAGGCCTCCGCATTCATCGGATCAAGCCGCAAGGCCGCGCTATAGTCGGCAATGGCGCGATCCAACTCACCTTTCTCCATATAGGCGAGGCCGCGGTTGATATAGATCTTCGGATTGCTCTGGTCGAGCTTGATCGCGACATCATAATATTCAATGGCCTTTTCGAAGTCGCGCATCTGCGCCCGAGCGCTGCCGCAATTCGCCAAAGCGATGACATTGCGCGGATCGTGACGCAGAGCCTCGACGCAATCGGCCAAGGCATCATCGAATTTGCCTTTCGCGAGCCAGGCGCCGGCGCGGTCGGCATAAGCGCCTGCGTCGCGCGGTTCGAGCCGGATCAACGCGCTATAATCGGCGAGCGCACGCTCGATGTCGGGCGCCTCGGCATAGGCATGCGCCCGCGCCCGCAGCGCCTTCACATCCTTCGGATCGATGCGCAGCGCTTCATCATAATCGGCGAGTGCCTTGCTGCGGTCGCCCTTCGCATGCCAACAGAGGCCGCGCAGGCGATAGGCGTCGGAGGCTTTGGGATCGAGACCGATCGCAGCGGTGAAATCGGCGATGGCGCGATCGTTGTCGCCCTGGTCGTGCCAGATCAGGCCGCGATTGTAGAGAGCGTCGGTATTTTTCGGATCGAGCCGCAGGGCATCGCTGAAATCTGCCATCGCATTGATGACATCGGCCTTGTCGTGCCACACGACGCCGCGGCTCACCAGCGCGGCCGCATAGCTCGGATCGAGCCGCAGCGCCTCGGTGAAATCGGCGATAGCGTGATCATTGTCGCCCTTCTCATGCCAAGCGAGGCCGCGGTTGAAGAAGATGACCGGATTGGCCTTATCGAGCGCGAGGGCTTCCTCGTAGTCGGAGAGGGCGCCGTCGTGATCGCCGCTATCGTCGCGGATATTGCCGAGCATCATCAGGGCCCAGGCGCGGGTCTTAGGCGGCTCCGCCTTGTCGGCGATGATTCGCGTGCAAGATGTAATCGCGGCGTCGTTTTGCGCGGCGCAAAGCGTATGATCGGCTTCGGCACCTGAGGCTGCCTTGACGGCGAGCGCCAATAGGATTGCGGCTCCGGCGATCGCGCGCATCGATCTCCTACCTTCCGGTTGGGCAGTCACTGATTTTAGGCGATCTCAGCTAAGCCGCACAGCACCGGTTCAGGCCAAACGCAGCCTATGCCCAGGCAGAATCCCCTGTGCCAGCAAAGTAGCCGCCTCGGCCAGCGCGGCGGGACCGGCGAGGTTCACGGCCGCCCCGCTTGCCGCGGCATAATGGGGAAACAACGGATCGACAATCCCAGCCGCTGCAAGATCGGCCGCCGTTTCGACGCCGGCCGGCACATCGACGCTTTTGATCAGGAGGAGCCGATCGGATTTGAGCGTGCCGGCGAGCCAGGCGGCAAGGGTGTCAGAGGTAATGTCCCAGCCTTTCGGCAAGGGCGCGGCTGCGGCCATGGCGGACGGGTTCCAGCACGGCACCTGGCCAAGGCGCAGCGCGCGGCGGATGGCGGACGGCGTCGACGCCCCGGCCAACCGCGGCCAAAGGGCGGCAAGCGCAATCCCATATTGCTGCATGGCGACGAGCGCCATGTGATGCGCTGCCTCATCGTCGAAGTGCATCTTCGCCTGCGCCGCGCGCACCGCATCGGCGAAAGGGCCGCCGCCCGGCACGACGATGAGCGGCAAAGGACAGCGGTCGAGCGCGGCGATCCAGGCGCCGAGATCCTTCGCGCCGGCGAGGCTGCCTCCGATCTTGACGACAATGGGCGGCGGGGTCTTCGGCGCCGACACGACGCTCAGCCGCTCGTCTTATTGGCGGCGACGTCCGTGAGACCGGCGAAAAGCTGATGCAGACGGCCGGATTCGGCAGCGCGCTCGCGGGCGATTTCGATCCCGACTTTTCCGTCGATCACATCGAGCTTTTCGACCCGCGTGATGACGCGGCAGACGCGCGGATAGGCGAGCAGCGCGTCGGCAATGCGCTCGGCCAGCGTCTCGACGAGATCGACATGACCGCGGTTCAGGATCAGGCGGATCGCATCGACGATGACATCATAGGAAAACACATCGCGCATGTCTTCGGCGTGATGGCTGGCGCGCCTGATGTCGACATCGATGCAGAAGCGGACGCGTTGCGTCTTGCCGCGCTCGAAATCATAGGCGCCGATATGCACCGGCAAGACGAGATCATGCACGAAGAGGCGATCCGTATCGGTCTTCGCTGCCGGCTCCTGCACATAGCCGCGCGCCGCCAGAAGCCGCAGATCGACCTTCATTTCCTCAGCTTTGTCCTTGACCTGCCGCTCGCGCGGAATGAGGTCGCGGACGAGCTTTACATGGTCGGCATCGAGGCGGGCGGTGCGGTCGCGCCCGACACAGAGTGCGCCGCGGAAGCCAAGAAAGGTCGGATCGAGCGGCAGCAGCCGCGAAATGTCCGGCGGCTCTAGCGAGCCGGCAAGCCCGACGGCGAGCTTCGCGGCATGCGCCGCATCGGCGAAATCCTTCAGCGCGGCAATATTCTTGTAATCGAGGAGGCGGCCTTTGCCCTTGGTCGCCGTATCGAGCATGACGCCGGCGAATTGCGCCGCCGCGAAGCGCGGCAACAGGCCAAGATCGAGCGGCTGATCGGCGAAAAGCACGCCGATGAGCCGCACACGCTCGGCGAGCGGGCGCAACGCATCGATACAGGCCGCCGGATCGCCGCCCGGGAAGAAGCCGATTTTCAGATAATCGACGCCAGTCGCCGCGAGCGCTTCGGCCGCCGCGAGGACGCTCGCAGGCACCATTTCGAGATTGCCGGCGACCGCGCTGACAAAGCGCCGCCCGGCCGTCGCGGCCACGATCGCGGCGACGGTGGCCAACGGCAGCGCCCCGAGCGGGCCCTCGAGCGGGTCCTTCAAATCTATAATATCGGCGCCTTCGACGATCGCGATTTCGGCTTCTGCGACGTCGGCGACGCTGGCAAGCATCAGGGTCATTACACACCGGAATTCATGGGCCGCCCGAGGCGCAGCACGCGCTAAGGCTCGGATCGCTTCGAGGAACGCTGGCGCGGCAAGATGAGCCGCAGCCCGGAACAAAGCCGCCTTCAGCCAAAGATAGATAAAGCCCTCAAGGGCTTAAGGAAGCGCTTCCGGCCTCAATTATATGGGCTCAGCCTCAAAGGGCAATGGCGACAGCTTGGCGCTGCCGGAGGCTCCAAACCGGCGTTTGCCAAAATATTTGTCAGCGCCGTGTAAGTCCCGACGCAGCGGCGGCCGACCGGCCTTGTCGCCATTTCGCTCTGCCGCCATTATAAGAGCGCGGATTGAGGAGAAAAACATGAACAATCGCGGCCTTGTCGCGGGCGCCACGCTGCTTGCGACACTGTCATCTTGCGCGTTCGCATGGGCCTACACGCCAGCGAATAAGGCCGATCCAGATTGGCCCTGCCAGCAGATCCTCGTCAGCAAGCTCTCGCCGGCGACCATGTGGACGGGGCCCTCGATCCAAGGCCTGGACAAATCCGCCGATCCGCAGCTCGATGAACTCGCGACCAAGCTCGCGCAGCGCCGGCTGCCGCTCGATCAGGCCAAAGCCGAGATCGATGCCTTCGCCAAATCCGCCGGCGCCGACCGCAAGCAAAAGCTGACGCTTCTCTTCGCGCTCTTGTTCGACAAGCTCGACGGGGAGCGCGGCCAAGTGCTCGAAGGGCTGCTGCGCTTCGGCCAGAGGCAACGCGAGATGGCCGATAAGATCCGCACCGAAAACGAGAAGCTGCATGAGGCGCAGGACAAGTCGCTATCGCCGGAAGAGGCGAATGATCCGGCAAGTCCCGTATCCGCGGCAGCGAAACAGCTGCAATGGGACATGCGGATTTTCGAGGACCGCCGCAAGACATTGACCTATGTCTGCGAAGCTCCGGTCCTGATCGAGCAGCGGCTCTTTGCGCTCGCCCGCGAGATCCAATCCCAGATGGAATAATGACTGTCCGCGGGCGCGGCTCAATCGCGCTTCAACGGTTCGCGCGGCTCAAGCGGAAAGCCCGCCTCTTCCCAGCCATTGGTTCCGTCCGGGAACCAGAACACATTTTTATAACCCAAGCTCTTCGCACGCTTGGCGGCGTTCCAGGACATCCAGCATTGACGGAGGCAATAGAGGACGAGGGTCTGATCGCTCCCGCCTTTCGTCGCTTCCTTAGCCCGCGTTCAAAATAGGCTTCGACCGGCGGCGCTAGCGCGCCATAGCCCGTATCGGGCAGCCAGAGACTGCCCGGAATATCGGCACGCGGCTTGTCTCGCCAGATCGTGCCCGGCGCCAGATTGGCGGGCTTCGGCACGCGCGGCAGGACGTCGATGAAGACCGAGCCATGGTTGGCCCAAAGCGCATGCGCCTCAGCCGTCGTCAGACCCTTTTGCCCATCGATGGTGGCGGGCGTCGGGGCGCGATAATCCGACATCCGATAAGATGAAGGCTCGGGCACCGTCTCGGCGCGGGCCCCTGCGCAAAAGAACGCCACGGCGAGGCCGAAAAGACCGACCGAGAACAGCCCCGCCTGGAGCCTTGCGACCATGATCATCGCTGTCGTCAGCGCGTGATCGGCGCATCTTTTTCGTCGAGCAGCGGAACGCCGTAGCTCTGCAAGATGCCGTTGATCTCGGGCGCATTGGCGGCGATCAGTCTGTTCAGCGTCCGCTTCCAATTCTGATCGCTGTGCCGGACGCCCATGCAGATGCGATAGACCATCTGCGGCCCGCCCGTCTCCTTCACGAGCATATGGACGCTCAGAGGCACCGACGAATTTTTCGCGAGATAGCCGCCGATTGGCGCCCAAAGGATGGCGGCGTCGATCGTGCCGGCTTCCAGATCCTTGATCATATCTTTTTCGGGCGAGGAGAAACGCGTGTCGACGAAGAGAGGATAGGACTTCGCCTTGTCGATCAGCCCGTCCATGACGAGATAATTCGCCGGCGCCGAGCCCGCGGTCACGCCGATCCGCTTGGTCTTGAGTTTCGGATCGGCGAGCGAGTCAACGTCGGCAATATCCGAGTCCTTCTTCGTCACCAGCACATAGCCGGTGCGGTAGTAAGGATTGCTCGTCTGCACCAAGTCGTCGCCTTGCGCAACGCCCATTACGACGTCGCAGCGCATGGCGTTCAGCGTGTTTTTGATGAAGCCCGAACTGTCGGGATAAAACGTATAGGCGATGCCTTTGCCGAGCTTCTTCGCCAAGAGTTCCGCGATCTTGTTTTCGAAGCCTTCACCCTTCTGATTCGAAAACGGCAGATGCGAAGGGTCGGCGCAAACCCGCAGAACCTTGGGATCGACCAATTCGATCGCACCGTTTTCATCCTGTGCCCGCGCATTGGAGACCTGCCAGAAAGCGGCGGCCGCGACCAGCGCACCTAAAAAGGCGAAGGCGATCCCAAACGTTCGATTAAGTGCTTTGGTCTGGCGCATGGCGTCTCCGATTGACGGACGATTCGGGACCATTCTGTAGGGATGGCGTCCCGAGACTTTTGCGAAGGCTTTCGCGGCTCAGCTCGCGGCCAAAAAAAACCCGGCGTATCCTTGCGTGATACGCCGGGCGTTTTTAGTCGATCGTCGTCAGATCATTCGCCAGGCAGAGCGAAGACCGTCAACTGACCGCCGAGAGCGGTGTAGTTGGACAGAGCCGCATAGCCACCGACCGCGCCGAGACCATCGGTTGGCTTGGTCAGGCCGGCCGCAAGGCCGATGCCCGCCCAACCGCCGACGCCGGAGAGGATAGCGACATATTCCTTGCCGTTATGCTCGTAGGCATTGACGTTGCCGATGATGCCGGACGGAGTCTTGAACTTCCAAAGCTCCTTGCCGCTCTTCGCGTCGACAGCCTTGAGGTAGCCCTCAAGCGTGCCGTAGAAGACGACGCCCGAAGCGGTGGCGAGAGCGCCAGACCACACCGAGAACTGCTCCGGATCCGACCAAACGATCTTACCCTTCGTGCCGTCCCAAGCGATGAAGTTGCCCATGTTGGATTCGCCGGGCGGCGGATACATGGACAGGGTCGCGCCGACATACGGCTGACCAGCGGTGTAGCTCACCTTGAAGGGCTCGTAATCCATGCAGACATGGTTGGTCGGCACGTAGAAGAGCTTGGTGAGCGGCGAGTAGGCCGCGGGCTGCTCGTCCTTGGAGCCGAGAGCCGCCGGGCAGATGCCCGTGTAGTTCACGTCGGTGCCCTGGGAGCCCGGCGCATATTTTTCGACGACCATCGGCCGGCCATAGGTCTTGGACGACTTGTCCATATCAACCTTGGTCGCCCAGTTGACCTTCGGGTCAAACTTTTCGGCGACGAGCAGTTCGCCGGTGACGCGATCGAGCGTGTAGCCGAAGCCGTTACGATCGAAGTGCGTCAGGAGCTTGCGCTCTTTTCCGCCCATGGACTGGTCGGAGAGGATCATCTCGTTGATGCCGTCATAGTCCCACTGATCATGGGGCGTCATCTGATAGACCCACTTGGCCATGCCGGTGTCGGCATCGCGCGCCCAAATGGTCATCGACCACTTGTTGTCGCCCGGACGCTGCACCGGGTTCCAGGTCGACGGGTTGCCCGAGCCGTAATAGACGAGGTTCAGCGCCGGATCATAGGTGATCCAACCCCAAG
>JBKQRA010000115.1:0-3213 GCA_052144065.1 Methylovirgula sp. | reverse complement strand
GATTGAAATGAGAGGCTGGCGAAATTTTCGATCGAAAAGGCATAGCCGCGGGAAAGGGCCGGGCGCGCTCCAGTCGCTCTTGAAGCAAGCTACGGACCAAGAAGGCTCTTTAGCGCGCCGGACGTACCCGCAGCAGGCCTTCCTGCGCGACGGAGGCGACGAGGCGGCCATCATGCGCATAAATCAGCCCGCGGGTCAGGCCACGGGCGCCGCTGGTGTTTGGGCTGTCCTGCGCATAGAGCAGCCATTCGTCGGCGCGGAACGAGCGATGAAACCAGAGCGCGTGATCGAGGCTCGCAACCTGCAGATCGGGATCGAACAGCGTGCGGCCATGCGCGACGAGCGCTGTATCGAGCAGCGTCATGTCGGAAAGATAGGCTAGCACTGCGTTATGAATGGCTTGATCGTCGGGCAGCGGCCGGACAGTCTTCAGCCAGACATATTGAACCGGGGTTTTCGCGGTCTGGCCGAGATAGCGCAGCGGGTCGACGGGGCGGATCTCGATCGGCCGATTGGTCGATTCGAACCAGCGCCGCATCGATTCGGGCAAAAGATGCGCGAAGCGCGCATGCAGCTCGGTCTCGGTCGCCAGCTCGTCCGGGCGCGGGACGTCGGGAATCGGCAGCGCATGCTCCAGTCCCTCCTCGACCACCTGGAAGGAGGCGGAAAGCGAGAAGATCGCGCGGCCATGCTGGATCGCATTGCAGCGCCGCGTGGTGAAACTCGCGCCGTCGCGAATGCGGTCGACTTCATAGACGATCGGCAGCGCCGGATCGCCGGGCAGCATGAAATAGCCGTGCAGTGAATGCGGCGGACGCCCTTCGACGGTGCGGGCCGCGGCGACGAGCGCCTGCGCCACGACGAGGCCGCCGAAGACGCGCTGCCAGCCGACCTGCGGGCTATGGCCGCGAAAGATATTGTGCTCGATCTTTTCGAGGTCGAGAATTTGGACGAGGCCGTCGATCGGATCGGACATGCTGGGTGGGCGGCTCACTCTTCGAGAATACGGGCCTCGTCGGGGAGCATGATCGGAATCCCGTCACGGATCGGATAGGCGCGTTTGCCGGCGCGCGAGATCAATTCCTGCCGCGCGGCATCATATTCGAGCGTCGTCTTGGTCAGCGGGCAGACGAGGATTTCAAGAAGCCGCGGATCGATGCGCGTCGGTTCGGAGGTGGTCTCGACCGGCACGAGCTTCGTGTCTTTGTCGCTCATCATATCTTTCCGATCATTGCAGCGGCGAAGAGTGATTCTTGCCGCGCGCGAGCTCGATCTCGGCGATCGCGACGAGGACTTCGGCGCGGGCTTTGAGATCGGGGGCTTCGAGCAGCGCCTGTTTCTCTTTCGGGCCGTAAGGGCTCATCATCGCGAGCGCATTGACGAGCGCCTCGTTCGGCGCCTCGTGAATGCTGTTCCAATCGATCTGCAGCTGATTGGCTTCGGCGAAATCGCGCAGGGTGCGGATCACGCTGTCGCGGTCGACGGCGTTCTCGCCAATGCTCGGGGTGAAATCGGTGCGAAATTCCGAGAAATCGATGCGGCATTGCCGATAGGGCGTCATCGCCGGAATCTCTTCGAGAATCCGAAACCGCGCGATGCCGGTCAGCGTCAGATGATAGCGCCCGTCGCCGGTCTCGGCGAGCTGGGTGATGCGGCCGGCGCAGCCGATCTGCAGCAGGCCCGGAACGTCGCGATAGGAGCTGTTTTCTTCCGGCTGGATCATGCCGATGATTCGGTGCGATTTCATCGCGTCGTCGATCATCGCGAGATAGCGCGGCTCGAATATATTGAGCGGCAGTTCGCCGCGCGGCAAAAGCAGCGCGCCGGTCAGAGGGAAGACCGCAATCACGCTCGGCACCTCATCCGGGTCGCCGTAAGGAGTGTTCATGACCATCGTTCAGGTCCTTCTGAGCGCGCCCCCTCGCTTGCCTTCATCGCTTGGCTTCAGGAAAACAGAAGCGACGACAGCTTGCGGCGCGCGGCAATCGTATTGGGGTCCATCGGTCCCCAGGCATCGAAGAATTGCAACAATTGCTTGCGGCCGCCGTCTTCGTTCCAGGTGCGGTCGCGCTTGACGATCTCAAGCAAGGCGTCTGCCGCTTCCTCGCGGCGGCCGAGCGCATTGAGCGCCAAAGCCAGGTCAAGCCGGGATTTGTGATCGTTCGGCTCCGACAAAAGCAGGAGGGCAAGCTCGGACAAATCGCCGACCGAGGCGGCCTGGACCGCATTTTCGAGCGCCGCGCGGGCCGCGACAATGGCTGGGTCCTGCGCCGCGGGTGCCGGCACCTGCGCCAGGAGATCTTTGGCGCCTTCAACGTCGCCTTGCGCGACATAGGCGCGAATGAGACCACCGAAGGCGATCATATCGGCCGGATTCTGGTTGAGCAGCTCGGCGAAAATCTCCGCCGCCGCCGGGACGTCGCCCTGCGCCAGCGCCGCTTCCGCATCGGCAAGCTCGTCGTCGCTGCCGAGCGGGCCGACGAGACGCTCGACGAAGCCGCGCACCTGGCTCTCGGGCATGGCGCCCATGAAGCCGTCGACCGGCTGCGATTTCTGGAAAGCGATGACGGCAGGGATCGAGCGGACGCCGAGACGCCCGGCGATTTGCGGATGCTCGTCGATATTCATCTTCACGAGCTTGATCTTGCCGCCGCCGGCCTTGACCACTTTTTCGATGATGGGGGTCAGCTGCTTGCAGGGCTCGCACCAGGGCGCCCAGAAATCGACCAGAACCGGCTGATAGGCGGATTCGGTCAGGACATCGACGCCAAAAGTCTGCGTCGTCGTCTCCTTGATGATCGGCGTGCCATCTTCACGGGGAGCCGGAGCTGGGGCATCCCGAGATGCTTGTTGCACCATATGTGGCTTTCCTCCTCCTGCCTGACGCTCAGGCCAGCCTATAGCACGCAAAAATATGTCCGGTAGAATTTTCGGGAAATGGCCGATTGCGGCATCCCGAAACGTCGTCAACTTTAGGAGAATATAGGTGGCGATCGTGCTGCGTGGAGATCCCGGGTGGAGATCCCAAGAGGCGGTTGGAGGCTGGTTGCATTCGGGTTCAGATTGCGGCATATACCCCCGACGCGGTCCGCCGCGACGGATGCGGGTGTAGCTCAGGGGTAGAGCACAACCTTGCCAAGGTTGGGGTCGAGGGTTCGAATCCCTTCGCCCGCTCCAAATTTCCAGCAAAGCGCGTGTTTCGCCGCCGGCGGA
>JBKQRA010000114.1:0-15149 GCA_052144065.1 Methylovirgula sp. | reverse complement strand
GAGGCGGCGCGCGCCGGCGAAGCCGGCCGCGGTTTTGCGGTCGTCGCATCAGAAGTGCGCGGCCTCGCGCAGCGCTCCGCCGAAGCGGCGAAGGAGATCAAGAGCATCATCAACGAATCGACGAATCAAATCGATCAAGGCGTCCATCTGGTCCGCGAGACGGGCGAGGCGCTGAAGACGACGATTGAGCAGATCATCCATATCGATGAGCTTGTCAGCGGCATTGCATCGGCCACGGCCGAACAGTCCTCCGGTCTTGCCGAGATCGATACCGCGATTTCGCAGATCGATAAGGCGACGCAGCACAATGCCTCGATGATGGAGCAGACAACGGCGGCGACGCATTCGTTGCGGGCGGAAGCCGCGCAGCTCGTCGCGCTCGTCGACGGTTTCGAGATGGAAGCGCGTCATACGCATCGCAGCGCCCCCCCGCCGCCTGCGCCAAGGTCCGCGGCACGGGCTGTCGCTGCGGCAGGCAGGCGGCCTAAACTCGCGGTGGCGAATTCCGGCGCCGGCGAATGGCAAGAGTTCTAGCTGTTTGCGTTAGGGTGCTTTCGGTGCCGCTTTGGCGCGCAACGCCGTCGAGGAGAGCGCCGAACGCGGCCCGTGCAGGAAGATGAAGGCCGGAGGCTTGCACGTCGCAAAAGCACGTCCGTTATTTTCATCGACGCGATAGCGGCTCAACAATTCGCCAGCAGGCGAGTGGATCGCCGACCAGGTCGATCCTGGCCGGTCGATGACCGCGATCGGCACGGAAGCGACAATGTCGCGCCAGCAGCGCCACTGATGAAAAGTGGCGAGATTATCGGCGCCCATGATCCAGACGAAGCGAACGCCCGGGCAATGCTGCAGCAGCCATGCGATCGTCTCGAATGTGTAGCTTGTGCCGATCGCCGCTTCGATCCCCGTCACTTCGATGCGCGGATGTTGGGCGAGACCGCGCACCGCGGCGATCCGCGTCTCCAGCGCCGGCAGATGGCTTGTATCCTTCAGCGGATTGCCGGGGCTCACCAGCCACCAGATCCGATCAAGGCCGAGACGCCGGAGCGCCATCAGGCTGGCGCCGCGATGGCCTTCATGCGGAGGATTGAAGCTGCCGCCGAAGAGGCCGATCTTCTGCCCCGGCGCGAATGGCGGCAGTTTATAGGCGGCGCCGGCTCTCACGCTTGTCTCACGCGCGCAGCTGCCCCGTGCCATGCACGCGATATTTGAATGAGGTCAGCTGCTCCAGGCCGACAGGGCCGCGCGCATGCATGCGGCCCGTCGCTATGCCGATCTCGGCGCCGAAGCCGAATTCGCCGCCGTCGGCGAATTGCGTCGAGGCATTATGCAGTACGATCGCCGAGTCGACCTCGCGCAGAAAGCGCTCTGCGGCCGCCATATTTTCGGTCACGATGCAGTCGGTGTGATGCGAGCCGTAAGTCTCGATATGCGCGATGGCGCCATCGAGGCCGTCGACGACGCGCGCTGACATAATCGCGTCGAGATATTCGGTCGCCCAATCTTCGTCCGTCGCGGCGGTGACGCGCGGATCGACGGCTTGCGTCGCCGGGTCGCCGCGCACTTCGCAGCCTTCATCGAGCAGCATCTTCACGAGCGGCGCGAGCATTTTTTCGGCGCAAGCGCGATCGACGAGCAAGGTCTCGGCGGCGCCGCATATGCCGGTGCGCCGCAGCTTCGAATTTTTCAAAATGGCGAGCGCTTTGCCGAGATCGGCGTCGCGATCGACATAGACATGGTTGATGCCTTCGAGATGAGCGAAGACTGGCACGCGCGCCTCTGTCTGCACGCGTGCGACGAGGCTCTTGCCGCCGCGCGGCACGATGACATCGAGATTGCCGTCGAGGCCTTTGAGCATTTCGCCGACGGCGGCGCGGTCCTTCACCGGAACGAGGGTGATCGCGGCCTCAGGCAATCCGGCTGCGGCAAGCCCCTCGACGAGGCATTGATGAATGACGGCGACGGAATGAAAACTCTCCGAGCCGCCGCGCAGGATCGCCGCATTGCCGGCCTTGAGGCAGAGCGCGCCGGCGTCGGCGGCCACCGCCGGGCGGCTTTCAAAGATCACGCCGATGACGCCGAGCGGCGTCGCGACGCGCTCGATCACAAGGCCGTTGGGACGCTCGAAGGTTGCGAGGATGCGGCCGACCGGATCGGGCAAAGCAGCGATCTCCCCGAGCCCTTTCGCCATGGCGGCGATGCGGCCGTCGTCGAGCTTCAGCCGGTCGAGAAAGGCGCCGCTCGTGCCACGGCTTACAGCCTCAGCCATATCGCGCTGATTGGCCGCGAGAATCTCGCCGCTGCGCGCCATGAGGCGCTCGGCGGCGACAAGCAGGGCCCTATTCTTCGTCTCCGGCGCGGCAAGCGACATGGCATGGGCGGCGCGGCGCGCGGCACGGCCAAGCGTTGCCATGACGGCTGGAATATCGCCGCCGACATCGACGAGTTTGAGGGTTTCCATCGGCTCCAAACTGCTTTTTCGAGGCGCGATCTTGCCTTTTTGGCGTCGCAAAGCCAATCAAGATATAGCCGTATGGGTAGCCAGAGGCCAGTCCGGCGGCAGGATAGGCTTTTTGCCCGGATATGGCGGCACCATTCGACCCGCTTGCGGGCGCACCCGCGCTTCACCATCTGCCTTAAAGCCAATCCGCAGGCCACTCTTTTGGCTGGATCCGAGAGCTTCATGACCCTCATTCCTCCGCTTGTCTTTGCCGCGATCATCCTGTCGGGCCTCCTCGAAATCTATCTGGAGCGCCGCCAGCTCGCCGCCGTCGCGGCGCATAAGGACGAAGTGCCGTCGGCCTTCGCCGGCGAACTTAGCCTTGAGGAGCATCGCCGCGCGGCGGACTACACATTGGCGCGGACGCAGCTCAGCATGGTGCAGAAGAGCTTCGACACGCTGATTGCCGTCCTTTGGCTCGCGATCTTTCTCAAGCCCGCCTATGCGCTCGTCGCGCATGTCGTTCCCGCTGGCCTTTGGCGCAGCATCGCGGTCGTCTTGCTGATTGCCGCGGTCGGCTATGTGCTCGATCTGCCGTTCACGCTGATCCGAACCTTTGGGCTTGAAGCGAAATTCGGCTTCAACCGCATGACCCCGAGCATGTTCCTGCGCGATCAGGCCAAGGGCGCGGTGCTGCAGCTCTGCATCGCAGTGCCTTTGCTGCTCGCCTTCTTCGCGCTGGCGCGCGCGATCCCGAACATCTGGTGGCTTCTTGCCTGGGCGGGCTTCATGGTCGTGATGCTGGCGATGACGATCATCTATCCGACCTTCATCGCGCCGCTTTTCAACAAATTCACGCCCATGCCCGACACGCCGCTGAAGCAGCATATCGAAGCGCTGCTGACCAAATGCGGCTTCGCCAGCAACGGGCTTTTCGTGATGGACGCGTCGAAGCGCTCGACGCATGGCAATGCCTATTTCTCCGGCTTCGGCAAAGCGAAGCGGATCGTCTTCTTCGACACGCTTTTGCAAAAGCACAGCGAAGAGGAAATCCTCTCCGTGCTGGCGCATGAGCTCGGCCATTTCAAATATGGCCATATAAGAGAACGGATCATCGAGGCGGCGGTACTCACCTTCTTTGCTTTTGCGATCCTCGGCTGGGCCTTTTCGGCCGGTGCCCTGGCCACGGTCTTCGGCCTGCCAAACGATCCGGGACTCGTCCTCGTGATCGTGCTTTTCGCGATGGGGCCGTTCTCCCATCTCCTGTCGCCTTTCACCAATTTCCTGTCGCGGCGGGCGGAGTTCCAGGCCGATGGATTTGCGAAATCCATGGTCGGTCCGAAGCCGATGATCAGCGCGCTCACCAAACTGTCGCGGGACAATCTGGCGACGCTGACGCCGGACCCGCTCTACACGCTCTTCTATTATTCGCATCCGCCGGTGCCGGAGCGGATCGCGCATCTCGAGGGCGCCTGATGTCGGCTTGTATCGGGCGGGCGTTGGGTCTAGTCGAAGGCGATGTCCTTCAAAACTGCGGGCCGCGGCATGGCTGACCCTGCCTCTCGTCTCCTGAAGCCGGCGATCATGCGGCTTTATACCTATCTCGGCCGGCGTCAGAACGACCGCTGGGTCGAAGCGACGAGCCATTGGATCGAGCGCAACATCATGCAGCGGCGCCGCCAGCGCCGCCGGCAAAAAGAGCAGCAGAACCTCGATACAGAGGCCTATTTAAAAGGCCATTTCTGTGCCAATCCCTTCACCACTCTGGAGACGACGCATCAGGGCCTCGCCTATGTCTGCTGTCCCATCTGGCTGCCGACGCCGATCGGCAAGCTCGACAGCGATCCGGAAGAGCTTTGGTCCGGTGAGACCGCGCAAAAGCTGCGGGAGTCGATCATCGACGGCTCCTTCGCCTATTGCAGCCGCGTCCATTGCAGCGCGATCGCCAATCGTAGCCTGCCGTCCCGCGACAGCCAGGAAGTGAAAGATCTTCTCGCTGCCTATCTGCCGGAAAAGAAGGCGGCGCCGCCGAAGCGGGTGGTCCTGTCGCACGACAAATCCTGCAATCTGACGTGCCCATCCTGCCGCGCCGTGATGATCACCGCCGACAAGGCGAAGCAGTCACGTCTCGACGGGTTGATCGAGCGCGTGATCGTGCCGCTGTTGCGCGATGCCGAGGCAGCGACCATCACCGGCTCCGGCGATCCTTTCGGCAGTAATCACTTTCGTAATCTCATCAAGCGCATCACCCGCGCCGATCAGTTTCCGCATCTGAAGATCAATCTGCAGACGAACGGCCAGCTCTGGGACCGGCGCGCCTGGCAGGAGCTGGGGCTTTCAGGCCGGGTGCGTTATGCGCAGATCTCGATCGATGCGGCGCGGCCCGACACTTATGCTTTCGTGCGGCGCGGCGGCAGCTTCGAGCGGCTGCTCAAGAATCTCGAATTCGTCCGTGAGTTGCGCCGCTCCGGCGAACTTGCCGAGCTTGAATTTTCGATGGTCGTGCAAGCGCGCAATTTCCGCGAGATCCCGGACTTCATCCAGCTCGGCGCGGACTATGCGGCCGACATGGTTTCGTTCCAGATGATCCGCAAACGCGACATCTTCAGCGGCGACGAGCATAAAGAGGCCTTCATCGGCTCGCCGCAGCATCCCGACTATGAGGAATTCGTCGCGCTCTTGCGGCAGAAGGATCTCATCGCCCCGCGGCCGGGCGGCCCGAATGTGCATATGGGCAATGTGCTGGATTATGTGCGCCGCGCCGGCCCGCATCTGCACGATGACGCAGACGTCCGCGACGCGGCCGAATAAAACGTCTATCCGCTAATTTAGCTAAGGGCCGCAGTCTAGCCGGGCTTAGAGGCCGGCGACGACGGCGAGGCGCTTGATCTGCCCGTTCTCATAGGCGCGCAGGAAGGCCGCATAGTCTCGGAAAGAGACGCAGCCGTTCGACTGGCCGTTCGGTCCGAGCATATAAGTATGCGCCAGGAGGCCAGTGCGGCCGAAGACTTCGCCGCCGACCGGATTGAGGCGCAGCGCCTGGACGCCGTGGAAGAGCTGTTCGCGCGGCTGCAGTTCATAGACAGCCGGGGGAGTCGCACCGCGCATGCGCTCTTTGACATAGTGCGGGTTGTCCATCATCTCGCCGAGACCCGAATGGGCTTCGAGGCGGGTGCCGTCCGGCAGATAAACCGTGTGCGCGGCGATATTATAGACGGCGGTGTAGCGGTCGAACCCGCCGATCGGCGCAGTGGCGACCGCTTTGCGATTGCCGAATATGCCGCCAATGCCGCCATTGTCCTCAGCCGAGGCGTAAGCGAGCGTGGCGCCGACGGGTTTTTCCTGGGGGGAACCGAAGAGCTTGTCGAAGAAGGACGGCTTGTCTGGCTGGGTCGCGGCAGCGGGCGGCGTCGCTTCGGCGACGGTTTGCTGCTTTTCCTTCTCTTGAGCGAAGTGGCGGAGGCCCGCCCGTTCCGGCTCATGGCTGACAGAAGCGAGTTCCGCCGGACGCGGCATCGGCATCGGTACGCTGGCTACGTCCTCCGGCGTCTCGGTCTGCGCGATCTCGGGACGCGGTTCCGGTACGGGAACGGCGGTTTCCAATTCGGCGACTTCGGGCGCGAGCTGGTTCGTCGTCTGCGGCGGGAGCGCGGCAAAGACGGCGCCGAGCGGATGGCTTTCTGCGAAGGATTGCGGCGCGTTGCCGCCTGCCAGCGTCGGATCGAGCAACCCGCCATAGACGTTGGCGGCGGTGAGATGGCTTGCTTCCCGCAGCGGCATGATCAGAGCGGCAAAGCCCGACGGCTTATTCGCCGGCGCGGATGCAACCTTTACGGCCTTATCCTCGTTATTGGCGACATCCGAGCGATGCAGGCGCAGCGCCGTCACCAGCGCGAAGCCCGATGCTCTAGGAGACGCCTTGGCGGCCGTTTTGACAGAAGACGAGGTGATCTCAGGCGCTTTACCTGCGCCGAGTTCAAAACCAGGACGTCCGTAAAGGAAAAGGCCACCGACGAGCACGCCAAGTGAAAGCGTCGCCGCGCCGAGCGTACATTGATAGACGGTCTTCCAAGATAAACGCGTGCATTCATATGGAATGAAATCACGCGGCGTTCCCACCCCGTATGTCATTCGCCCCCTCCGGACCATTGTCCGTCACAAGCCTTATGGCTCCATAGAGCTTCAGCATTGCGGCCACTAAATGGCGGCCAACCGCCTGAGCTGTTTACGAGTATCTGACCGCCGTTCGAGCCGATCAGTCAAGTCTACTCGCAACCTTGCTGGAGCTTCATTGAGTCCATTTTTAGTTAAATGCTGATTAATGCAAGCCTTTTTCTTATTTTTGCATCTGCGCTCGATCAATTGCCAAGCATTTTCAAGGCACTAATGAGCCGCCTGCTCAGCTTGCTGCCAGGCAGAGGGCATCTGCGGTGGCGCGACGCAGCGGGCGATTTGCGTTCGGCATGGCCCTCTATTGCGCCGCGGCGGCCTTCGGCTGCGGGCCCGATAGGCTGCGCTGCTTCACCTGCCGTATCGCTGCGAGTTCGCCACGCAGAACCGCGAGCGCGTCCTTCTCGGACGGGCTCAGGCCATCGAGCTTGAGGTGGTCGAGAAGCACTTCGAGCGCATCGCCGATATGGCCCAATTGCCGGCCATAGCTGCCGACCTCGTCGAGCACGGCCTGCTCGACTTCCGGATGTGGCGTCAGGCCCAAATCAATGTTGATGAGCCCGAATTGCGCGCCCTGCTGATAGAAGGTCCAGGGATTGATCGCCTGCCAAAGGTTCTCCGGTGCCAAAGAGAGCTGAAATTTATTGGTCATCTTCGCCTCCTCATTTTATCGGCATTGGCGCCCGTTCGGATGCTGTCATCAAAAATCTCGGCGATTTTTCGTTTCAATATTGCGCTGTATCAACCCAACGATCCTTAGGATGTTCTGAAGATTTTGGAACTGCCGCCAACATAAAAGGGGATCGAGATGAGGAAACCCAATTCTCTGCCAAGCTTGATCTTCGTCGTCATCTTCGGCATCGGATTAATCGTTGCCTATATAAATTTCGCGGTTGCCGGCTATGAGCAAAGCTTGGTGATCGCCGGCTGTTCGTTCATCATCGCGTCGATCGTTTCCTATTCCGTCAAGATTGCTGATCAGTGGGAACGCGTCGTCGTGCTGCGGCTTGGTCGTTTCCGTTCGCTTGAAGGCCCGGGCCTGTTTTTCATCATCCCGATCATCGAGACGGTTGCCTATTGGATCGACACGCGCGTGATCACCAACGCCTTCAGCGCCGAAAAGACGCTGACCAAGGATACAGTGCCGGTGGATGTCGATGCCGTGCTGTTCTGGAAGGTCGTTGATCCGAAGCGGGCGGCACTCGACGTTGCCGATTACGTCAGCGCCATCAATTGGGCGGCGCAGACCGCGCTGCGCGACGTCATCGGCAAGACCATGTTGTGCGACATGCTCGAAGGCCGGGAAAAGATCAGCGATGAGTTGCAAAGGATCATCGACGTACGGACCGAGCCTTGGGGCATCAATGTCATTGCGGTCGAGGTCAAGGATGTCTTGATTCCGGCGGCTCTTGAAGACGCGATGTCGATGCAGGCGCAGGCGGAGCGCGAACGTCAGGCGCGCGTCATCCTCGGCGATTCAGAACGGCAGGTCGCTGAGAAATTCGGCGAGGCGGCAAAAACCTACGCCAATGATCCGATCGCCTTTCATTTGCGGGCGATGAATATGCTCTACGAGGGATTGAAAAGTAACAATGCCAAGATCATCATCGTGCCGAGCACGGCGGTCGAAACGATGCAGCTCGGCGGGCTAGCCGGCCTCACGGCTTTGAGCGGCGCGTTCGGTCAAGAGTCTCAACCATCCACGCCGGGCAACGCTCCGGGTCCGTGGTCCGGCGCCACCCCACCAAAGCCGTAAGCATTTTATTGCGCGGGTCGTGATTGATGAGCGTAAGGGATCATCATCGGTGTAAGGCTGTCACTTAATCCCCTGCGAGCACCATGTCGTCGCGGTGAATGACCTCGGCACGGCCGGCGAGCCCGAGGAGCGCTTCGATGTCGCGCGAGTTGCGGCCGGCGATCTGCACCGCATCGCTTGCATCATAGGCGACCAGGCCGCGGCCGATCTCGGCGCCATGTTCGTCGCGAATGATGACGCAATCGCCACGCGCGAAATTGCCTTCGACCCGCTTGACGCCGGCCGGCAGAAGGCTGGCGCCGCTGGCGATCGCTTTCGCCGCGCCGAGATCCACGTGCAGCGTGCCGCGCGGCTCGAGCGAGCCGGCGATCCATTTCTTGCGTGCGGTGATCGGATTGGTGCCGGTCAAAAACCAGGTGCAGGAGGCCGCTTCGCTCAGCCGCGCGATCGGATGCAGCACTCGGCCGTCGGCGATCAGCATATGGGTGCCGGCGGTCGTCGCGATCTTGCCGGCTTCGATTTTGGTCCGCATGCCGCCGCGCGAGAGATTGGATGCGGCGCCGCCTGCCATCGCTTCGATCTCGGCGGAGATGCGTGGCACGACATCGATGAGTTTTGCATCGGGATTGTCTGCCGGTGGCGCCGTATAAAGCCCCGCGACATCGGAGAGCAGGATCAAAAGATCGGAGGAGGCCATGGTCGCGACCCGCGCGGCGAGTCTGTCATTGTCGCCATAGCGGATCTCGCTCGTCGCGACCGTGTCGTTCTCATTGATGACCGGCACGGCCTTCATGTCGAGCAGACGGCCGATGGTGGCGCGCGCGTTCAGATAGCGGCGGCGCTCTTCCGTATCGGCAAAAGTGACGAGGATCTGGCCGGCGGTGATGTTGCGATTGCCGAGCACTTCGGCCCAGATGCGGGCCAGCGCGATCTGGCCGACGGCGGCGGCCGCCTGGCTGTCTTCGAGCTTCAACAGGCCGGGCGCGAGGCCGAGCACGCTGCGCCCGAGCGCAACCGCGCCGGACGAGACGACAAGCACATCGGTGCCGCGCGCATGCAGCGCCGCGATATCGTCGGCGAGGGTCTCAAGCCAGTCGCGGCGCAAAGCGCCTTGCACGGAGTCAACGAGCAGCGACGAGCCGACCTTGATCGTGATGCGGCGGAACTGATCGAACTGGGGGCGCGCCGGTTCGCTGGCCCGATAGGCGGCGATGTCGGTTACGGATGCCATTCGGCAACCTCCGTAACGGGCGCCTCTTCCTCCACATGACCGTCGATTGCCGCGAGCAAAGCGCGCAGCACAATGTCGACATTCTGATGCGTCGCCGCCGAGACTTTGAGCGGCGTCTTCTTCGCGGCGCGTTTCAGCCGCGCCATCTGCGTTTTGAGCGTGTCGGCATCGACGGTGTCGATCTTCGACAAGACGACGATCTCCGGCTTTTCGGTGAGGCCGCCATCATAGGCCTCCAATTCGTGGCGGACCGTCTTATAGGCCTTGCCCGCATGTTCGCAGCCGGCGTCGACGAGATGCAGAAGCACGCGGCAGCGCTCGACATGGCCGAGGAAATGATCGCCGAGGCCGAGGCCTTCATGGGCGCCCTCGATCAACCCCGGAATATCGGCGAGCACGAATTCGCGGCCGTCGCAGGAGACGACGCCGAGCTGCGGATGCAGGGTCGAGAAGGGATAATCGGCGATCTTCGGTTTGGCGGCGGAGACCGAGGCGAGGAAGGTCGATTTGCCGGCATTCGGCAGACCGACGAGGCCGGCGTCGGCGATGAGTTTCAAGACGAGATGCAGCGTGCGCTCTTCACTCGGCTGGCCGGGATTGGCGCGGCGCGGCGCCTGATTGGTCGCCGTCTTGAAATGCGCATTGCCGAAACCGCCATTGCCGCCGCGCGCCAGCACGACGCTTTGCCCGACCTCAGTCAGATCGGCGATGAGGTGTTCGGTCTCGGCATCGTAGATTTGGGTGCCGACCGGCACTTTCAGGATCGCGTCGGCGCCTTTGCCGCCTGCGCGGTTCTTGCCCATGCCGTGCGTGCCGGTCTTGGCTTTGAAGTGCTGCTGATAGCGATAATCGACCAGCGTGTTGAGGCCATCGACGCAGTGCGCGATCACATCGCCGCCGCGGCCGCCGTCGCCGCCGTCGGGGCCGCCGAACTCAATGTATTTCTCGCGCCGGAACGACAGCGATCCAGCGCCGCCGGCACCGGATTTTATGTAGATTTTGGCCTGATCGAGGAATTTCATGGGTCTTGAGCAAATGCGTTAGCGGCCCCAGGCCGTCTTTGAAAGACATCCTGGAAGCCCTTGGGGCGCTACGGCGCCGATCTTATGAGATGGTCTAGGCCGCTGATCTTAGCAAGTTTTCCACAGGCCTGCACATGGAAAAGGCAGCGTTCGTCACTGCTGAAGACAAGACGAGCGGGGTGTTATCCCCGCTCTTAGACTTTTCCACCGGACGAATTTCCCCGGATCGGCCGAGGTCAGAGCAATTCGCTCATTGTCCCCGGCGCCGGTTCTCCCAGGGTTGCATCGGAAGGCTGCTGGACCATAGGCGGCATGCGCGGCCCGAGGTTCATGCGCCGCCAATCCGCCCGTTCGAGCAGGAAGCGGTCGCAGCTATGCAGGCCGCCGCGCGCCGGAAGAAGATCAAGCCCGGTGTCGACATAGGCGAAGCCTGCCTTTTCCAGCACCCGGCGCGAGGCGAAATTGCCAAGCCGCGAATTCGCATGGACGCGCGGCGTCTGCGTCAGATTGAACACCGTATCGATCATCAGCCGCACGGCCTCGGTCGCATAACCTTTGCCCCAGGCCTCCGGCCTCAGCACATAGCCGATCTCGGCCTCGCCGGTTTCGGTCAGGGCGACCGACACGAGCCCGATGACGGCGCGCGCGCCGGTCTTTTGGGTGATCACGAGGTGCAGAGCGGCGCCGACCGCATTTTCCGCCCGCGTCGTCAGAATGAAGCGGTCCGCCTCCCGGGGCGGATAGGGATGCGGGATATTGGCGGTCATCCGGGCGACCTCGGCGAGGCTCGCGAAGGCGGTCAGCGCCGCCGCATCGGTCGCGCGCGGCCAACGCAGCCAAAGACGCTTCGTCTCAAGGCGAAAAATATCGTCGCAGGTCAAATCTGGAAAACGCAGCGTCGGAAGCTTCACTTCCGGGATCTGAGTATCCGGGGACATTCTGAGCTCCGGTCCGCGGCCCTTTCGGCCGAAAAATAAAAAAGAGGAAGTGCTCCCACTCCCCCTTCAAAAACCCTGCCGGGTTTTGCGGACATTCTCAGTTTGTCTGAGCTGGTCTTCTTGTGAGGACCTGTCCACCGGGTTCTGGGAGCCGGTGGAGAGATCCTCGATCGCTCCACCTTTTACTCAGCGGCCTCGCTTTGCGGGGCAGCTGCAATGACCGTTACATAGGCGCGGCCACCGCTTTTGGCCTTAAATTGCACTTTGCCGGGGACGAGCGCGAACAGCGTATGGTCCTTGCCCATGCCCACATTCGCGCCGGGATGCCATTTGGTCCCGCGCTGGCGCACAATAATGTTGCCGCCGATAACGGCCTCTCCGCCGAATTTTTTCACGCCCAGACGCTGACCTTCGGAGTCGCGTCCGTTACGAGAGGAGCCGCCTGCCTTTTTATGTGCCATCTGACTGGTCCAACTGCCGGATCTGCGATCATCCGCCGGTTTCCGGCGATCTCGCAGACCGTCTCTAAAAAATGAATTTACCGCGTGGGCTGCGAACTGCAATGCCTGCTTTCATGTGAAGCAAGAAATGCACTCAACCCACAGCTCAGAGCTTCACGCCGGTGATCTTCACCAGGGTGAGATCCTGCCGGTGGCCGCGCTTGCGCTTCGAGTTCTGCCGGCGGCGCTTCTTGAAGGAAATAACCTTCGGGCCGCGGGTCTGCTCGACGATTTCGCCGGTTACGGTGGCGCCTTCGATGAAGGGGCCGCCGAGCCGGGGCTCGCCGTCGCCGCCGACCATCAGAACTTCGCTGAAAGTCACGACTTCGCCGGGCTCTCCGGCCAAGGTCATGACGGTAATGACGTCGTCGGCGGTGACGCTGTACTGCTTGCCGCCGGTTTTGATCACTGCGAACATCTTTGCCTCGTGTTCGTCCAGCTCTTAGCGGGCGCGGTCAAGCGCCCGGCGGCTGGCTTTTTGGCAGTTTGATTGTTAGGGCTCGCCGGGCGGCTGGGGCGAAAGCACCTAGCCACTCAAAACGAGAAAGCGCGGCCAAAGCCGCGCGCTGGGTCAAGGGTTTAGCTCGCTCCGGGCCATCTGTCAACCGAACCGAAACCCTTGGATTCGCCCCAATTGAGCCATCTTCAAAGGCTTCGTTGGGGATCAATCGGTGTAGTTTCAGCCGGCCGCGACCGATTCGGGTTTCGGCGTGCAGAAGAGGTATTATGCCGAGAATACGCCACGCAGCAAAGATATAAATGGCCTACAAAAGGCCGCGGTTAAGCTCGGCCGGTTGGCGAACGACGGGAACTTTGTGTTGCGGATGCAGACCCTCAGCGCCTATGGCCGCTCCGACGGGGCGGCGGCGATCGCCGAGATCGGGCTTGAGCCGGCGATCGAGGTGAATGAAGATCGGCAGCAACATTTCGACCGCCGCCGGGTTTCGATTCGATGGCTGTTCGGCACGGTTTTGACGGGTCTCAGCGGCGCCGGGCTCATTACCGCGGCGATCTATGCCGCGCTCGACCACCAATCCAATTTCGCCGAGGCGCCATCCGTCGCCGTCGAGGTCCATAAGGACTCGGACACCGGTATCAACCCCCGCAAGGGCGACCGTCTCGTCAAAGCCGTCGACATCGTCGCCGCCAAGCAAAGCTTCAAAGCGCCGACGACGATCAAGATCGGCGACAAGGAAGTCGTCAAAAACTACTCCTTCACCCATGTCGAGACGACGCTCCTGACCGCCAGCGCCGGCTTCGCCGACGAAATTCCTCCCTACAACCCGTTGAAGCTTCTGGCCGATGCCCGAGATCCGGTCGAAGCGCCGGCGCCCGAGCCGCAGACTGGCGATGCCGACGTCTCCTGGTCGATGCGCGATTTCCCCGTTCAGGCGCTGTCAACGACCGCGGTTCTGACGACCGAAGAGGTCGAGGCGCAGGTCGCTGAAACCATCAAGAACGAGCTCGAAGTCGGCCGCCAGCCGATCGGCCTGCCGGCGCAAGCGCTGTTGATGCGGACGAGCCGCGCCAATCCGATCGGCGCGCTCGCCTATGCCAATCCCGCCGATCCGATCAATGCGCCCTTCTCCTCGATTGAAGTGCGCATGGTCCCGGAAAATGTGACCAATGTTCCGCGCACCACGCCGCCGCATCAGGTCTCGCAGATGGACGAGCGGCTCGTCGTGATCCGTCACGGCGAGACGCTCGAGGACGTGCTGCGGACAGCCTCCGTGCCACAGGCGACGATCGCCGCCATCGTTGCCGCTTTCGCGCCGCGCAACGGCGCGCCGGCGGTTCCGGAGGGCCGGCGGCTCAAGCTCCTATTCGCCGACCTCGACGGCTCGGGCCATAATATGGCGCTTGCGAGACTCTCGGTCTATGACGGCGAGACGCTTGAAAGCGTGGTCGCCATCACCGATCAGGGCGATTATGTCCGGGTCAATGATTTCGAGACCGTCGCCAAGAAGCCTGCGACCGAAGGCGACGATGACGACGACAACAGCATGCGGCTCTACAATTCTCTGTACGAGACCGCGCTCAAACAGGATATTCCCCGCGCCATCATCGACGATCTGATCCGTATCTTCGCCAATGACGTCGATTTGCAGCGCGCGGTCGCGAGCGGCGATTCCTTCGAGGCGCTTTATGACAACGGCGACGCGGAACATCGTGAAGAATTGCTCTATGCGTCGATTACCGCCCGCAACGAGACCTTCCGCTATTACCGGTTCCAGACGCCCGACGACGGCGTCATCGATTTCTACGATCAGAGCGGCAAATCCTCGCGCAAATTCCTGATGCGGGTGCCGGTCATCGGGGCGAAGATGACATCGGGCTTCGGCGCGAGATTCCATCCGATCCTCGGCTATACCCGCATGCACACTGGCACCGATTTCGCTGCCTCGATCGGAACGCCGGTCTTTGCCGCCGGCAATGGCACGATTCTCTCGGTCGGCTGGGATTCGGGCTATGGCCGGCGCATCGAGATCCAGCACGCCAACGGCTATGAGACGACCTATAACCATCTCTCGGCCTTTGCCCGCAGCCTCAAGGAAGGCCAGCGGGTCCGGCAAGGCCAGGTCATCGGCTATCTCGGCCAAAGCGGCCTCGCGACGGGACCGCATCTCCACTACGAAGTGCTGGTCAATGGCCATTTCGTCGACCCGATGCGGGTGAAACTGGCCCGCACGCGCGAAATCACCGGCCATCTGCTCGCCGATTTCAAGCGTGAGAGGGACCGGATTTCGGGCCTTCTGGCCAAGGCGCCGAACGCCACGCCGCTCGTCGCCGAGAAGACCGACCACTAGGCGCATCGCGCCATCGGCGCTCTCTGCATCGCCTCGCTCATAGGCTCCATGGGGAATCGAAGACCCCGCATCCCATCACAAAGACGGAGCGACGTTCGGCGGATGCCGCGCCGATTTTCGTCGCCGCGATCTTAACGCCACTCCTAAACTTCTATAATTGAGCTTGTTTTGGCAGCGCGCCTTCATGTTATAAATGCGAAATGGCACGCGATTACAGCAAACAGCAAAAAAACAAGGTGGGGGCTAGCCGGTCGGTCGCCGCGCCTCAAGAGACGACGAAAACGG
>JBKQRA010000113.1:0-27390 GCA_052144065.1 Methylovirgula sp. | reverse complement strand
TCAATAAAATTGAATGCGCACGGATCGACACGGCAGCTCAAATATTTGCCCGCCGCGTGGATTTAATCCAGAAAGTAGATCATCTGCCCGAATCAGGATCGCTCGATGTAGCAGCTCAATGTGCCGGCGGATCGCCGTGGCAACTCTTGGGTACGCTCGGCAGATTGAATTTCGCGAGATTGCCGCAGGTATCGCAGCCCCCAAGTGCGCTCAGGAGCGCGAATAGCCCCAAAATGCCGAAAATCCTGCGCTTCAAAGTCGAAGTCTCCCGTGTGCGCTGAAATTTAGCACAGAAGCGCCAAACGTGCATCCGACAGCCTGAGCGCGAGAGGTTAAAAAGCTCATACATTACTTTTAATGTTGCGCAGCAAGATTTTGAAATAACAAAGCTTAAAGATTCTGCTTCCTCAAATCCACACTGTGGATTTTTGTACGGACCGTGGCATCCCACCCGGACGAATTCGCGCAAAGCGGGTCTTCCTGAGCATCTCAATTGAGCAAGTCTTAACTCCCATGCGCTTATGCTCCGCTCGGAGTTTTTCAGCTGCTTCGCGAGACCATGCCCACACGCCACGATCGATGCGGGTTCGCGCAATCAGCGGGGTTGGGGAGCCGAACGGGATTGGCAATGGAGTCGGTAATGGACACCAATGCGAGCGCGGCCAGTGTGGGCCTGGAGAAGCGGGTCGATAATCGCGTCAGAAGCTTTCTGCGCGCCCAGATCATCTTCAACAACCGCATGACGACGATCGACTGCATCATCAAGAATATCTCGCCGAGCGGCGCCCGCGTCGCCTTGACGGATACTGTGACGGTGCCGTCGGAATTCGACATCTTTATTCCGCAACGCAATGCGCTCCATCACGCCCGCCTCACCTGGCGCGACAAGGATTCAATCGGCGTCGACTTTCTCGATACCTCCCTCCAGCCGCAGGCAGCCTCGGCCCAGCAGCTGATTCCGGAAGTCACCATGGGAGGGAGCGAAGCGCGCATCCGCGAGCTCGAAGCTCAGAACGCGGAGTTGAAAATCCGGATCCGCAAACTCAACCAGCGGCTCGAAGATCTGGGTCAAGATCCCAGCAACGTCATCTGATCGGCCTTCGCCTAACCGCGCACGTCATGGCAGTTCGACGACGCGCCCCTCCTGCAGCGTCACCCGGCGCTTCATCCGCTTTGCGAGATCGAGATTGTGGGTCGCGAGCAGCACGGCAAGGCCCGTCTGCGCGACCAAAGCCTCGATCGCGGTAATGACCGTCTCGGCCGTCGTCGGATCGAGGTTTCCAGTCGGCTCGTCGGCAAGCAAAATCCCCGGCACATTGGCGACCGCGCGGGCAATTGCGACGCGCTGCTGCTCGCCGCCCGACAATTGCGCCGGCCGATGCGAGCCGCGCTTGTCGAGGCCGAGATAGGCGAGCGACGCCTCCGCCTTCTGGCGTGCCTCCTTGCGCGAGAGGCCATGGATCATCTGCGGCAGCATGACATTTTCGAGCGCCGAAAATTCCGGCAGCAGATGATGAAACTGGTAGACGAAGCCGATGGCCTCGCGCCGCAGCGCCGTGCGCATGTCGTCGGGCATTGAAGTCGTGGGCTGATTGCCGATCAGCACTTCGCCCTCGTCCGGCCGCTCCAAGAGCCCGGCGATGTGCAGAAGCGTCGATTTGCCGGTGCCCGATTGCGCCACGAGCGCGACCGATTGGCCCGGGAACAGCGCAAGATCGGCTCCGCGCAACACATCGAGCGACGCCGCGCCCTGTTTGTAGCGGCGGCCGATCTTCGCGAGCTGAAGGACGGGTTCCGTCATGTCACTCGTAGCGCAAGGCTTCGACCGGATCGAGCCGCGCAGCCCGCCAGGACGGATAGATCGTTGCCAGCACAGAGAGCACCAGTGTCATGCCGACGACGGTCGCGACATCGCTCGGATCGACGATCGCCGGCAGCCGCGACAGGAAATAAAGCTCCGCCGGGAAGAAATTGGCGTGGAGCAGCCGGTTCAACAGCTGCCGGATCGGCTCGACATTATCCGCCACCAAAAGACCGAGAAGAAAGCCCGCGAAAGTTCCGCTGGTGCCGATCGAGGCGCCGGTAATCAGGAAGATCCGCATGATCGCGCCGCGCGTCGCCCCCATGGTGCGCAGGATCGCGATGTCATGGCTCTTATCCTTCACCAGCATGATGAGGCCGGAGATAATGTTGAGCGCGGCGACGAGCACGATCAGCGTCAGGATGATGAACATCACATTGCGCTCGACCGTCAGCGCGTCGAAGAAGGTGCGGTTGCGCTCGCGCCAATCAGTCATGATGATCGGCCGCTGCACCGCCGCTTCGATCTTCGGGCGCACCGCATCGATATTTTCCGCATCTCGCAGGAACAGTTCGATGACGCTGACTTCCCTATCCTTGTTGAAGAAGGCCTGCGCCTCGGGCAAGGGCATATAGACAAAGATACTATCGAATTCCGCCATGCCGATCTGGAAGATCGCGGTGATCGGATAGGCTTTTACCCGTGGCACGACGCCAAACGGCGTCTGCGCGCCGGCCGCGGTGATGATCTTAAGCTGATCGCCGACCCGCAGATTGAGGTTTTCAGCTAGCCTCTGGCCGATCGCGACGCCGCCTGAAGTGGCAAAGCCGTCGAGCGTGCCGCTCGTCACATGTCCGGTGATCCCGGGCAGCCGTTTGATATCGGCGCCGGAGACGCCGCGCACCAGAACGCCGGCGCCGCTCTGGGAGAAGGGCGAAGAGGCAAAGGCCGAGCCTTCGACCAACGGAATGGCGAGATCGACGCCGGGCACATCGCCGGCGCGGCGCGCGACGTCGATATAATCGGTCAGTGGCTGGTCCGCCGCCTGCAGAAAGATATGGCCGTTGATGCCGACGATCTTGTCGAGCAGCTCCTTGTGGAAGCCGTTCATCACTGACATGACGACGATCAGCGTGGCGACGCCGAGCATGATGCCGATGAAGGAAAAGCCGGCGATGACCGAGACATAGCCCTCGGCGCGGCGGGCCCTGAGATAGCGCGCCGCGACCATCCATTCATAGGGCGAGAAAGGCGCCGTCGCGAGCTTCATCCAGAACCCTTCGTTAGGCGGTGAGCTTGTTGATCGCTGCCTCGACCGACAATGTTTCGCGCGCCCCGGTCCGCCGCGCTTTGACTTCCACCGTGCCGGAGGCCAGGCCCTTGGGGCCCACGATAACCTGATATGGCAGGCCGATCATGTCCAAGGTCGCGAATTTGCCGCCCGGACGCTCGTCCGTGTCGTCATAAAGCACGTCGATCTTGGCTTTTTCGAGCGCCTCATAGATCTGCAGCGACGCCGCGTCGGTCGGCCCGTCGCCGACTTTGAGATTGGCGATGCCCACTCGGAACGGAGCCACCTCTTCTGGCCAGATGATTCCGGCGTCATCATGATTGGCCTCGATCAAGGCACCGACGAGGCGGGAAACGCCGACGCCATAGGAGCCGCATTGGGCTGGCCGCTCGGTCCCGTCCGGACCGGTGATCGGCGCCTTCATCGGCTTGGTGTATTTATCGCCGAAGTAGAAGACCTGGCCGACCTCGATGCCGCGCGTGTGAACGCGTTTTTCGGCGGGCGTCTCGGCCTCGAAGCGCGCCCCGTCATGGACATCCTCGGTCGCCGCATAAAGCGTCGTCCATTCCTTGATGATCGGGGTCAGATCACCGTCATAATCCACATCGACGCCGGGGATCGGCAGATCGAGCACGTCCTTGTTGCAGAAGACGCCGGATTCGCCCGTTTCGGCGAGGACGATGAACTCATGGGAAAGATCGCCGCCGATCGGACCCGTCTCGGCCCGCATCGGGATCGCCTTCAGCCCCATGCGGCCGAAGATTCGCAGATAAGAGACGAACATGCGATTGTAGGAGAGCCGCGCCGCCGCCTCGTCGATATCGAAGGAATAGGCATCCTTCATCAAAAACTCGCGCCCGCGCATGACGCCGAAGCGCGGCCGCTGCTCGTCGCGGAATTTCCACTGGATATGATAGAGGATCTTCGGCAGGTCGCGGTAAGACCGCACCGAAGCGCGGAAGATCTCGGTGATCATCTCCTCATTGGTCGGCCCGTAGAGCAATTCGCGCTCGTGGCGATCCTTGATCCGCAGCATCTCCGGCCCATAGGCGTCGTAGCGGCCGCTCTCGCGCCAGAGATCGGCGAGCTGCAGGGTCGGCATCAAAAGCTCGATGGCGCCGGCTCGGTCCATCTCCTCGCGGACGATCTTGGAGACCTTCTGCAGCACATTGAAGCCCAACGGCAGCCAGGCATAGATGCCGGCCGCCTCCTGCCGGATCATGCCGGCGCGCAGCATCAGCCGATGCGAGACGATCTCCGCCTCTTTCGGGTTTTCGCGCAGGATGGGCAGAAAATAGCGGCTAAGACGCATGGGCGGGACTCGATGGGCGGGACTTTTGGGCGAGACTCGGGGGCGGCGACCAGATAGGTGGCCGCTTTTAATCGGCGCCAGCGCAATCGCAAAGGAAAAGAACGGGGCAAACCGTCGCCGCGTCAGCCCGGCAGAGCGAAGCGCGGGGGCATGTTCAGGTAATGCACCGCGATGAACAACTTGCTCTTGCCGGAGCAACTCTCCCGCGACATCTCTGGGCGCGTGGTCCCATGAGATGAGTCCAATTGCTGCAGCTGACCACACATTACGCAAGAGAGACATCCTCTGGAACGATGGCTCGCAACGCTTATTCCCCCAGTAGTCTACAAAAATAGATGCCTAATCAGCCTATTGCCGGGTCCTCTTCCTTAGAAAGACGCGTAAGGCGACAAAGGGGGGCAAGCGGTTTGCTTGCCGTCTAAATCTCTCTTCGGGTCTGCGAACAAAGGACGGACGATGCCGACCGCAATTGGTGAACTGCCGCCGCGCGAAAGCATCGATTTCGATGTCGTCATCGTCGGCGCCGGTCCGGCCGGGCTTGCTGCCGCCATTCGCCTGAAGCAGCTCTCACCCGCGCTTTCGATCGTCGTCGTCGAAAAAGGCTCGGAACTTGGTGCCCATATTCTGTCGGGCGCCGTCATCGACCCGATCGGGCTTAACCGTCTCTTGCCCGATTGGCGCCACGCCAAGGATTGCCCGCTCAAGACACAAGTCGCCGATGAACGCTTCTTTGTGCTTGGCACCACGCGGGCAACACCACTGCCGAATTTTCTCTTGCCGCCGCTGATGCACAATCACGGCAATTTCGTCGGCTCGCTCGGCGCCCTCGTCCGCTGGCTCGGCGCAAAAGCCGAAGCGCTCGGCGTCGACGTCTATCCGGGCTTCGCCGGCGCCGAGCTTCTCTATAATGCCGCGGGTGCCGTCATCGGCATCGCGACCGGTGATATGGGGATCGCCCGCGACGGCCATCTGAAACCGAATTTCAGCCGCGGCATGGAGTTGCGCGGCAAATATGTGCTGATCGCCGAAGGCGCACGCGGCTCGCTCGCTAAAGAGCTGATTGCCAAATTCGCGCTCGCTGCGGATTGCGAGCCGCAGAAATTCGGCATCGGCCTCAAAGAGCTCTGGTCGATCGTGCCGGAAAAACATCACAAGGGCCGCATCGAACATTTCTTCGGCTGGCCGCTCGATGACGAGACGGGCGGTGGCGGCTTCCTCTACCACTACGACGAGACCACCGTCTCGCTCGGCTATGTGGTGCATCTGAACTATAAAAATCCGACGCTTTCGCCCTTCGACGAATTTCAGCGCTTCAAGACCCATCCGCATATTGCTGCCCTCCTCGCAGGCGGTGAACGACTGTCCTATGGGGCGCGGGCCATCACCGAAGGCGGCTGGCAGTCGGTCCCAAAGCTCTGCTTTCCGGGTGGCGCGCTCATCGGCTGCGCCGGTGGCTTCGTGAACGTCCCGCGCATCAAAGGATCGCATAATGCGATCCTCTCCGGCATGCTCGCCGCCGAACATGTTGCGGAGGCCCTGGCGCAAGGCCGCGCGCAGGACGAACTCACCGCTTATGAGGAAGCCTGGCGCGCATCCGACATCGGCCGCGATCTCTATAGAGTGCGCAATGCCAAGCCGCTCTGGTCGAAATATGGGACGCGCAAAGGCGTTGCGCTTTCCGGTCTCGACATGTGGACGAATACGCTCTTTGGCGCGTCGCTCTTCGGCACGCTCGGCCATGGCGCAGCAGACTGCGCGAGCCTGCAGAAGATTTCGGACGTCCCTGCCCTTACTTACCCGAAGCCCGACGGCAAGGTGAGCTTCGACAGACTTTCCTCGGTCTTCATCTCGAATACGGCGCATGAAGAGGACCAGCCGGTGCATCTACACCTGCGCGATCCCGCCATACCGATCGCTGAAAATCTGCCGAGCTATGGCGAGCCCGCGCGGCTCTATTGTCCGGCCGCGGTCTATGAAGTCGTCTATGCAGATGAGACGCAGAAGACCGGCCCGCGCTTCGTCATCAATGCCGGCAATTGCATTCACTGCAAAACTTGCGACATCAAGGATCCGGCGCAGAACATCGATTGGACGCCGCCGGAAGGCGGCGGCGGTCCGAACTACCGCGACATGTGAGCGATCAGCCGATCAGAGCACGAGTCTCATTCTGCGTGTTCGACTGTGTGCAAATGCTCCACCCAATGATCGGGCAGACCGTGCGCGCGGGCACCATCGCGCAATAAGGAGATATAGCGCAGCGACGGGCGGCCATCTTTTTCATTACCTTCGGCAACATATGTGAAGGCAGTGATCAGCGTGCCGTCTTGAGCCTCCGCGCTAAGCCAAATCGGCCGATAGCGTTTGCCGGGGATGCCTTCCGACAGATTCAGGCGGAGCATTTCTTGGGCGGTGATCTTGTAAAGAACGCCCCAGACTTCCGCGGACGGATCGTGGCAAATATTGGCCGGCGCGGCTTTGCCGAGAGGCCGTCCGTCGAGATTGAATCGCAACCTGAAGCCGCTCACGCGGCCGGGGCGCCACTCCATGGGACGCATCGCGCGGCGCTCTTGAAAAACGCTGTCGTGCATATTCGAGCCATAGGCGAAATACCATACTGCGTCGGACGGACGCCCCGACAATTCCAGTCTATGACGCCGGTAGTACCAGCGCGAGAGCGCCCAGGATTTCGCCGCGAGCCTTCGCCAGTGAATTCTTATCGAAGCCATCGCTCTCGCGTTTTCTCAAGCCAACCTTTGGGGGCGGATGCTTTTGTTTCAACGCATGATCTTATCCGAAAAGTCTGCAACTTTTCGGGATCATGCGCTATTCAACCGTCACGCTCTTCGCGAGATTGCGCGGCTGATCAGCGTCTTTGCCCATGAAGATCGCCGTGTGATAGGCGATCATCTGCACCGGCACGGCATAGACGATGGCCGAGAAATCCGGGCCCATCTCCGGCATCATGATCGCCTTCACCTCACTGCCGAAATCGTGTGGCGCTTCAGCATCGGTAACGAGGATCAAGCGGCCGCCGCGCGCCGCGACCTCCTGCATATTCGAGAGCGTCTTGTCGAAGACATTGTCGCGCGGCGCCAGCACGATGACCGGCAGATCGCTGTCGACGAGCGCGATCGGTCCATGTTTGAGCTCGCCGGCCGCATAGCCTTCCGCGTGAATATAAGAGATTTCCTTCAGTTTCAGCGCGCCTTCGAGCGCCAAAGGATAAGAGGTGCCGCGGCCGAGATAGAGCACATCGCGGGCGTGGCTCAGATCGCGCGACAGCGCCTCGATCTGCGGCTCGCGCTTCATCGCTTCCGCCATCAGCCCCGGAACCGCCATCAGTTCCGTCACCAGCCGCGCCTCCTCTTTCGCATCGATAACGCCACGGGCGCGACCGAAGGCGAGCGCCAGACAGGCCAGCAAGGCGAGTTGGCAGGTGAAAGCTTTCGTCGAGGCGACGCCGATCTCCGGCCCCGCGAGCGTGAGTGCGGCGACGTCGCTCTCGCGCGCCATGGTCGAGGTCGCGACATTGACGACGCTGATGATCTTTTGCCCTTGCGCCTTGGCATAGCGCAATGAGGCGAGCGTATCCGCCGTCTCGCCCGATTGGGAGATCAGCAAGGTCAAACCGCCGCGCTCCATCGGCGGCTCGCGATAGCGAAACTCCGAGGCGACTTCGATCTCGACCGGCAATCTGGCGAAGCGCTCGAACCAGTAGCGGGCGAGAAGCCCTGCGATGAAGGCCGTGCCGCAAGCCGCGATCGTCAGGCGCGGCAGGGTCGCCGCGTCGACCGGCAAAGTGAAGGGCAGCGCCGTGCGGCCTTCGGACATGTCGAGATAATGGCCGAGCGTGCGGGCAACGACTTCCGGCTGCTCGTGGATCTCCTTCGCCATGAAGTGACGGTAATTGCCTTTATCGACAAGATGCGCCGCGGCCAGCGTCTTGACGCGCTTGCGTTCGACCGGCTGATTATGCGCATCGCGGAATTCGGCGCCATGGCGCGTCAGAATCGCGAAATCGCCGTCGTCGAGATAAGTCAATTCGTCGGTGAAGGGCGCGAGCGCGAGCGCATCGGAGCCGAGATAGATTTCATCGCCCTTCTCGCCGAAGCCGACGACGAGCGGCGCGCCGTCGCGCGCGCCGATCAGAAGATCCTCTTCGCCGTCGAACAGCGCGGCAAAGGCGAAAGCGCCTTTGAGGCGCGGCAGGCTCGCGGCAACCGCATCGGCAGGCGACAGGCCGCCGGCCATCGCCTCCGAGATCAGATGCACGATGACTTCGCTGTCGGTGTCGCTTTCGAAGACGTGTCCCTTGGCGCGGAGTTCTTCGCGGAGCTCGCGAAAATTCTCGATGATGCCGTTATGGACGACGGCCAGTTTGCCATCGGCATGCGGATGCGCATTGGTTTCCGTCGGCTTGCCATGCGTCGCCCAGCGCGTATGGCCGATGCCGGACGCGCCCTGCAGCGGCTGCTTGGCCAAAACGGCCTCGAGGTTTTTCAGCTTGCCGGCGGCGCGGCGGCGGGCGAGATGGCCGTCTTCGAGCGTCGCGATGCCGGCGGAATCATAGCCGCGATATTCGAGCCGCCTGAGCGATTCGATGATCGAACCGGCGACCGGCCCTTGCCCGAGAATCCCGACAATTCCGCACATTCAGTCTTCCCTTACGTCGTCCTGCGATACTGGTCCTGCGATACCCGCGCCATCCGCTCGACGCGGACATATGCTCTGGCGGGCCATCGTTAGCAATCTCGCGTTAGCAATCCATGAGGCATAGGCGTCCAGTGTCCGCACCCTGGCACGGCCGAAGTTGCCATGGAGTTTCGATTGATCTCGACCGACGCCAAAGACGCCGCCGAAACCGGATGGCCGCCCATCAGGCGGGGGCTGCCGCTTCTGGCGCTCTGCGCGATCGCTTTGCTCTATGCCGCGGTCGCCATCCCCGCCTGCCTTATCCCGACGGGCGGGACGCTGCGCAATGCGGCGGGCTCCGTCGCCGGCAATGATTTCCTGACCTTTTATGCTGCCTCCACGCTGGTGCATATGGGGACGGCGGCTGCAGTCTTCGACCAGGCGCAGTTTTTCGCGCTCCAGGATCACATTTCGGGCATCCCGCAGCATTTTCCCTTCGCCTATCCGCCGATCTTCCTGCTGATCGTCGCGCCTTTGGCTGCACTTCCCTATGTCGGAGCGCTTGCCCTCTGGCTCGGCGTCACCTCGATTGCTTTCGGTACCGTGGTGCAGCGGCTCTCGGGCCTCGTCCTGCCGGTCGTACTCATTCTGCCGCCGCTCGTGCAAAATGCGATCGATGGGCAGAATGGCGCCTTGACAGCCGCGCTCTTCGCCGGGGGGCTCGCAGCACTTGCTGGTCGCAAGCCCCGGCTCGCCGGGCTCCTGTTCGGCTGCCTCGCCTATAAGCCGCAGGTCTTCGCTCTCGTGCCGATCTGCCTCATCGCCGCGCGACAATGGAAAGCTTTGCTGGCCGCCGCCGCGACGAGTCTGGCGCTGGCGCTTTTGAGCCTTGCCGTCTTCGGCGCCGACATCTGGTGGAAATTTTTCGCACATCTTGCCGATCACATGGGCTTCGTGCTGAGCGACCGGCTGCCGAGCAGCCGCTTTCCGACGACATTCATCTGCATCTTCAAACTCACCGGCAATGCCACGCTTGCCAAACTCGCGCAGGCGGCAAGCAGCCTCTTTGCCTGCGGCTTCGTTTATTGGGTCTGGCGGAAGTCCACGGCGCTCTTGCCGAGAGCGCTCGCCTTCGCGCTGGCCATGCCGCTCTCGACGCCCTTCATGCTCGAATATGACCTCGCCGTCTGGGCGCTGCCCGCCGCGATGATCTTCATGGAGCTGTGGCGGACGTCCGGACGCCTCAGCGACTGGGCTGCGCTCACTGTCCTTTGCCTGTTGCCACCGGTCATCTGGTACGCGAGCCGCTATGGCGTGAACCTCTGGGTTCTGCCGGTCTTCGCGCTTGTGCCCTACGCGCTCCTGCGGGCAAGGACAGACAGCGTGGCGCCTTCCAGCTAAGCTGCCTTATTTCTTGTGCTTGGCCCGGAATGCCGCCGCCCAGCCCGGCTTCTGGATCTGCCGTTCGCGCGCCAGCGCCAAAGCATCCGCCTCGACATTCTCGGTGATCACCGAGCCGGTGCCGATATAGGCGCCAGCGCCGATTTTTACCGGCGCGACGAGAGCCGAATTGACGCCGATGAAGGCCCCCTCGCCGACCTCCGTCTTGAATTTGCCGAAGCCGTCGTAATTGCAGGTGATCGTCCCGGCGCCGATATTGGTACGGGCGCCGATCGTCGCATCGCCGATATAGGAAAGGTGATTGGCCTTCACGCCCTCACCGAGATGGGCGGCTTTCACCTCGACGAAATTGCCGATGTGAACGGTCGCGGAAAGCTCCGCGCCCGGCCGCAGCCGCGCGAAGGGGCCGATAATGCAATCCTTGCCGACGCTCGCCCCTTCAAGATGCGAAAAAGCGCGGATCGTCGTGCCCGCGCCGATCCGCACGCCGGGCCCGAAGAAGACGTTCGGCTCGACCGTCACGTCCTCGGCAAATTGCGTATCGAAAGACAGATGCACGCTGGCCGGATCGAAGAAAGTGACGCCGGCCCGCATCGCGGCCTCGCGCAGCCGCGTCTGTAGCACAGCTTCCGCCGCGGCGAGCTGCATGCGATCGTTGATTCCCATCACCTCTTCTTCGGCGACGCTCAGCGCCGTCGCGCCGAGACCTCGGCCATAAGCGATGCCGACCGCGTCAGTCAGATAATACTCGCCTTGAGCATTTGCCGTCCCGATCGCTTCGAGAATCCCGAGGCTATGAGACCCAGAGAAGGCCATCAAGCCGGCATTGCAGACTGCAAGGCCTAGCTCGGTCTCCTTCAGGTCCTTATGTTCGCGGATAGCAACCAGATCATCGCCGTCGAGCACGAGGCGGCCGTAGCCCTTCGGATCTTCCGGCTCAAAGCCCAAGATAACGACGGCGGATTTGCGCTCGGTGAGCGCCGTCCGTAGCCGGGCGAAGGTTTCGGGCCGCACCAGCGGCGTGTCGCCAAAGGCGATGAGAATATCATCATAGCCTTCGGCTATCGCGGCCTTGGCGGCGAGCACGGCATGTGCCGTGCCGAGCGGCGCCGCTTGCACGAAGACATCCGCCGTTGGACTGATCCGCTTTGCTTCGGCGGCGACGGCATCATGGTTTTTGCCGACGACGACGGCGATCTTGTCGACCCCCGCCCCGTCAATCGCCGCAAGCACATGTGCGAGCATCGAACGGCCGGCAAGCTCATGTAGAACTTTCGGCTTGCGCGAAGCCATTCTTTTGCCTTCGCCCGCTGCAAGGACAATGGCCAAGCAACGCCGGCGCGGTGCGTCCAATACGGTCATTGAGTGCAAGCCTTCATGCGTAAGCAATCTCCCAAATCTCGATTTTATGAGCGCCGCCGCTCATGACTCTTTGGCGATCCTATGATCGTCCGCATGAAATTCTGTTCCTGCGGCAGCTGCCGCACGATGCCCGTAGCAATGCGGGGTATGATGGAATAGAGACACTGCGGAATTGTTGATGCGGGTTCGGCCGAAAGTCCTAAAAACGCCGTGCCTTAATGGCGCTGAATGGGATATACACGAGACATCCCGTCGACTCCAAGCAACCGCTCCCCCGCACGGGACCATCCTATTTCTATGTTCGAGCGTCGCGACGTATTGAAACTGAGCCTCGGTGGCCTTGCTGCCGGGACCGATCTGTCATTGTGGCCGGCAACAGCGATCAGCACCGCCGCCGCGCAAACCGCGCCGGCGCCCGCGCCTCAGCCGGCTCCGGCGCCCGCCCCTGGCTTCGCGCTCGACGCGCCGACGCCTTTTTCGCCGGGATTCGTCACCGATGCGGCGCGCAATCTGGCGAAGCAACCCTATAAGGCTGTCTCAGCCGATCTGCCGGATGCGCTGCGCAATCTCACCTACGATCAATATGTGACGATACGGGCCAAAGCCCCCGCCTTGATCTGGGGAAGCGACAACTACGGCTTCGCTATCGAGCCCTTGCACCGCGGCTTCCTGTTTTCCGCGCAGGTCAGCCTCAATCTCGTCGCGCAGGGGCAGTCGCGCCGTGTGATCTACGATCAGAGCAAATTTGACTTCGGCACCTTGTCCGTCCCGCGTGTCGGCGACATCGGCTTTTCCGGGTTCCACATATTGGTACCGCAAAAGGACAAGACGCTGACGGAAGTCGCCGCCTTCCAGGGCGCGAGCTTCTTCCGCGCGATCGCGCAAGGCCAGCGCTTCGGCACGATGGCGAGAGCCTTGTCGATCAATACGGCGGATCAGCGCGGCGAGGAATTTCCGGCAATCCGCAGCTTTTGGATCGAGCAGCCCAATCTTGCGACCAACGCCCTCGTCGTCCATGCCTTGATCGACTCGCAAAGCATGACCGGAGCCTATCGCTTCACCCTGCATCCCGGCGAAGCGACCATCATCGACACCGAGTGCACGCTGTTTGCCCGCGCCAAAGTGGACAATCTGGGCATAGCGACGATGAGTGCCACCGTGGTCAGCGATGCGATCGATCATCGGCGGCCCGACGATATCCGCCTGACGATCGCCGACATCGGCGGCCTGCAGATGGCGACGGGCCATGGCGAATGGCTGTGGCGGGCGCTCTCCAATCGCGAGACCCTGCAGATTTCGACCTTCGTCGATGAAAATCCGCATGGCTTCGGATTTCTGCAACGCGACCGCGCCTTTCACGATTACCAGGACGACGACCAGCATTGGGAGACGCGGCCGTCCTTATGGATCGAGCCGATCGGCGATTGGGGCCCGGGCGGCATCGAGCTCATCGAAATCCCGAACGAGTCCGAGGCGAATGACAATATCATCGCCTATTGGCGGCCGCGGCAGGCGCTCGCCGCCGGTAGCGAGACAAGTTTCGCCTATCGGCAGTTTTGGTGCTGGAACCCGCCGGACCGGCCGGAATTGGCTATCGTGACGGACACACGGTCCGGAAAGGGCTCGAATGCGCGACGCCGGCGCTTCCTTGTCGAGTTCAACAGTGAAGCTTTCGGCGATCCGCAACAGATCGCGGCGATCAATCCGGTCTTAAATGTGGCGCCCGGCAACCTTGTCTTCATAAAGTCGTATCCCGCACCAAATAATAAGAGCTATCGCGTGATGTTCGAAATCGACCCCGGCAATGAGACGGCAAGCGAATTGCGTCTCGTTCTCCAAACCGCGGGCAAACCCATCAGCGAGAGCTGGTTGTACCGATGGACGCGTTGACGACTTTGCATTTGCACCCTCTCGACTCCGGCGCCGCAGGGCTAGACAGTCCCGGGGTGCAGATTTCCGCGTCCCATCAAAATCCCGCCCGTGATCGGGAAAAGCTCGAGTGGCCCTCCGGCATGCCCAGCGAGGCGCCGCTCGCCATGCCGGTTCAGAACCTGTTTCGCTTCGACGCCGCCAAAGAGCGCGACCTGCGGCCGCCGCGTTCGGGCTTCTGGTCGTGGCTCGCGCGGTTTCTCGTCTTCGGGGGCGCCTTCGCGCTAACCTTTTACGGCGCCTATGAAATTTACGCCGTCGTCTCGGTCGGCACGGTCACCCCGCTCGAATGGGCGCTGGTCACCTTCTTCCTGATCAACTTCTCCTGGATCTCACTCGCCTTCTCGAGCGCCGTCGTCGGCTTCCTCTGGCTGTTGTTCGCAAGGCCAAAGCCGCCAGCGATCCCCAAGACGCTCAGCGCGCGCACCGCGATCGTGATGCCGATCTATAATGAGGCGCCGGCCCGCGTCTTCGGTGCGCTGCAAGCGATCTATGCGGAAGTCGAAGCGACCGGACTCGGGGCCAATTTCGACTGGTTCTTTCTGTCGGATACGACGAATCCCGAAATCTTCGTCGCCGAGGAATATGCCTATGGCGCACTCCGGCAGCGGCTCGGCGCGGCAGCCCGCGTGTTTTATCGGCACCGGCCGAAGAACACTGCCCGCAAGGCAGGCAATATCGCCGATTTCGTGAGCCGCTGGGGTGGCCATTACGAACATATGGTCGTGCTCGACGCCGACAGCCTGATGACGGGCAATGCGATCGTCGGCCTCGCCGCCGCGATGGAGGCGGATCCCGGCGCCGGTATCATCCAGACCTTGCCGCTGATCATCAATCGCAATACGCTGTTTGCCCGCGTCCAGCAATTCGCCGCCAGCATCTATGGGCCGGTGATCGCCGCGGGGCTCGCAGCCTGGATGGGCCGCGACGGCAATTACTGGGGCCATAATGCGATCATCCGCACCAAGGCCTTCGCCGCGCATTGCGGCCTGCCGAACCTCGGCGGACGGCCACCGCTCGGCGGCCATATTCTGAGCCACGACTTCATCGAGGCGGCGCTGATCCGGCGCGCCGGCTATGCGGTCTATATGTTGCCCGGCATCACCGGCAGCTATGAGGAAAGCCCGCCGACCCTCATCGATCTCGCGGCGCGCGACCGGCGCTGGTGCCAGGGCAATCTGCAGCATATGCGGGTCTTGCCGGCGGCGGGTCTCGCCTTCGCCTCGCGCCAGCATCTGATCACCGGCATCATGGGCTATCTCGCCTCGCCGCTCTGGCTGCTGCAACTCTGCGTCGGCATCGTGCTCGTCTTCCAGGCGAGCTACATAAGGCCGGAATATTTTACGAGCGAGTTCACGCTGTTCCCGGCGTTTCCGCGCTTCGATGCGGAACGCTCGCTGAATCTCTTCGCCGTCACCATGGCGATCCTGCTCGCGCCGAAACTCTTCGGCCTCCTGCTCGCCCTCGTCCATGGGCCGACGCGGCGGGGCTGCGGCGGCGGCATCCTGCTCATTCTCTCGACAATCTTCGAAGTCTTCATGTCGGCGTTGCTCGCGCCGATCCAGATGCTGATCCAGACCGGCCATGTGGCGCATTTCCTGTTTGGTTTTGACACTGGCTGGAACCCGCAGCGGCGCGACGATGGATCGATGCCTTTCAGCGCCATCGTCCGGCGCCACCGCTCGCATGTCGCGATGGGCGTCCTGACCCTGATCGCCGGCCGGTTGATCTCGCCCTCGCTCGTCGTCTGGATGTCGCCGACGATCATCGGCCTCGTGCTGGCGATCTTCATTTCCTGGGCGACCGGCAAGCTCGCCTTCGGTCTCGGCTTGCGCCGCGCGGGCCTGCTGATCACGCCGGAAGAAAAGCACAAGCCCGCCGTCGTGCGCCGCGCCAATCTGCGCGCCAAGGGACTGGCACTCACCACCGCTGAAGCCCAGGGCCTGAAAAGCCTTTATGCGGACGCGGAATTCCGCGCCCTGCATGTCGCCATGCTGCCCAGCGGACCGTCGCGGCGGCGCGGCGACATCTCGCCGGAATGGGCGCTCGCCGAAGCCAAGCTCCTCGAAGCGGCGACGATCGATGAAGCAATTGACTGGCTCAAACCCGTCGAACGGATGATCATCCTGTCCGACGCCGTGCTGATCGCGAAGCTCCTCGATCTGCCGGCCTCGCCGCCCGCGCCCGAAGAGCCGCTACGCCAGGCAAGCTAGCGAGCCAGCTGAACAAGGCCCCATTTAGAACGATTATAAAAGAAGCCCATAGCGCTTGCGACGAAGCCGCATGCGCGTATATTTAATGGTGCGTTGCAGAATGTGGGCACGAACCGCGCAGCGAGATTTAGCGCCGCGTCATTCGTCCTATTCAGCTTCGGTGTCCGTCTCAGTGGATCGTTCCGGCGCGGCGAGAAATCGGCGTCGCGCAGCGCTCATCTGCTGACCGTGCCAATGGCGCTCGCCGCCTCCGCCCTGAAGGAATGCCATAGCGTGCTCGGTGCTCTCATCATCGTTTTTCGCGAAGTCGTCGAAGCCGGGCTGATCGTTGGCATCGTCATGGCGGTCACCCAATCGATCCCGCACCGCATGCCTTATATTCTCGGCGGTCTTGCTGCCGGCCTTGCCGGCGCCGGCCTCGTCGCGGCTTTCGCCGGAACGATCGCGACTTTGGTCGCTGGCTCCGGCCAGGAAGTCTTCAACGCTTCGATTCTGGCGCTCGCCGTGGTGATGCTGACTTGGCACAACGTCTGGATGGCGCGGCATGGCCGCGAGATGGCGGCGAGCCTGCACGAGATCGGTCAGGAACTGCGCGAAGGCTCGAAAACACTGTTCGCGCTCGCCATTGTCGTCGCCGTCGCGGTGCTGCGCGAAGGCTCGGAAATCGTCCTCTTCCTCTATGGCATCGTCATTTCGCAGGGCACGAGCGGTGCGAGCGTTGTGCTCGGCGGCGTCATTGGCCTGCTACTCGGCGTCGGCCTCGCCTATCTCACCTTCAAGGGCCTGATCTCGATCCCGATGCGGCACCTCTTTCGCGTCACGACGCTGCTGATTTCCTTCATGGCGGCCGGCATGGCGGTGCAGGCCGTGGCCTTCCTCGAACAAGCCGATCTCGCGAACGTGCTCACCCGAACGGTCTGGAACACTTCGAAGATCGTGTCGGACAACAGCCTGCTCGGCCGCATCCTCCATACGCTGCTCGGCTACACCGACCAGCCGACGCAATTGCAGCTCCTCGTCTATATTGTCACGCTCGCCGTGATTTTTAGCCTGATGAAACTGTTTTCGCCGCCACCGAAGCCAGTCCGGCAGCTGGCCGCCGGCTAGAGACACGCCGCGGCATTATGGCACGAGACGGTAGGATCGCGGGGCGCCTCCCGCCTTGCCTTGCAATCCATTTGCTTCCATCCGATATAGAGTTTAAAGAGCGCTGACGGATCGAAGCTGATCGATTCTTCATTCATGCCGGTCTGCCGTGGGTCCTTCTCGTTTGAGATGTGGATAGCGGGTTTCGCCAAGAGCTTTCAGCCGGCATCAGGCGGGGTTGAGCCCGTCAATCGCATAGTTCTTGCTTAGCAATTGGCGACTTTGGCGAGCGTTCGCAAGCAAAGCGCCAGCCGCAGCCTCAGGGGCAGCGCCTTTGATGGGCTGTTTTCAGGACACAGATGACATTTAAAGACCTCGGCCTTAGCGAGAAGGTTCTCCAGGCGGTAGAAGCTTCCGGCTACACGACGCCTACGCCCATTCAAGCGCAGGCCATTCCCCAAGCCCTGATCGGCCGCGATATTTTAGGAATCGCGCAGACCGGTACAGGCAAGACGGCGGCCTTCACCTTGCCGATGCTGTCGCGGCTCGAACAGGGACGCGCCCGGGCCCGAATGCCCCGCACTTTGATCCTCGAACCGACGCGCGAACTCGCCGCGCAAGTCGAGGAAAGCTTCGCCCGCTACGGCATCAATCATAAGCTCAATGTGGCGCTCTTGATCGGCGGCGTTTCCTTCGGCGACCAGGAAACCAAGATCATGCGCGGCGCCGACGTGCTGATCGCGACGCCCGGCCGCCTGCTCGACTTTTTCGAACGCGGCAAGCTCCTTCTGACCGGCATCGAAATCCTGGTGATCGACGAAGCCGACCGCATGCTCGACATGGGCTTCATCCCGGACATCGAAAAGATCTGCAAGCTCGTCCCCTTCACGCGGCAGACCTTGTTCTTCTCGGCGACCATGCCGCCGGAAATTACGCGGCTTACCGAGACCTTCCTGCACCAGCCGATCCGCATCGAAGTCGCCCGCGCCGCGTCGACTGCTTCCACCATCACCCAGGCCCTCATCGCCTCCGCGCCCGGCCCTGCCAAGCGCCAGACGTTGCGCAAGCTCATTCGCAGCGCCGAGGCCTTCAAGAATGCGATCATCTTCTGCAATCGCAAGCGCGATGTCGCCGTCCTGCATAAATCGCTACTGAAGCATGGATTCAACGCCGGCGCTCTGCATGGCGACATGGATCAGCGCGCCCGCATGGCCTCGCTCGAAGCGTTCAAATCCGGCGATGTCGATCTCCTCGTCTGTTCCGATGTCGCGGCGCGCGGCCTCGACATTCCCGACGTGAGCCATGTCTTCAATTTCGACGTGCCCGTGCATTCGGAAGATTATGTGCATCGCATCGGCCGCACCGGCCGCGCCGGCAAGAACGGCACCGCCTTCACCATCGTCTCGCCGATGGACAAGAAGCATATCGACGACATCGAGCGGCTGATCGCTAAGCCCATTCCCTGGCTCGCGGGCACCGGCCTCGAAGCGCTCACCGCCTCGCCGGACGACGAAGGCGACCCCGGCGATAGCGCCTCAGTTGCCGAGACCATGCTGCCGCCGCGCCTCTCGCGCGGACGCCGGACCCGCGGCGGCCGCGATCGCGAGCCCCGAAGCGACGCAAGGGGCGAGACTCGGAGCGAGACTCGGGACGAACCGAGAGCTGCTGAACCAAGAGCCGCTTCCGAGACGCCGCGCCAAGCGCGGACACAAGAACGGCCACATGAACGCGGGGAGCGTTCGCCGGATCGCCCGCAGGCCAATCGGCACGCAGACGAGCACCGCGACAGCCGCAAGCCGCGCAGCCCGAATACAGGCGCGCCGCGCCGCTCCTATGCGGATGCCGACGACCGCCCTGTTGTCGGCATGGGCGATCATGTTCCGATGTTTCTTTTGCGGCCGGTGAAGATCAAGCCGGCAAAGGTCGCCGAAGAGCAAGAGTGACGCGTCGCGTCACCCGATTATCCTATTTGATCTTGTCGGCTCCGACGGCGCAAACGAGCGCGTCCTGAGAGCCTGTCCCGCCGCTGCAGCCGACCGCCCCGATCAGTTTGCCGTCAGCGATCAGCGGAAAGCCGCCGGGCGATGCGACGATCGACCGGTCGAGCGTCGCCGCATAGGGGTGGCCGGTTTCCATGACGGCGAAGAATGCCGACGACGGCCGCCGGAATCTGGCCGAGGTGCGCGCCTTGCCTTCGGCAATGGGCGCCGCAGCAGCCATGCTCCCATCCATCGTCTCCAAAACGATCAGATCGCCCGACGGGCCAACGACGGCAACGGACTCTTTCCAGCCGCGCTTGGCGGATTCGGCTTCGACCGCGCCGACGACCTCGCGCGCCTTCGCGAGATCGATCGGCGCGCCATAGGGCGTATCGTAAGGCATTTTGTCAGGGACAGCAGGGGGTGCGGCAGTTGGGGGAGCTGCAGCAGGCGTTTGCGCCGACGCACCCGTCTCTGCCGCGATGAGACCTGCAACGATCCCTAAAGCCCCAGACCGCATGAGCGCCTCTCCGAACGCGTTAGGAGGCCGCGACGCGCCCGGGATCGGCGGGCGTCAGCGTGACCGATTCACCACAGCCGCAGGAGCCCGTCTGGTTCGGATTGTGAAAGATGAAGCCGGCGCCGAGCTTGTCCGTCTCGAAGTCCATCTCCGTGCCGAGAAGAAACATCAGAGCCTTGGGATCGATGACGATCCGCACGCCCTTGTCTTCGACGACCTCATCATAGGGGCCAACTTCTTCGGCAAAATCGAGCGTATAGGCCATGCCGGCGCAGCCGCCATTCTTGACGCCGACGCGGAGCGCCGCCTTCTCCGACGACGACAGAAGCTCATGCGCGCGCTTCGCGGCGGCCTCGGTCAGGGTCAGGATCGCATAATCAGCCGTTGCCACATCAACCTCCAATCGCGCCCGCGGTGACGCCTCATGCCTTCGAACAGTTGCTTTCGAACGCCAGCCGCGTCGCTGGGTTTATTCCATCCTACTATATAGGCTCGCCGATGGCATTAGGCAGAGGCTTAAGCTGCGACTGGGGCGGCGTTTTTCAACGCCCGCGCAGCCAGGGCGACACGCCGGCCCTGCCAGCGCGCTGCTTCAAGATCGTCGGCGGTCGGCGGTTTCGGCGGATTGCCGGAGATCGCGGTGGCGCCATAGGGCGTGCCGGCCTTGAACATGGCCGCGTCGGCATAGCCCGTCGGCACGATGATCAGGCCGAGATGCGCCAGCGGGATGTACATGGACAGCAAGGTCGTCTCATTGCCGCCATGCTGGGTCGAGGTCGAGCAGAAGACCGATCCCGCCTTGCCGTTGAGCTTGCCCTGGAACCAGAGGCCGCCCAGGCTGTCGATATAGGCCTTCAGCTCCGCCGACACATTGCCGAAGCGCGTCGGCGTGCCGAAGATGATCGCGTCGGCCCAGGCCGCGTCATCCGCGGTCGGGGCCGGATAGCGGGCATTCATCGCGTCCGCGCGCTCCTTCCAGCCGGGAGCCTGAGCCATGATCTCCGGCCCGACAAATTCGCGAGCCCGGCGCAGCCGCACCTCCGCGCCTTCCTTGGCCGCGCCCTCGCTGATCGCGTTGGCCAAAGCGTCTGTTACGCCAGTACGCGAATAAAAGGCGGTCAAGACATTGATATCAGCCATGATTAGCTCCCCTCTCAAGAGATCGAATTAGAATTTGCCGGCGCGGTAGTCCGCGATCGCCTGATCGATTTCCGCATCCGTGTTCATGACGAAGGGGCCGTATTTGGCGATCGGCTCGCGCAGCGGCTTGGCCGCGGCGAAGAGCACATGCGCCGCCTTGCCCGCCGCCGTGAGTTCAACGGAGGCGCCAAGCGACAGCACGCCGAGCTGGCCGGCACCGAGCGCCGTCGGCTCGCCGCCGATCCGCACCTCGCCCTCATAGGGATAGAGGAAGGCGTTGTGCTCGAACGGCACCGGCAACTCAATCGAGGTCCCGGCCGGGATCGCGAGATCGAGCAGCAGTGGCTCGGTCGGGCCGGTCTCGACGACGCCGTGGCCGCCACCGATCTCGCCGGCGAGCAGCTTCGCCGTCACGCCATTGCCGAGCGATACGGTGGGGATTTCTTCCGCCGCGACGTCGCGGTAATGCGCAGGCGCCATCTTGTCCTTCGCCGGCAGGTTGAGCCACAGCTGGAAGCCACGCATCAGCCCGTCCCGCTGCTCCGGCATTTCCGAATGAATGATGCCGCCAGCGGCCGTCATCCACTGCATCGCACCAGGCCCGAGCAGACCGACGTTTCCCTTGTTGTCGCGGTGCCGCAAAGCTCCCGCGAGCATATAGGTCACGGTCTCGAAGCCGCGGTGGGGGTGCGGCGGAAAGCCTGCGATATAGGCGTTGGGATCGTCCGAATTGAACGCATCCAGCATCAGAAAGGGATCGAGATCCGGCAGGCCCGGCTGGCCGATGAGGCGGGTGAGCTTGACGCCCGCGCCGTCAGAGGTCGCAAGGCCGGTCACGACGAAGGCGAGATGCCGGCCGCCCGCTTCGGGGCTCGCAGCGCCGGCTCGGTCCATCAATTTGGTGTCCATGGTTATTCCTCCTGTCCACGTATGCTCAAGATAAGCGTTTCATTTCTTGACGCCTATTCTCGTTGAGTGAACAAGATTGTTGCCTGATATGGAACACTAGCGATGCAGAACCTCGAGGATGTTCTGGCCTTTGTGCGGGTCGTCGAGACGGGCGGTTTCAGCCGCGCCGCCGAGCGCCTGGGCCTTTCGAAGTCGATCATCAGCCGCCGCGTGGCGCGGCTTGAGGCCGATCTCGGCGTCCGCCTCCTGAACCGCACGACGCGCGGCATTGCGCCGACGGAAGCCGGCCTCGAATTCAAGGATCGCTGCGTCGCGATCCTGAGCGAGCTCGAGGCGGCGCGCGAAGCGGTCGCCTGCCGCGAGCGTGATGTCGCCGGCACGCTGCGGCTTGCCGTGCCGCTCTCTTTCGGCATTGCGCGGCTGGCGCCAGCCATTGCGGCCTTCGCGGCGAAATATCCGCGGGTGTCGATCGATCTCTCGGTAAGCGACCGCTTCGTCGATCTCGTCGCTGAAGGCTTTGACGCCGCGATCCGGGTCGGCGTTCTCGCCGACACGAGCCTGATGGCACGCCGCCTGGGCGCCGTCGAAGGCGTCATCGTCGCGAGCCCTGCCTATCTCGAAAAGCACGGCACGCCGGAAAAGCCGCAGACGCTCACCAAGCACGACTGCCTCATCTATTCGGGCGGCGCCCGCGAGACTTGGCAGTTCCGCAGCAATCGCAAATGGATGAGCGTCCGCCCGCAAGGCCGATTTCGGGCCGATAATGGCGAGGTGCTGCGCGCTGCGGCGCTCGCCGATCTCGGCGTCGCCGCCCTGCCCGACTTTCTGGTTGAAGAAGCTTTGGCGCGCGGTGCGCTCGTGCAGCTGCTCGATGCCTATCCGATGCCCGAGGCCGGCATTTATCTGCTGCGGCCGGCGGGCGGACCAGCGCCAGCGCGGCTTTCAGCGCTCGGAGACTTTCTGGCGGCGTGGTTTGGCGGCGAGGCACAAAACGGAACGGGAGCCAATACGGCTCCCGTCATTGAATGAAGTGAACAGGTGCTCCGCTACGGCGGAGATCAGAGCATATCGAGCGAGACGCGGGCCTCGTCGGACATGCGCGCCTGATCCCACGGCGGCTCGAAGACGATGCTCACAATGACGCCGAGCGTGCCGGGCACCGTGCCGATCGCGGTCTCGACCGAACGGGTGATCTCGCCGGCGACGGGGCAGCCGGGCGCGGTCAAGGTCATTGTGACCCGGATCAACCGGTTCTCATCGACATCGACCTTGTAGATCAGGCCGAGCTCATAGATGTCGCACGGAATTTCGGGATCGAAGATCGTCTTGAAGGCGGCGACCATGTCGCCGATCAAACGATTACGCTCCGCCTGCTGAATATCCGAGCAAAAGATCCATTCCGGCTCATTCGGCAGGGCTTCCTGAGCCTCAAGCGCTTCGGTTCCGGCCATGTCGGGCTCCCAGTAACGAGTTCAGGTTCAGGCGAAAAGGCCTTCTGCTTTGCGCAGCGCCTCAGCGAGTTTATCGACTTCCTCGAATGTATTGTAGAGCGCGAAAGACGCCCGGCATGTCGAGGTCACACCAAATCTGGCAAGCAACGGTTGCGCGCAATGCGTGCCGGCACGCACCGCGACGCCGGAGCGATCGATGACGGTTGCGACGTCATGCGCATGCGCACCCTTCATCTCGAAGGACAAGATCGCGCCCTTGCCCTTGGCACGGCCGAAGATCTTGATCGAGTTGATCTGCGAAATGACGTCATGCGCATATTCGCTCAGCGCCATCTCATGCGCATGGATCTTGTCGCGGCCGACAGAGCGCATGTATTCGAGCGCGGCGCCAAGACCCACCGCCTGGATGATCGGCGGCGTGCCCGCCTCGAAGCGATGCGGCGGCTCATTATAGGTGACCTTGTCTTTGGTCACCTCGTTGATCATCTCGCCGCCGCCAAGGAAGGGCGGCAGCTTCTCGAGCCATTCCTTCTTGCCGTAAAGCGCGCCAATGCCCGTCGGCCCATAGAGCTTGTGGCCGGTGATGACGTAGAAATCGACATCGAGATCGCGGACATCGACCTCGAGATGCACGGCGCCTTGCGAACCATCTACTAACACGGGGATGCCCCGCGCGTGTGCGATCTTCACGATCTCTTTGATCGGCGTCACCGTGCCAAGCATGTTCGACATTTGGGTGATGGCGACGATCTTCGTCTTGTCGGTCAGCTGCTTTTCGAATTCCTCGATGAGGAAATTGCCTTCGTCATCGACATCGACCCACTTCAGCACTGCACCCTTGCGCTCGCGCAGGAAGTGCCAGGGGACGATATTGGCGTGATGCTCCATGATCGAGAGGACGATCTCGTCACCCTCTTTGATGAAAGCCCGGCCGAAGGAAGAGGCGACGAGATTGATCGATTCCGTCGCCGATTTGGTGAAGATGATCTCGTTGACCGTCTCGGCGTTGAGAAAGGCGCGCACGCTCTCCCGCGCGGCCTCGAAGGCGTCGGTCGCGGCATTCGCGAGATAATGCAAGCCGCGATGGACGTTGGCATATTCGTGATAGGTCGCCTGCACCATGCGCTCGACGACCTGCTTCGGCTTTTGCGCCGAAGCAGCATTGTCGAGATAGACCAGCGGCTTGCCATAAGGCTGGAGCGAGAGGATCGGAAAATCCTCGCGGATACGCATGACGTCGAGCCCATCCGCAACGATGTGCTTGTTCATAGACTTGCTCCTTGCGCGGTCGCCGACCCTTGCGTCGACGGCCGCGCTTTCCTGTCCCTTGGCACCCTTTACGCTCTTACCCGTGCCGCAAGCCAGGCAGCGATTTCCGCCCGGAATGCGGTGACGAGCCCTTCATGCGGAATTTCATCCACGAGCTCGCCGCCGAAGGCATCGAGAAGCAACGCCTCGGCCGCCGCATAAGGCAGACCGCGCGCCTGAAGATAAAAGATCTGGTCTTCGGCGAGGCCGCCGCAGGTCGTGCCGTGACCGCAGGCGACATCGTCGGCGAAGATCTCAAGCTCCGGCTTCGAGTTCATCGCCACCATGTCGGTGAGCAGCAGCGCCTTGCAGAGCATCTTGCCGTCGGTTTGCTGGGCGCCCGGGGCAACATGGATCTTGCCCTGGAAGACGCCGACCGCTTCGTCGTCGAGAATGTAGCGGAAGGTCTCGCGGCCCTCGCAGCCCGTCGCGCAATGCTGCACGAAAAGCGTCGTATCCGCATGTTCCTTGCCGCGCAAAAGCGACACGCCGCGCAGCGCCGCCTTGGCGTCGGCGCCATCGAAGCGCATGAATATCTGCCGCCGCACGAGACCGCCGCCGGTGATCAGCGCAAAGCTGTCGAACGTCGACTCGACGCCGAGCTTCACCATGAAGCTTTCGAGCCGGACGCTGCCCGGCGCCGTATCGGTCAAAGCGAGCGTATGGCCGACATCGGCCTTGTCGCCGACGACAATGATCAGCTCATTGTTGGTCTGGCCAATGCGGCCACCGGCGCCGAAGCTCGCTTCGCTGATGAGCAGCGAAGCGCCTTCGCCGACGAGCATCAGCGAGCGGGAGAAGCGCGCCACCGGCGCGTTCGAGGCGGTCGCATAGATCAGATGGATCGGCTCGGCGACCTTGGTGCCGGGAGCAACCTCGATGATGACGCCGTCCTGCATCAGAGCTGCGTTGAGCGCGACGATCGGATCATTGGCGCCGGCCCAATCGGCCGCAAGATGGCTGATCACATCGGCCCGGCCCTCTGCGAGAGCCGCGGCAAGCGAGGTGACCTTCACGCCGTCTGGCAGCGGCGACGATAGTTCCGGCGCGAAGACGCCGTCGACCAGGACGAGGCTTTGCGCCGGCAACCCGACTTCGCCCATCGTCTTGCCAAGCGTGGCGATCGCATCGGCGCTCGGCGTCGGGGCGATCGGCAGCGCCTCGCGCATCAAAGCGCGCAGGTCAGTGTAGTGCCAGGCCTCGACACGACGATGCGGCAGGCCGGCCTGAGCGAAGGACTCGAAAGCCGCGTCGCGGAATTTGGCCACATCTGGCGTACCGGGCAATTTCGCCTTGGCAGCACCATAGGCTTCGGTGAGCGCGGTCTCCGCCGCGGTCCGTGAGGGAATGATCTGAGCGGTCATCGAGGTATCCCTTCTTAGGCCGCCGACGCTTCTTCGTAGTCTTTATAGCCGCTCTTCTCGAGTTCGAGCGCCAGCTCCTTGCCGCCAGTGCGGACGATTTTGCCGCCGGACATGACATGGACGGTGTCGGGCACGATGTAATCGAGGAGCCGCTGATAGTGGGTGATGACGAGGAAGCCACGCTTCGGCGTGCGGAGCGAATTCACGCCTTCCGCGACGATGCGCAGCGCGTCGATATCAAGGCCGGAGTCGGTCTCGTCGAGAATGCCGAAGGAGGGCTCGAGCAGCGCCATCTGGAGGATGTCCATGCGCTTCTTCTCGCCGCCCGAGAAGCCGACATTCAAAGCGCGCTTCAGCATGTCGGACTTGATGCCGAGCTTGTCGGCGGCCACCTTCACCTTCTTCATGAAGTCGGGGGTCGAAAGTTCCTCTTCGCCACGATGCTTGCGCTGCGAATTGAGCGCCGCCTTCAGGAAGGTCATTGTCGCGACGCCCGGTATTTCCAGCGGATATTGGAACGCCAGGAAGAGGCCCTGTGACGCGCGCACGTCGGGGGAAAGTTCGAGCAGATTGACGCCATCGAGGAGGATTTCGCCCGAGGTCACGTCGTAGCCGCTCTTGCCGGAGCAGACATAGGAGAGCGTCGACTTGCCGGTGCCGTTCGGGCCCATCAGCGCCGCGACTTCACCGTCCTTCACGACGAGGTTGAAGTCCTTCAGGATTTTCTTGTCGCCAATCGACACATTGAGGTTCTTGATTTCCAACATGGTCGTGATCCTGCTTTGATCGATCGCATCGCCTACCGGCGAGCCGTTTCATTGTTGCTGTTGTTACGTTTGGCCATAGCCAGGCGACGGCCAAAGGGACGGCTTGTACCGGGACGCCAGGGTACATTGCGGTCGACGCAAGTCGGCGCTGCTGACCCCTGTGTCTTCGGCTGCGGCCGGGCACAATCAGCCCGGCCCGATGCGTCGGCGCTTAGCCGACGCTACCTTCGAGCGACACGGCGATGAGCTTTTGCGCCTCGACCGCGAACTCCATCGGCAATTGCTGCAGCACGTCACGGACGAAACCGTTGACGATCAGCGCCGTTGCCTCTTCCGCCGTAAGCCCGCGCTGCTGGCAATAGAACAGCGTGTCTTCGGAGATCTTCGAGGTCGTCGCTTCGTGCTCGAACTGCGCCGAGGGGTTCTTCGACTCGATGTAGGGCACAGTATGCGCGCCGCAGTTCTCGCCGATCAGAAGCGAGTCGCAATTGGTGAAATTGCGAGCGCCGGTGGCGAGACGATGCGCCGAGACCTGACCGCGGTAGGTGTTCTGCGACTTGCCCGCGGAGATGCCCTTCGAGATGATCCGGCTCGTCGTGTTTTTGCCGAGATGGATCATTTTAGTGCCGGAATCGACCTGCTGATGGCCGTTCGAAATCGCGATCGAATAGAATTCGCCGCGCGAGTTCTCGCCGCGCAAAATGCAGGACGGATATTTCCAGGTGACGGCGGAGCCGGTTTCGACCTGCGTCCAGGAGATCTTCGAATTGGCACCGCGGCAGTCGCCACGCTTGGTGACGAAGTTGTAGATGCCGCCCTTGCCGTCGGCATCGCCAGGATACCAGTTCTGCACCGTCGAATATTTGATCTCCGCATCATCGAGCGCGATGAGTTCGACGACCGCGGCGTGCAGCTGGTTCTCGTC
>JBKQRA010000112.1:0-18311 GCA_052144065.1 Methylovirgula sp. | reverse complement strand
GCACGCTGACGCTGCCGCCCGATGCCGGAAAAAGCGAGCGCCTGCTCGATGAGGAGCGAAGCCTCACGGGCTATCGCATCATTCAGGAATGTCTGACCAATGTCGCCCGCCATTCGAAAGCGAAATCGGTCGCCATCGCGTTCGCCCTTTCGGTCACGGCAAAGGACGCCAAGCCCGATATCTCGATTACGATCGAAGATGACGGCATCGGACTGCCCTGCGATTTCCGCTTCGGCTTCGGCTTTCTCGGCATGAGCGAACGCGTGCGCAAACTCGGCGGCCGCCTCGACATCGACAAAGGCAGGCGCGGCGGCACGCTGATCCGCGCGACGATTCCTGCGAGCGACGCGCCAAATGTCGCGGGGCTGCAAGGCACCGCCGCGGCCACATCGCCGGCTTGATCGGCGCGCGCTCCAAGCTCCGGACTTTACGTCAGCGCCGATGCAAGACAGTATATGTGCTTACGTATAAGCATGGGATTGGAGCATCACGGTGATCGATACAGCAAGCGACCAGGTCGCTGAGAAGAGCTTGGACAAAGATCTGGATAAAGGCCAGCTGAAGGTCCTCGTCATCGAAGATCATCCGATCGTCCGCGACGGCTGCCGTCGCATCTGCAGCCGCCGGCCCGATATCGTCACCATGGAAGCGGCAAGCGCGGAAGACGGCCTCGCCGCTAATCTGAGCTTCAAGCCGGACATCGTCATTCTCGACATCGGGCTCGGCGAGATGAACGGCTTCGACATCGTGCCGAAGATCCTTGCCGACAATGACGGCGCGCGGATCATCATCTTCAGCATGTATGAGGCGGCCCGTTTCGTCACCCGCGCGCTTGATCTCGGCGCCCGCGGCTATGTCACCAAGAATGATGATCCCAACACTATTCTCGCTGCGATCGACAAGGTCCGCTCGGGCGCCGTCTATCTCGGCCAGTCCGTGGCGCAGGCGCTCGCGCTCGCCAATTTCGAGCCGGCAAGCGATCCGCTCGCCAATCTCACGCCCCGCGAACGTCAGGTCGTCGCGCTGCTTGGCGACGGCAAGAACCTTACAGAAATCGCGACGACACTCGACATCGGCTACAAGACCGCCGCCAATACGGTCGCGATCATCAAACAAAAGCTCGGCCTGCCGACGAGCCCCGCGCTCATCAAATTCGCCGTCGAGATGAAAAACAGGCAGTGATATTTCTTATTACAAATAGTCGTTGCATGCCATTTTGAAGTCTTGTACGGGAATTTTTCCAATAGCTGAATGAACTCTTCTATTCGTTGCCGATAACCTGTCCTTTATAAGATTATCTTACACTTCAACGCCTTGAATTCTAATAGCTGATCTTCTATCGAGACTGCGTGCGTCGCCAAACAATAATCGCGGCTGACAGGGCAAAGCTGTCCTGTCGCACGCGACCAAACAGCGACGATGGTGTGCATTAGGGGGGAACCATGCGTCAGACTCGTATTGCGTCGCGTAGCGCTCGGCCGAGCCGTTCAACGAAGACATCGACGTCGCGCTTTGGGTCGCACGCACCCCGCATCGATACTGTCATGCCGCGCCATTGGCGCTACAGTCTCTCCGTCGCTCTGCCCTGTCTTGTCTCGCTGTCGGCCTCGCCGCTGTTCGCGCAACAGGCCGCGCCTGCCGCCGCCGCCCCCGCGACGATCGAACTGCAAGAAGTCGAAGTTGTCGCAACGACGCCCGGCGGCGGCGCCGTCGAGCGCGATAAAGTGCCGGCCCTCGTGCAATCCGTGAGCGCCGCCGATTTCGCCCGGACCAATTCGCCGAATGTGACCGACGCGCTGCAACAGCATGTCGCCGGCGCCATTGCGATCGACACCAACGGCAACGATTTCTCGCAGGAGTTCTATTACCGCGGCTTCGTCGCTTCGCCGATCGAAGGCCGGCCGCAAGGCATAGCTGTCTATCAGGATGGTGTCCGCGTCAACGAAGCTTTCGGCGATACGGTGAACTGGGATCTGATCCCGCCGCAAGCGATTTATAGCGCCGACGTCTTCACCAATAATCCGATCTTCGGCCTCAATGCGCTTGGCGGCGCCGTCAATCTGACGATGAAGAACGGCTTCCTCTGGCAAGGCTTCGAGGCGCAGGTTATGGGCGGCTCCTGGGGCCGCATCTCGGGCATGTTCCAATACGGCATGCAGAAAGACAATTGGAGCCTTTACGTCACCGCCGACGCACTGCATGACGACGGCTGGCGCTATTACTCGCCCTCCTCTCTCGTCCGCATGTACGGCGATCTCGGCTATCGCACCCAGGATGCGGAGGTCCATCTCGTCGCGCAAGGCGCCACCAATGATCTCGGAGTCGTCGGCTCGACGCCGATCCAGCTCCTGCAGCAGGATTGGCGCTCCGTCTTCACCTCGCCGCAGACGACGGAAAACCAGGTCGGTTCGCTTGCCTTGAACACCAAGGTCAATGTCAGCCCGACTTGGACCGTGCAGAACAATATGTATCTGCGGTCGTTCTTCCAGCATCATGTCGACGGCAACGACGCCCAAGTGGCAGATTGCGGCTTGCTCACCGGCGGCCCGTCCAGCGGCAGCCTTTGCGACAGCAATAATGGCTCGGCCCTGCTCGATAAGCAGGGCAATCCGATTCCCTCGCTGGGCGACGCCAGCGCGACATTCCCCTATGGCACGATCAATCAGACCTGGATTCATGCCAATACGATCGGCACGACGCTGCAGGCGACGAACAAGGACAAGATTTTCGATCACGAAAATCAGATCACCTTCGGCACCAGCGTCGATCAAAGCTGGATCCACTACAACGCGAACACGACGCTTGGTGCCATCGATCCGACCTTCCTGGTGACCTATGGCGGCATCCCTGGCGGCGGCTCGGTGATCCAGGATCAAAACGGCACCGATTATGTGCAGACCTATTTGGGCGGCACGACGACCTATCTCGGCTTCTTCGCGCTCGATACATTCAACGTCACGAAGGAATTGGCGCTGACCGGTGGCGGTCGCTTCAACTATGCGGTGATCGGCACGCAGGATCTGAGCGGCGGCCTGGCGCCCGAGCTCAATGCCACGAACATCTATCAACGCTTCAATCCGGTCGTCGGCGTGACCTATAAGATCACTCCGAATGTCACGGCCTATGCCGGCTATTCGGAGGCCAATCGCGCCCCAACGCCGCTCGAAACCGATTGCGCCAATCCGGCTCAGCCTTGCGTTCTCGCCAGCTCGCTCATCTCCGATCCGCCGCTTCAGCAAGTGGTCTCGCGCACGGTCGAAGGCGGCTTCCGCGGCAATTTCCAGACGCCGAACGTCGGCCCCTTCATTCCCGGCGTGCTGAATTGGAAGGCCGGCTATTTCCGGACGCAGAATACCAACGACATCATTCAGCTCTCGAGCGTGATCCTCGGCACGGGCTATTATGCCAATGTGCCGGAGACGCTGCGGCAAGGTGTTGAAGCTAGCCTCGAATTCAAGATGGGCCAGCTCAGCGCCTATGCCAATTATTCCTATGTCGATGCGACCTATCAGTTCTCCGGGACGCTGAGCTCGCCCTTCAATCCTTACGCCGATGCGAATGGGAATATCTTCGTGACGCCGGGGAACCACATCCCTGGCATTCCGCAGAATCAGGCGAAGTTCGGTCTCGAATATGCGTTCACTCCGAAGCTGAAATTCGGCGGCGACGTGTTGATCGTCGGCAGCCAATATTATGTCGGCGACGATTCAAATCAGAACCCGCAATTGCCGGCCTATTGGGTCGCGAATATCCACGGCTCCTATCAGATTACCGACCATGTGCAGATCTTCGGCATGGTCAACAATCTCTTCGACAATCATTACGCCACCTATGGCACCTTCTTCAACACGGGCACGAGCGCGCAGCTCGCGACCAATACGCAATTTACCGGCGATCCGCGTACGATCACGCCGGCCCAGCCCCTGTCGATGTATGGGGGCGTTAAGGTAACCTTCTGACGTCTGCGCCTTTCAGCCGCGCCGAAGTCCCGTCTTCGGCGCGGCAGGACGAATTTTTTTGTCGCCCTTCTAGCGCCCTCGGATAGGCCCCTCGCTCCCGCGACTTGCCGCGGCATCGATTTTGCCCATAAGGCAGAAGTCTTTGTGAGGACCTATGCCGCTTTTCCTATCGATCCTGCACGGCGTTTTGGGGCTTTTCGCCCTGCTCGGCATTGCTTGGGGCTTGAGCGAAGACCGCTGGGCGCCGCCATGGCGCATCATCCTCGGCGGCATTTTCCTGCAATTTTGCCTCGCCTTGCTGCTCATCAAATTCGAGCCGGCCGCCAAGGCTTTCCTCATTCTGAATGCCGCCGTCGACACTTTGCAGAAGGCGGCCGATACCGGAACCTCGCTCGTCTTCGGCTATCTCGGCGGGGCGCCGCTCCCCTTCGCCGAGACGCATCCGGGCGCGAGCTATATTCTCGCCTTCCGTGCCTTTCCGCTGGTACTCGTCATCAGCGCGCTGGCCTCTCTCTTGCTCTATTGGGGTATTCTCCAGAAGATCGTCGCGCTGTTCGCCTGGTGTCTTAGGCGCACGCTCGGGATTGGCGGTGCCTTAGGCCTCGGCGCCGCCGTGCATATTTTCGGCGGCATGATCGAAGCGCCGCTGCTGGTGCGGCCCTATCTTCTCAAAATGTCGCGCGGCGAACTTTTCGCACTGATGAGTTGCGGCATGGCCGGCGTCGCCGGCACGGTGATGGTGATCTATGCTTCGCTGCTCGGCGCCACCGTGCCCGACGCGCTCGGCCATATCCTTGTCGCCTCCGTCATCTCGACGCCCGCTGCACTCGCTGTCGCAGCCCTCATGATCCCCTTCCGGGCACAACCGCACGAGAGTGCAAAGCTCGTCGTCGAGGATCCGCCGGCGAGCTTCATGGATGCGATCGCGCGTGGCACCCGCGATGGCATCGGCCTTCTGGCAAACATCATCGCCATGCTGATCGTGCTCGTCGCCCTCGTCACGCTCATCAATCTGATGCTCGCCGTCCTGCCGCATTGGGGCGACGGCCCGGTCACTTTGCAGCGGCTCTTCGCGCTCGTCTTTCAGCCGATCCTTTGGCTGATCGGCGTACCCGGCAATGAGACAAGCGACGCCGCAGCCTTGATGGCAACCAAGACCGTCATCAATGAGTTCGTCGCCTATATCGACCTCGCGCATGTGCCGGCCAATGTTTTGAGCCCGCACACAAGGCTCATCATGACCTATGCGCTCTGCGGCTTCGCCAATTTCGGCAGCGTCGGCATCATGATCGGCGGCATGACCGCGATGGTGCCGGAACGCCGCCAGGAGATCGTGAATCTGGCCTTGCGCTCGCTCATCTCCGGCACGCTCGCGACCTTGATGAGCGGCGCCGTCGTCGGAATGTTGGTATAGAGCCGGATGAGGAAAAGTCGGAACCGGCCGTATGGAGGCGACCATGACGAAATCAATGGCCTTGGCCCGGGTCAGCTCCGCGATTCTTGTTGCCGCCCTTGCAGTGCTTCCTGCAAGCGCCGCACCCTTGACCGCGCCAAGCGGCACGTCTGACCACCCCACATATGTCAAGGCCATCATTTTTGGCGAACAGAGAATAGATCAATCTCATATGTTCGAATGGCGAGATTGGACGATCGGTTTCGGCTTGGACCGAGCATTTAGCGAATCTAACCAGCACGGCATGACATTACGCGGATTGAGATGCACCAATGTGACCAGCGGGACGCTCAACTGCCATCTCTTCATGGCCATGCAGCCGTTCGAAAGCCGCCCTCACTTCTGCGAGATATCTCCCGATGACAGTCGCGCGCCCGGATCTTGGCCGCTGCACATCAAGTGTCCAACGGAAATAGACTTTGAGCATTAAGAGCCTAGTCTGCGCCGCTTGAGTTTCATGAAGGCGGCGGGCGCCGCGGGCAGAAACGCGGTGGATAGGTACATCCGAAGAAGGCTGGCCGCGTGACGATCTTCTTCACCAGCGACACGCATTTCGACGATGCCCGCCGCATCCGCGTCGATCGTCGGCCCTTCGCGACAATCGAAGAGCATGATGCGGCGCTGATCGCGCGCTGGAACGAGACCGTCGGCCCCGACGACGATGTCTATCATCTCGGCGATTTCACCGCCGCCACGTCGGAGAAGCGCGTCAACGAATTGTTCAAGACGCTCAATGGCCGCAAGCATCTCATCATCGGCAACAACGATCCGCCGACCACGATCGAGAACAAAGGCTGGGCGAGCGTCGCACCCTATCAGGAGCTGGAGATCGACGGGCGACGCATCATCTTATGTCATTACCCCTTTCGTACTTGGCACGACATGGGCAAAGGCGCCATCGATCTGCACGGCCATTCGCATGGACGTTTGAAGGAAGCGACGCGCCAATATGATGTCGGCGTCGATGTCTTCGACTTTCGCCCGGTGACGCTCGAAACAATCCTCGCAAGCAAGCGCGGACGGCGGGCGGCATGACCGCCATCGACCCCGCATCAGTACGTCTCGTTGCGCCCTGCACGGAGCTTGTCGGCGCTTATGTCCAAGCGCAACAGCCAAACGGCCACGAAGCACTGCCGCAGCCCATCGCCGAAAGCCTGGCAAAGACAATTATGCAGATCGTCAAATTGGCTGCGGACACGTGGCGCGATCAACGCTACTGGATGGCCGCCGGAGACGCTGTTATCGGCCGCGTCACGCTGCGTCCAAAGATCGATGTGCATGCGCCGGTGACCGTCGACCATATCGGCTATGAAGTTTTTCCTGCCTTTCGCGGCTGCGGCTTCGGCCATCGCGCCGTGGCTCTCGGCATGGACGAATTGCGCCGGCAAGGCATCGGTGATCTTCTTCTCATCTGCGAAGCCGATAATAGTGCAGCGATCAAAATCCTCGAAACTGCGGGCGGCATGCTTGAACGCATCGAGCCGCATCCGGATTTTCCGGCGCGTATGATCCGCCGCTACCGGATCAAAGAGATTAGCGCAGCGCCTTCGCCACCTCTTTCCGAAGCATAGGCAGAACGTCCTCTTCAAACCAGAGATTGCGTTTCAGCCAGCCGCTGTTGCGCCAGGATGGATGCGGCAAAGGAATGATGCGCGGCCGGCGCTTCTGAAAATTGCGCCAGCCGGCAATGAATTCGTCAAGCTTGATGCCTTTGTCATAGGCCAACCCCAGCCGCGAAAAATGATAGGCCTGCGCATAGCGCCCGATCGCAAGAATCGTCTCGATCTGCGGCAGCGTCTCAAAGAGGCGATCGTGCCAATGCGCACGGCATTCGATGCGCGGCGGCAGATCGCCCTTCGTCTTATCGTGGCCTGGAAAGCAAAATCCCATCGGCACGATGGCGACGCGCGCTTCATCATAGAAGACCTCGCGCGTGATTCCCATCCAGTCGCGCAGCCGGTCGCCCGATGCGTCATTGAACGACAGTCCGGTGTTATGCACGCGCACGCCCGGCGCCTGGCTCGCAACGAGCAAACGTGCTGTCGTCGAGATGCGCAGCACCGGGCGCGGCTCATGCGGCAGCAACACGCCTTGCGGCAAATCGCGGCAAATCCGGCAGGCTCTGATCTCGGCGGCGACCGCGGCGAGGTCGCTTTCCGCTTCACTCATGGGACAGCGCTTGGGCGGCTCGACACCGCCTTGTGCCAGCGCTTGAGATCGACCAGATCGGGCATCTCGATCCGCGCGGGTTTGAGAAAATCGACCGCGACCAACGCCGTAATATCGGCAATCGAGAATTGGTCGCCGGCGAGAAATGGCCGCTGCGCGACTTCGCTGTCGAGAAGCGTCAGAAAATCGAGAACCCTTGGCCGATACATTTCGGCTACCGCAGCTATTTGCGGCTGCTCCATCTTGGCCATGGCCGGATGGCTGTGGCGGAAGGTCATGAGCACCGGCAGCAGAAGGTTGAGCTCCGCCCGCCTCTGCCACATCTCGACCAGAGCGCGGCCGCACGCGCCTTCGCCGAAGAGCGGCGGCTCCGGCTGCAGCTCTTCAAAATAGCGGCAGATGGCGACGGATTCCGCAATCGCCGTGCCATCGTCGAGCCGCAGGACCGGCGTGCGCTCAAGCGGATTCAAGGCGCGGAAAACCTCGCTTTTCTGCTCGAACTTGATGAGATCGACCTGCTCGGTTGGAACCGCGATCCCCTTTTCGGCGAGGAAAATCCGGACCCGCCGCGGGTTGGGCGCACGCGCACTGTCGTAAAGCTTCATATTAACCTTCTTGGCTCGAATTTGACGCGCATATTCATCGTCTTCGTTAAGGCAATGCACCGCCAAAACGCATCGAAATATTAACCATAATTTCAAGTCGCGCCATGGGGAGCACGCATTCCGGCGCGATTTGCGACAAGCTTGTAAAAACCCTTTGGCATCGGGCCCGTTAACTTAGATCCACAGGATTCTGTGAGCCTTGCGTTAATCTCTCTCGGAGATTGTTTTTTTGGCGTCGGCACGGATGCGAATTCCATCTGCTCCAAAAGGGCGTACTCCAACATATCGATGCATTGCATATCCCCGGGACCATTCCTTTGGATATGCCCGCATCACTTGCTTTGCGACATGAGAAACGGCGGATCTGGCAGAGCATGAACGAAGTCACTGCGGAAATGATCGAACGTGGCCGCGGACTCGACCCGAAAACCGCCGGTGAACGCCGTCGTCTTGCAGCGCGCGTTCGCGAAGCGCGCGAGAAGCTGACCTCCGCCGGCTCCGGCCATCGCTCTTTCGATGTCGAGCTTCTGCAGCTCTTCGCGCAGGCCAAGAAAAGCGCGGCCGTCAATTTCGCCATCCTTGCCGTCGTCGCGGCTACGATCGCGCTCGCCTGGGCGCCGCAGCAGATGCTGATTCTCTGGCTCGGTCTCGCACTGATCACGCTCTTCATCGGCCGTGCCTTGGCGATCCGCTTTCTGTCGCTCGATTCCGCCAGCGTCGATGTCGCGCGCTGGCGCAGCCAGTTCGTGATCGCCGAAGTCATTCAGGGCATCGTCTGGGCGCAGATTGTCGGCCTCGTCGGCGCGTCTGGCGATTCCAGCGCCAAGACGTTTGTGCTTGTGCTGTTGCTTCTCGTCGCAGCGATGAATGCGACGATCACCGCATCGATCCCGATTGCCGTCTATGCGGGGCTCGCGCCGATGACGATCACCATCGTCGCCTTTCTGTGGCCATCGAGTCTCCTCGACAAGAACATACCGCTCACGGCGCTCGCCGTCGGCACGCTGCTTTATTCCGCGCTGCTCGCAAAAAAGCTCTATGCGCGCGCGCTCGACACTTTGTCGATCCAATCCGAGAAGGACGAGCTGATCGCCGAGCTCGAACAGGCCAAGGTCAATAGCGATGTCGCCCGCTTGCGCGCGGAAGAGGCCAATCTCGCCAAGTCGCGCTTTCTTGCCACGATGAGTCATGAGCTGCGCACGCCGCTCAACGCTATCCTCGGCTTTTCGGAAGTGATGAAGGCGGAGCTGTTCGGCGCTCACAAAGTGCCATCCTATAAGGAATATTCGGGCGACATTCATGCGAGCGGTCAGCATCTTCTGGCGCTGATCAATGAGATCCTCGATCTCTCGCGCGTCGAAGCCGGCCGCTACGAATTGCGCTCCGAGCCTGTCGCGCTTGCCAACATCATGGAAGAGTCGCGGCATCTTATGTCGCTGCGCGCCAAGAAACGCGAGATCACCATTCATGAATTGGCGGAGCCCAATCTGCCGCGCATCTGGGCCGACGAACGCGCGGTGCGGCAGGTCGCGTTGAATCTTCTGTCCAATGCGATCAAATTCACCCCGCCCGGCGGCAGCATCCAAATCAAGATCGGCTGGACCGCAACCGGCGGCCAATATTTCTCGGTGAAGGATACGGGTCCCGGCATCCCCGAAGAGGAAATCCCGATCGTCATGTCCTCCTTCGGCCGCGGCACGCTCGCGCAGAAGAACGCCGAAGAAGGCTCCGGCCTCGGCCTGCCGATCGTAAAAGGACTCGTCGAATTGCACGGCGGCAGCTTCACCTTGAAATCGAAGGTCCGCGAAGGCACGGAAGTCATCGTCGTCTTTCCGCCCGAGCGCGTCATGGACGCGCTGCCCCGCCTCGATCCGGAAGAGCCGCCGGAAGACGAGACGAAGCCGCAAAAGCGCGCCCGCACCGCCGCCTGACCTCGCTTTGAACCTGACGCCCTTGTGATGGCGGGGGCGTCCACGATTTTCCTATAGCCTCATAAAAAAGCGCCAGAGCCACCCGCATATGGACGGCTCTGGCCTATTGTTGTCAAAAGATCATCGCCGGCCTGTAGGTTCGGCGTTTTGCTGGGCTTTGCAAAGATTGGAGAAGCGGATGGGTATGGTGAGGCGCGCGCTCGCACTCTTGATGCTGTCGGCCTGCATGGCTTATGCGGCCGTCCCCGGTTTTGCCAAGGACGCGCCCGATGCCGCCAGCAAGGCGCCGCCAGGCACCGAGCAAGCGGGAGATCAGAAGCCTACGACACCGCCCAATCCTCTGCCGCCGGCTGTCACGACGACGCAGACCGTCGAGCTGCCCGACCGCACGTTGCATTTCAAAGCCAAGGCCGGGGCGATCCGCCTCTCCTATGCGCAAAGCGGCGCGCCGCTCGCGGATGTAGGCTTCGTCGCCTTCATGCTCGACGGCACAGATCCGGCAAAGCGGCCCGTGACCTTCGCCATCAATGGCGGCCCAGGCGCTGGCTCCGGCTGGCTCAATCTCGGCGCCATGGGCCCGTGGCGGCTGCCGATGACGGGCGCAGCGCGCACGCCGGCCGCCACACCCGTCCCCGTTCCCAATGCCGACACTTGGCTCGACTTCACCGACCTCGTCTTCATCGATCCGCCGGGCACCGGCTACAGCCGCATTCTCAGCAAGGACGACGCGGCGAAGAAGAGCTTCTATTCGGTCAACGGCGACATCGACAGCCTCGCCGTCATCATCCGCAAATGGCTCACCGAAAACAAACGGCTCGAAAGCCCGAAATTCATCGTCGGCGAGAGCTATGGCGGGTTTCGTGCGCCGAAAGTCACCTTTCGCCTCGAGGATCATGAAGGCATCGGCATCACTGGCATCATGATGATCTCGCCGGTGCTCGATTTCGCTTGGTTCGACGGCGAGACCAATCCGATGGTCTATGTGACGCATCTGCCGTCGATGGCGGCTGCGGCGCGCGATCTCACCGGTCCCGATCCGCGCAAAGAGCTCGCCGATGTCGAGGCCTACGCGGCCGGCCCCTATATCGTCGATCTTCTGCGCGGCGAGCGCGATCCCGAAGCGCTGGCGCGCGTCTCCGCCAAAGTCGCAAGCTTCACCGGGCTCGATCCGGCGCTCGTTAAAAAACTCGGCGGGCGGATCGATTCCGCCACTTTCGCGCGCGAACGCGACCGCGCGAGCGGCAAGGTCGGCTCGCTCTATGATGCGCTGACGACGGGCTATGACGCTTTCCCGCATGCCGCCCGCGCCGATTTCTCCGACCCCATCCTCGATGTGCTGAAGGCGCCTTTCGCCAGCGGCATGTCCTATCTGATGGCGAAGAAGCTCAATTGGTTCGTCGATGCGCGCTATGAGATCCTGAACGAACAGGTCAATCACGAATGGGATTGGGGCAAGCAGCAACCGGCCCAGGCGATGAGCGATCTACGCCATGTTCTGGCGCTCGATCCAAACATTCATATGGTCATCGTGCACGGCGCGACCGATCAGGTGACGCCTTATTTCGCGTCGAAATTGCTGATCGATCAGGTCCCGCCGATGGGTGATCCGAACCGCCTCCGCCTCGTCGTTCTCGGCGGCGGCCATATGGTCTATATGCTCGATCAATCGCGCGCCGCGCTGCGCGCGCAAGGCGAGCAGCTGATCGAAGGCAAATAGAGGCTATGCAGGAAACGGGGGCGTCGCACACAGCATTGGTGACGAAAGCGGACCCCGCTTTGCCCTGCGGCTCGCCGCTCGAAGTGCTGCAGGCTTTTCTGAAGCTCGGCGTCAGCTGCTTCGGCGGTCCGATCGCGCATCTCGGATTCTTTCGCGACGAATTTGTCAGCCGCCGCAAATGGCTCGGCGAAGACGCTTATGCCGATCTCGTCGCGCTGGCGCAGTTTCTGCCGGGCCCCGCGTCGAGCCAAGTCGGCTTCTCGCTCGGTCTGATGCGGGCCGGCTGGCTCGGCGGGCTGATGGCCTTCATCGGCTTCACCCTGCCCTCCGCCATCGTCATGGTGGCCTTCGCCTATGGCGCCGGTGCGCTGCATGGTCCGATCGGCGACGGCCTCCTGCATGGGCTGCGGCTCGTCGCCGTTGCGATCGTCGCACAAGCCGTCTGGGGCATGGCGCGCACGCTCTGTCCCGACCGCGCGCGCGCCTCGATCGCGGTCGTGGCCACATTGATCATTCTGGCCGGAAGCGGCTCGCTAGCGCAGATCGGCTCGATCGTTCTCGGCGGTCTCGCCGGCCTGCTCTTATGCCGGCAAGAATCGCAGGCTTCGACAAGCGAGATGATCGTGCCCGTCTCGCCAGGCGCCGGCGTCGTCGCGCTCGCCCTCTTCTTTATCCTGCTGTTCGGCCTGCCCCTGCTACGCGGCCTTTCCGGATCGTCGGGCATCGCGCTCTTTGAAGCCTTCTATCGGTCCGGCGCGCTCGTCTTCGGCGGCGGCCATGTCGTTTTGCCGCTGCTGCGCGATGCCGTCGTCACGCCCGGCTGGGTGAGCGATGCCGCCTTCCTCAACGGCTATGGCGCTGCACAGGCCGTTCCGGGGCCGTTGTTCACCTTCTCGGCCTATCTCGGCACGATCGTGCAAGGGCCGCCACATGGGCTCGTCGGCGCCACGATCAGCCTCGTCGCGATCTTTCTGCCGGGGCTATTGGCGGTCACCGGCACCCTGCCCTTCTGGGGCGCGTTTCGCCGGCAGACGCAGGCGCAAGCAATCATGCGGGGCGTCAATGCCGCCGTCGTCGGCCTTCTCGGCGCAGCCTTCTACAATCCGGTCTGGACGAGTTCGGTGAAGACGGGCGGGGATTTCGGCCTCGCCCTCGTCTGTTTCATTTTGCTGACGGTCTGGCGGCTGCCACCGCTCATCGTCGTCCTGGTCGGCGCGGCCGGTGGCGTCGCGCTCGCGACGCTCAAAGTTTGAGGCTAGACGCAGCTTATTCTTCGGCATCGGTGAAGAGGATCACTTCGTCCGGCAGGCCGAAAGTGACGCTTTTTTCGAAATTCACGCCCGCCACGCGCGCGAAGGCGCCCTCGCCTTCCAGGAGAACGACGGCATCCGCCGGCAATTCCTGCAATTTCTCGATCAGCTGCGCCACGGTCATCGGACAGTCCCTCGCTCAGTCACCCCGAGAGTCCATCAAAACTCGTGCCGCGGTCAACAAAACGGGGACGAAGCCCAGGCCTCGTCCCCGTTTTCATTACGCAAACGCTACTGACGCGACACTTACTCTCTTTGGCGCGCTTGGAGCCTCTTCCGCTCGGATAGAATCATCCGAGCGGTAGGAAGACGCTCCAATTCAATAAATTAGGGCATGTTCTTGCCGAAAAAGTCGTGCAACTTTTTCGGAACATGCTCTAGCGCGCCTCGGAGCCTTCCATGCGGCAGGATTCGAAGAGGAACCACGTGCGACGCTCGGTCTCGTCGATCCACACTTCAAGCAGGCTCGCGGTCGCGACGTCCTTATGCTCGTCGCAGAGTTCATGCACTTCGCGCATCGCCGCAACCATCTGCTCATTGTCCTCGCGCAGCTCGGCAAGCATGTCGAGCGGCGTGACATATTCCGCATCATTGTCCTTGATGCGCTGCTTGCGGCTGATCTCGCCGATCGAATGCAGCGTCACGCCGCCGATCTTGCGGACGCGCTCGGCGATCGGATCGGTCATCGCGAAGATCTGCTCGCTCTGCTCGTCCAGCATGAGATGATAGTCGCGGAAATGCGGGCCGGACATATGCCAGTGAAAATTCTTCGTCTTCAGATAAAGCGAAAACGTATCGCTCAGCAGCACATTGAGGGCTGCCGAGATATCCTTGATCGCGTTCGACTTGAGATCGGACGGCGTGCCGAGAGGCGCGATGCGATGAATCTTGGCGTCTTCCATACGGTCGTCAGTCTTCGCAGCGGCTTTGCTAGCGTTCATCAGTCTGCTTCCTTCTCGAAATTGAAATTGGATTCGTTCGTGCCGCAGCCATTCCGAAGCAGCCAAAAGATATCCGCTTGATAACGGGTTCTCTCGGAATCATCGATGACAGACCATGCGGCCTTTACGTCGGGAGAACGCGGCCGTCGCTGTTTAGGTTCCGTCCAGACGTCGCAATATGAAATCAATTCCGCAATTTAGAACGCGTTCAAATCTAACGCTCCTGCTTCAACTTTGCTTGCCTGCCACTTGCGCTTTTTCAAAGGTCGCCATGTCTCGGTGACAGGCGAGCGCGGCCTTTACCATGCCGGCGGCAAGCGCAGCGCCGCTGCCTTCCCCAAGCCGCATCCCAAGATCGAGCAGAGGTTTCTTGCCGAGCCGCGCCAGCACTTCGCGATGGGCGCCGTCGCCCGACACATGTGCCGCCAGGCAATGGTCGAGCGCATCGGGCGATTGGGCATGCAGCACGGCCGCCGCGGCGCAACTAATATAGCCGTCGAGCAGGACGGGGACGCGCGCATGCCGTGCCGCAATGATCGCGCCCGCCATGGCGGCGATCTCGCGGCCGCCGAGACAGCGCAATATAGATAGCGGATCGCCGAGCTGGTCCTTGTGCAGCGCGACGCCGGCTTCAACCGCCGCGACTTTCGCCGCGAGGCCGGCGCCATCGACGCCGGCGCCGCTGCCGACCCAATCCGCAGCCGCGCCGCCATAAAGCGCATGATAGATCGCCGCCGCGCTCGTCGAATTGCCGATGCCCATCTCGCCGATGCAAAGGAGGTCCGAATCGTCGCCGACCGCCGCCATGCCGCGGGAAAAGGCGTCGACGGTCTCGGCGTCGTCCATGGCCGCAACCTGAGTGAAATCCGCCGTCGGCCGGTCGAGATCGAGTTCGACCACCTTCAGGCCGAGGCCGAAGGTCTGGCAGATCTGGTTGATCGCCGCGCCGCCCGCCGCGAAATTCGCGACCATCGCCTTGGTGACGGAGGCCGGATAGGCCGAGACCCCCTGGGCCGTCACCCCATGATTGCCGGCAAAGACAACCACAAGCGGCGCGGCCAGCGTCGGCATCGCCCGCCCCTGCCATGCGGCGAGGAAGGCAGCGATATCCTCGAGCCGCCCGAGGGAGCCCGCGGGCTTCGTCAATTCCGCCTGGCGCGCCCGTACAAACTCGGCGCAGCCGAGATCGGCGACCCGCAGATTGGCGCAGAGCTGGCGGATGTCATTGACTGATGTTAGCAATCGCAGCATAGATAATTCCACTCAATTAGCGCCAACAAAGCCAAATTAAGTCTTCACTTAGCGAAATTTGGCCTTCTATGATCAGTTTTACCTATGATGTGGCGGTTTGCCTCATAGTGAGCATAAAACACCATATTGCAACGCACTCGATTAGCCCACACATTGTGATCACTGTTCGAGTCGCTCTGGTTTCAGAGAGATGGGAACCAAGAAGTGCTGCATTGCACCGCATAAACTTTCGGTAGTCCTCCTCCCACTGCCTAACTTGGAAAGACGATCATGACCCAGCTTTTCTCCTCCTCCCTCATGGCTCTCGCACTTCTCGTCTCCCTCACCGCGTCGAGCGCCGTTTCGGTCGCTCGCGCCGATGAGGCTCGCCCCAACGGCGTGCGCTGCTTCCTCGGTGCGCATGGCGACGCGGCGGCCGGCGGCGACCGCAGCGGTTGGACCTGCGTGCCGGAGCACCGCGGCGCTCAAGGATAATTGAGCCCAAGCTGGCGGCCGCGAGGCCGCCACTCAACTGATGTTTGTGAAGAGCGCTTCCCCTCCTCCCGGAAGCGCTCTTTTTATTTGGCAATCTATTTAGGAGTCCCTGCCGCCAATGTCGCGCTCGGGCCGTCGATAATGTTCTCAGCGTCCTTGCGCCGCGCCTTCGATTTCGTGATAGGGAATAGGCAGTTAATCGAAGGACAAATGAATGCCGCCCTATCGCTCACGCACCACGACCCACGGCAGGAACATGGCCGGCGCGCGCGGCCTCTGGCGCGCCACCGGCATGAAGGATGAGGATTTCGGCAAGCCGATCATTGCCGTCGTCAATTCCTTCACCCAGTTCGTGCCGGGCCATGTGCATCTGAAGGATCTGGGCCAGCTCGTCGCGCGCGAGATCGAGGCCGCCGGCGGCGTCGCCAAAGAATTCAACACCATCGCCGTCGATGACGGCATCGCCATGGGCCATGACGGCATGCTCTACAGCCTGCCCTCGCGCGATCTCATCGCCGACTCGGTCGAATATATGGTCAATGCGCATTGCGCCGATGCGATGGTCTGCATTTCCAATTGCGACAAGATCACCCCCGGCATGCTGATGGCCACGATGCGCCTCAACATTCCGACGGTCTTCGTCTCCGGCGGTCCGATGGAGGCCGGTAAGGTCGTGTTGCACGGCAAAACCAAATCCGTCGATCTCATCGATGCCATGATTGTCGCGGCCGATGATCGCGTTTCCGAAGAAGATGTGCAGGTGATCGAGCGCTCGGCGTGTCCCACCTGCGGCTCCTGCTCGGGCATGTTCACCGCCAATTCGATGAACTGCCTCACCGAGGCTCTGGGCCTCGCTTTGCCGGGCAATGGCTCGATCGTCGCGACCCATGCCGACCGCAAGCGGCTCTTCGTCGAGGCCGGCCATCTCATCGTCGATCTGGCGCGCCGCTATTACGAGCAGGACGATGTCACGGCCCTGCCGCGCGCCATCGCGAGCCTCGCCGCCTTCGAGAATGCGATGACGCTCGACATCGCCATGGGCGGCTCGACCAACACCGTGCTGCATCTCTTGGCCGCCGCCTATGAGGCGGAGGTCGATTTCACCATGGCGGACATCGACCGCCTGTCGCGCCGCGTGCCTGTGCTCTGCAAGGTCGCGCCCTCCGTTCCCGATGTGCATCTCGAAGACGTGCATCGCGCCGGCGGCGTGATGGCGATCCTCGGCCAATTGGAGCGCGCCGGCCTCGTCGACAGCACTTTGCCGACCGTCCATTCGGTCTCGCTCGCCGATGCGCTCGACCGCTGGGACATTTGCCGCTCGACGAGCGATCACGTCGCCGAATTCTTTTCCGCGGCGCCGGGCGGCGTGCCGACGCAGATCGCCTTCTCGCAGGACGCGCGCTACGACAGCATCGACCGCGATCGCGAAAAGGGCGTGATCCGCGACGCCGAACATGCCTATTCGCAAGACGGCGGCCTCGCCGTGCTCTTCGGCAATCTCGCCGAGGACGGCGCCATCGTGAAAACGGCCGGCGTCGATGCCGCGATCCTCACTTTTGCGGGCCAAGCCCGCATCTTCGAGAGCCAGGATGCGGCCGTCGATGCGATCCTCGCCAATCAGCTGAAAGCCGGCGACATCGTCCTCATCCGCTACGAAGGCCCGCGCGGCGGCCCCGGCATGCAGGAGATGCTTTATCCGACGAGCTATCTGAAATCGAAGGGCCTCGGCAAAGTCTGCGCGCTCATCACCGATGGACGGTTTTCGGGCGGCTCATCGGGCCTCTCGATCGGCCATATCTCGCCGGAAGCGGCGGAAGGCGGCACGATCGGCCTCGTCGAAGAAGGCGACAGAATCGAGATCGACATCCCGAACCGCCGCCTGCATCTCGCCGTCGATGATGCGGTCATCGCCGAACGCCGCGCCAAGATGGAAGAGAAAGGCGCCGACGCCTGGAAGCCCGCCGCGCGCAAGCGCAAGGTCTCGACGGCGCTGCGCGCCTATGCGGCGCTGACGACCAGCGCGGCGAAGGGCGCAGTGCGCGTGGTGTAGGGGGGCAGCCTTTTAATCGATATCACAAGAGAGGTTCTGCGCGTTCTCATTCATTTGTATTTCGTGAAACTTGAACGAATTGCGTCCTCGGGAGATAAACAACTGAATGGTTTAGTACATAAATTAATCCAGTGTCATTAACGCGCATAATTCGCGCTCCGTGCACTACTGAATCTTTCATCTTAATGTCGTATAAACTGCTGGCGCAGCATGCCGCATGCCGCGCAGTGAGCCAGCCTGACACGCAGATCACCACGAGGATCGAAATAATTAAACTGACCAGGGAATAGCTTGGTCCGATCCCTTTCCTGAACCTATATGTAAGCTCAAATAGTGAGACAACAGCAACGCCGGAGAACGGAATTAAGAAGACACCGACTATGGCGTCTCTAAACAGATAGAATATCGCAATTATGCTAATCAACCCGGCGATTACGAGCAAGACTATCTT
>JBKQRA010000111.1:0-11902 GCA_052144065.1 Methylovirgula sp. | reverse complement strand
CATCATGAGGTCGTCGTCGAGCATCACGGCAGCGATTGCCAAATGACGACGGTGCGCAAGGAGAATAACGAGGGCGATTCGAAGACGGTTCAGAAGACCGATTGCGATTGATCACACCGTTCTGTTTTTTATAAACGCTCGACAAAATCGCGCGCCTTGCGGAAATCCGCAACCAGACTTTCAAAAGCACTGTGGCGCGCATCTTCCTCGCGCATCCGCAAGATTGCCGAGGGATGCATCGTCACCATCCCTTGCATCTCATTGAAAAGCGGCATGACGCGTCCGCGTTCGCGGCTCAATGTGATCGTCCGGCCGCTGAGCGCATGCGCCGCCGTCGCACCCAGCGCGACGATGAGAGACGGTTTCACGATTTCGATCTCGCGCTCAAGCCACCAGCGGCATTGCTGCACTTCATAATGGTTGGGCCGCTTGTGCAACCGCCGCTTGCCACGCGGCTCGAATTTGAAATGTTTGACGGCATTGGTGATGTAGACCGAATCACGGTCCAATCCCGCCTCTTGAAGCACGCGATCGAGCATGACGCCCGCCGGGCCGACGAAAGGATGGCCTTGCCGATCCTCCTGATCCCCCGGCTGCTCGCCGACCAGCATCAGCGCGGCCGAAGGGCTGCCTTCGCCGAAGACAGTCTGTGCCGCCGCCTGATAGAGCGAGCAACGCTCGCAAGCGGCCGCCGCGCGCGCCAATTCTGCCAGGCTTTTTACGGCTGCGGAGATGCGCGGCATTAGCGAATCCTTGGGCGTTGATCCTTAGTCGAATTGATTCCAACGCCCGAGAAAATATTTGGATCCCCGCTCAGCCGCTGCGCCGGCGCGACGACCCCGTCTTGCATGAGGCCGCGGGCGCGGATTCGCCGGGCAGGAAGATGCGGATCGTCCAACCACCCCTCAAAACGTGATTGGCGCAGATTTCCCGCACCGTCTGCGTGGCGATCTCGACGCGCATCGAACGGCTGATCGAGGCATCGTTCGGCTCGGCCGCCGTCAGGTCCATGGTGTGGGTCGCGCCATTGACGTCATATTTGGTGATGACTTTGACCGACTTATAGCCATCGCCGACATTGCGAAACGGCTGCAGATCGTCGGCATGCGCGGCAAAGACCAGTCCGCTTGCAAAGACCGTCAAGACGCCGAGCGCTGCTTTATTCCTCGCGGCACAGGCGTTTTCCTGCTCATCGCGCATCGCTTACCCCCTCGGTGAAAATCTGCGACACAATCCCAAAACAAAAAGGCATCAATCCGGCAGACAGCGGCGATGCGGGATCCGATAGACGCGATCGCGCCCCAAAACATGGGCAAAGCGTTCGCCATTGGGGAACAGCGCCAGGAAGGCGCGGTCATGCAGATTGAGGCCGCCCGCATAGGCGCCGAGCGCCGGCAGGATGCAACGGCGTTCATCGGCGACGAAGCAGCGGCGCCGAACTGAGCCGGCATTGCCGGCCACGCGCGCCACTGGATGCAAATGACCGGCGATTTCAGGCTCGGTGCAGGACGGATCGGCGGCATGCCGGAACCTGATCCCGCCGATCGCAAGATCGCCACAGCGGTCGCCGCCAAGATTGGCCGGCAAAGCGGGATCGTGATTGCCGGCGATCCAGATCCACTCGCGCCGGCTTTGCAAAGCGGCGAGCGACGCGCGATCCTTGGCGAGCAGCCGCTCGCCCGCATCGGCATCGTGAAAGGAATCGCCCAGTGCCAGTACGCGCCGCGGCGCATAACGCGCGATGAGAGCTGCGAGCGTCGCCAGCGTCACGCCCGTGTCATAGGGCGGCAGAAACACCTTGCGCGCCGCATAGGCCGAACCCTTTTCAAGATGCAGATCGGCGACGATGAGAAGATGTTCGTCGCGCCAATAGAGCGCGCCCGCCGGATCGGCGGTGAAATGCGCACTCCCCATGACAAGCTGAGCCGTGGACGCCGCCGCCTGCGGCATGCTGTGCATCATCGAAGCACGCACCTCTCGGAGCGGCCTCTATTGCAATGTTCTTTTGCGCTTCGGCTTGGCGCTCTTCTCATCGTCATCCATCTGCGCTTCACGCACCAGCTCTTCCGCCGCCTCGGCAAGAATCGTTTCGCGCGCTTCGCCATAGATCGGTTCGCGGCTGATTTCGAGTAGCACGGGAACGGCGAGCGGGGATACGCGCGGCAGACCTTTATGCCTGATTCGGCCGCGAATCCGCGACAGCATCGTGGCCAGGCGCGGCAGATCGAGCAGGCCGTTCGAGGCGTCCGCCCGCGCCGCCTTCAAAAGTATATGGTCCGGCTCATGCCGGCGCAAAACGTCATAAATGAGGTCTGTGGAAATCGTCACCTGCCGACCGGTCTTGCGCTTATCGAGGAAATTGCGCTCGATCAGGCCCGATACGATCGCGCAATTCCGAAAACTCCGCTTCATCAGCGCCGATTCCTGCAACCAGGCTTCGAGATCGTCGCCGAGCATATCCTCGCTGAAAAGATCGTCGAGCTGCAGGCGGCGCGCCTTAATCTCGCGGCCGAGGTCTTCCATGCCCCAGACGGCCAGCGCATAATCATTGGCGACGAAGCCGAGCGGCTTGAGGCCCAGGCGTTCGAGCCGCCGCGTCAGCAACATGCCGAGCGTCTGATGCGCGAGCCTGCCTTCGAACGGATAGGCGACGAGATAGAAGCGCGACCCGTAAGGAAACGTCTCGACGAGCAGATCGCCGGCCGGCGGCAGCACCGAGCGATGTTCCTGCAAAGCCAGCCATTCGACGACCGGCTCCGGCAGACCGGCCCAATGCTGCGGATTGGAGATCAATTCGCGCACGCGTTTCGCAAGATGCGTCGACAGCGGAAACTTGCCGCCATTGTAGGACGGGATGCGCGGCGTCTCGGCATTGGTGCGCGAGACCAGCGCCTCATCCTCGACGATGGCGCGCAGCGCCAGCACCTCGCCGCCGAAGAGAAATGTATCGTTCGGCGCCAGCGTCTCGAGAAAATATTCTTCGATCTCGCCGAGCACGCGGCCGCTGCGGCGCAGAGGCCCGGTATAGGCATTGCCGGCCTCCGGCGCCTTGCCCTGCACGAGCCGGACTTTCAGCATATCCGACTCGACGATTGTGCCGACATTCATGCGATAGCTTTGCGCGACCTGACCGTTGGCGATGCGCCAACGGCCGTCCTTCTGCCGCTTGATCTTGGCGAAGCGCTCATAGGATGAGAGCGCATAGCCGCCATGCGCGACGAAAGCGATCGCGGATTCAAATTCCTTCGGCGTTACATCGCGATAGGGTTCAGCGGAAACGACTTCACGATAAAGATCTTCCGCCGCGAAAGCCTCGGCGCAAGCCATGCCCAAAATATGCTGGCAGAGCGCATCGAGGGCGCCGCGGCGCGCCACGGCGGTATCCTGCGTGCCAGCATAGACGGCATCGACCGCCGCGCGGCACTCGAGCACTTCGAAACGGTTCGACGGCACGAGCACCGCGCGCGACGGCTCATCGAGCCTGTGATTGGCGCGGCCAATGCGCTGCATCAGCCGGCTCGCGCCTTTCGGTGCCCCGAGATTGATGACGAGATCGACATCGCCCCAATCGACGCCGAGATCGAGCGTCGAGGTGCAGACGACAGCTTTGAGACGGCCTTCCGCCATGGCGGCTTCGACGCGGCGGCGCTGGCCGACATCGAGCGAGCCGTGATGCAGGGCAATCGGCAGCATCGCATCGTTCAGCCGCCAGAGCTCCTGAAAGGCGAATTCGGCGAGCGCGCGCGTATTGACGAAGACGAGTGTCATATGCGCCGCTTTGATGCGCTCATAGACCTCGGCCAGCGCATGCCGCGTCATATGGCCGGCCCAAGGCAGATGCTCTTTCGTATCGAGGATCGAGACGTCCGGCGGTGCGCCGGCGGGTGCGGTGACAAGCGCCGATGTGCGCGGCCTCTCGTCGAGGCTTTGGCCGACAAGCCAGCGTCGCAGCTCGTCCGGATCGCGCACCGTCGCCGACAGTCCCGTCGCGCGCATCTGCGGCGCGATCGCGCGCAACCGGGCGATATCGAGTGCCAAAAGATCGCCGCGTTTGGTACTCGCGACCGCATGCAGCTCATCGACAATGACGCGCTTCAAGTCGGCAAACAGAAACCGCGCGTCAGGGCTCGCCAGGAGCAACGCCAATTGCTCCGGCGTCGTCAGCAAAATGTCGGGCGGGTCGCGGCGCTGGCGCTGGCGCTTCGACGGCGAAGTATCGCCCGTCCGCGTCTCAACGCGGATCGGCAGATCCATCTCCGCGATCGGCACTTCGAGATTGCGCTCGATGTCGACGGCAAGCGCCTTCAGCGGGGAAATATAGAGTGTGTGCAGCCGGCCGCCTGGTATATTGCGGCGGCGCGGCTCGGCGAGATCGACGAGGCTCGGCAGGAAGCCCGCCAGCGTCTTGCCCGCTCCGGTCGGCGCGATGAGCAGCACATTCTCGTCCGCCTGCGCCTTTTCGAGGAGCGCGAGCTGATGCGGCCTGGCGCGCCAGCCGCGCGCCGCGAACCAGTCGGTGAACCGGCGCGGCAGAAGGGATTGGGTTTCAAGATCGTGCGACAAAGCGAGGCCCAAGGCTTAGGCCATTTATATAGGTCTTGTTATATAGTTCTTGGCGCACCAAGCTGCCGCCCTGGAGAGGCGGCTATTTATGGGCTTTGGCCTCACGCTTGATCCGCTCCTCTTCGATGAGCACCTTGCGGTCGATCTTGCCGATCGCGGTCTTCGGCAGAGAATCGCGGATGGTGATTGTCTTAGGGATTTCGAGGCGCGAGAGATAATCGGCGAGGAAGCGTGTAAGCTCGGCGGCGCTCACCGTCGCATTGGGACGCAAAGTGACGAAGGCGATCGGCACTTGGCCGCGATTGACGTCTGGCGTCGCGATCACCGCCGCCTCGGCAACGGCCGGATGCTGATAGATCGCCTCCTCGATCATCCGCGGATAGAGATTATAGCCGCCGCAGAGAATGATGTCCTTCAGCCGATCGACCAGATAGAGGAATCCATCTTCGTCAAGATAGCCGACATCGCCGGTCCGCAAGGCGCCATCGATGAAGATCGCCGCGGTCTCCGCGGGATTGTTCCAATAGCCGGGCATGACCTGCGGGCCACGAACACAGACCTCACCCTTCTCGCCAACCGGCATCAGGCGGGCCGGATCCTCCAAGCTGCGGATCTCAACCTGCGTCGCAACGAAAGGCCGCCCGACGGAGCCCGGCCTCGGCTCGCCGGTGATCGGATCAGCGCTGACGACGGGCGAGGCTTCGGTGAGCCCATAACCTTCCAGCAATTTGCAGCCGGACAATTGTTCGAAGCGTCGGCGCACCTCTTGCGGCAGCGGCGCACCGCCCGAAATGCAATAGCGGATCGAAGAGAGATCGTAGCGGCCGGAGCCGACATTTGCGTTCAGTGCCGCATAGAGCGTCGGCACGCCGGGAAACAGCGTCGGCCGCGTCTTCGTCAGAAAGCTCAAGACCTCGCGCACGTCGAAGCGTGGCAGAAGCACGATCTCAGCGCCGATCGAAATGCAATAATTCATGCCTGCCGTCATGGCGAAGACGTGAAAGAGCGGCAGCAACAAAAGAGCGCGCTCGTGACCAGGCGTCGTCACATCATGCATATGGACGCGGATCTGCGCGACATTCGCCGCGAGATTGGCATGCGTCAGCATGGCCCCCTTCGGCACCCCCGTCGTGCCGCCTGTGTATTGCAGCACCGCTATGTCTTTGTCGGGATCGAGTTCGACCGGTTCGAGATCGCCCTTCGCTGCGATGAGCTTTGCGAAGCTGAGATGCTGCGCGTCCTTTGGGATGGGACAGAATTGCTTGCGCTTGAAAAGATGCAGAAACACCGCCTTCACCAGCGGAAAGGCGCCCCGCAAAGGGCAGACGATGATCCGCTCGAGACAGGTCTTGCCGAGCATCGCCGCGATCTTCGGATAGATCTGATCGGCATCGACGGTGACCATGATGGTCGTACCAGAATCTTCGATCTGATGCGCGATTTCGCGCTCGACATAGAGCGGGTTGAAATTGACGACGGTTCCGCCAGCCTTCAGAATCGCGAAATAGCAGACGATGGAATAAGGCGAATTGGCGAGACAGAGGCCGACACGCGTCCCGTGCCGCACGCCGATTGCCTGGAAACCGCGCGCCGCGCGTTCGACCAGCCGGCCAAGCTCGCGATAGCTGAGCTTCTTGCCGAAGAAATCCGTCGCTGACCGATCGGCGAAGCGCGCGACGCTCGCATCGAAGACATCGAGCAGCGGAATGATTTTGAGCGGAGGATCGGCCTGTGGCAACATAAGCCAAGCCTAGTCCAACTCGCGCGGCCTGCCGAGCCCGGCGCGGCCTATTTCCCCTCTATTTCAGGAGGCTTTCCAGGAAGGGCGGTGTTTGGAGCGGCGGCGCAACGCCGTCGCCGAAGAGCTTGAAGGTGAGCTGCGTCCAGATGCGCCAGCCGTTCGAGCCGCCCTGGCCATGACTGAGCACGGACTGCGTGCCGAGCACCGCGATCTCGCCGCGGCCGAAATCATAGCCGAGCTTGCCGCCGACGCCGGCCTTCGAGGCGCGGGTGCAGAAATTATAGATATTGCCCGGCTCCGGCTCGCAGCTGTTGATCGTGCCTTGGGTCGCCAAAAAGGCAGTTGGATTGCCGCCGCTGTCGCGCGTGGTCTGCACCGCCAGATAGCCGACGGGGCCGATCTCCCAATGCGCGAACTTTTTCGTTGCCGTGAGATCGACCAAAAGTCCCTGGCCGTTCACCACATTGGAATAGGTGTTCCGGGTGTAGATATCATAGAGGAAGGTGGCGCTGAGATCGAAGCCGTCATGCAGATAGCTGACGCTGAAGGTCGGCTCGAGCGTCCAGAATGGCTGGCCCGCGCTGGTCAAGCCGTTGGGGCCTGTCGTGCGCGCATCCGGAACCGCGGCGTTAAAGCCGGTGCCGATATACAGACCGCCCGGCAAATGCCAGGAGAGGTTGATTGGCGACACCAGAGTATTGCGCTGGCCACCGCCCTGCTGCGTGATCCAGCCGGCGCCGGGCACGTTGCCATAGAGTTTCGTTTGCGCGACAGGCTGCGCGACCAGCATGGCATAGGTCGCGCCGAACAGCGTGTAAGGGGTCGTCCACAAGAGCGCTGGGACTTCGTCCGGAATGTCCGACTTCAGTGCCGCCGGCCCTTTGCCCAGATTGGGAACCGCTTCGGCCGGCACCGAGTTGGTGCCGTAATTGCCCAGGCTGTAGAAATAGACGCCCGGCGTGCCCGTATAGGCATAGGGCAGGCCCATCGTGGTGCCGGGCAGGATGGTGAAGGAAGCGCCGCGTTCGAAACCGAAAGCATCCGTGCTCAGCGCGACTGCCGGCAAAGCTGCGAGAAGCGAGGCGCGCAGCAGCGTCTGCATTATCTGGCAACCTCCATCGCGATCACATTGCCGTATGGAAATCCAGTGAGCGGCACCTTTGCCGTGACTGATTCGCATATCAAATTTAGCATGAATGACGCTGCGGAAAGCGGGAGACGTTGGTCTTTAGTGGCAGGAGTGGCCCATAGACCTCAGTAAAATCTTACATTTCACTGAGGTTGAATCGATCCTGCCATTGATCGACATCAAGCAGGCCAAGCAGTTGCGAGCTAGCCTGCTCCCCAATTCACGCATGGGCGCATCTGATATCGCGCGCAGATATTGCTTGTGCATAACTTCGGATGGCCTCTGGCGCGCCTAAGCCAAACCGACGGACCAGGAGGAAAAGGGACCGCTATGAACGAGATGACGAACCTTGCCACGCAACATGCTACGTCATTGGATCTCATGCCGCCCGATGCCTTCGAGGCCGCGATCCGCGCCGTCGGCACCGAGCGCTACCACGACAAGCACGTCTTCCATCGCCTCTTGCACGGCGGCAAGCTGAGCAAGGGTCAGGTCCAGGCCTGGGCGCTCAACCGCTATTGCTATCAGGAGGCGGTGCCGCGCAAGGATGCGGCGCTCATGAGTCGCGTGCATGATCGCGAATTGCGCCGCGAATGGGTGCATCGCATCCTCGATCACGACGGCTATGGCGATGAGCCAGGCGGCATCGAACGCTGGCTCGTTCTGACGGACGGCCTCGGCCTCGACCGCGATTATGTCACCTCATTTGCGGGCGCCCTGCCGGCAACGCGCCACATCGTCGAATCCTATGTCCGTTTCGTCCGCGAGCAGCCGCTGACGGTCGCCGTCGCCTCCTCGCTCACCGAACTCTTCGCGCCGTCGATTCATCGCGAGCGCATCTCCGGCATGCTGGAGAACTACAGCTTCATCGACGATCACGTGCTCGCCTATTTCAAGCGCCGCTTGACGCAGGCGCCGCGCGATGCCGATTTCGCTTTGGAGTATGTGAAGACGCATGCCAAGACGCGCGCCGAACAAGAGGCCTGCGTCGGCGCCGTGCGGTTCAAATGCGACGTGCTGTGGGCACAGCTCGACGTGCTGCATCACGCCTATGTCGTGCCGGGCCTCATTCCGCCCGGCGCCTTCCGGCCTGAAGGCTAGCAGCAAGAGGCTAGCGCGGCGCGAAAGCGAAATTGCGCCGATCGAGGCCGAACTGCGCCCGCACGTCGGCGGGCGACAGGCCTTCATGACGCAGGGTGCGCAAGGATTTCGCCCGCAGGCTCTTCGAGAGCTTGCGGCCGGCTGCATCGCGCAGAAGCTCGTGATGGTGATAACAGGGCGCCGGCAGATCGAGCAGGATCTGCAACAAGCGATGCAGGCTCGTCGCCATGAAGAGATCTTCGCCGCGCACGACGTCGGTCACGCCCTGCCAAGCATCGTCGACGACGACGGCGATGTGATAACTCGCCGAAATATCCTTGCGCGACAACACAGCATCGCCCCAGAGCGCCGGATCAGCGGTAACTTCGCGGCCTTCCATGCCGCGACCGTATTCGCGCCAGCCGATCTTCGCGCCCATCCGCTCTTTCACCTTGGCAAGCGCCGCCGCCATGTCGAGCCGCAGCGCGGCCGGCTGTCCGGCGGCGAGGCGTTCCTGCCGCTCGACAGGCGAGAGATGCTTGCAGGTGCCGGGGTAGAGCGGCGAGCCGTCCGGATCCTGCGGCCAATGCGACGCATCGGTCAAAGCGCCCGCCACTTCGCTGCGCGAACAAAAACACGGATAGACGAGGCCTTGCTTGTCGAGCGTCGAAAGCGCCTCGGCATAGGCGTCGAAATGCTCGGACTGACGGCGCACCGGCTCTTCCCAATTGAGGCCGAGCCAATGCAGATCCTCATAGATCGCCTGCTCGAATTCCGGCCGGCATCGCGCAACGTCGATGTCTTCGATCCGTAGCAGCAGCAGACCGCCGAGCGCGCACGCCATCTCATAATTGATCAAGGCCGAATAGGCATGTCCAAGATGCAGATATCCGTTCGGCGAAGGCGCAAAGCGGAATATTCGCGAACTGTAGGACCGTGTCATTCTTTCAGCCTGAAACCTGGCAGATCGAGGAACGTGCCGCGCGAGAAGACGCCCCGATTTACCGCTCTCCCTGTGGCATAGCTATGGCCTGCCGAGAGGAAAACCAGCGTTTTAAGGTCAGCGCAGCCGCCAAATTCCCGATTCGCGCAGCGACACGCCTAAGATAGGCGCAATTGGGCGAATTCGACACCCTTAATCTCCCACCTCCTGCCCCCCGCCCTACACATTTGCGCGCGTCGGACATGCGCTGGCTTGGGCAGGCGACTCAAGCATGCGGCCCGATCGCGCTTGACCTGAGGCTTAAATCATTATTCCTGCCCGCGAGCAGAGCTGAGCAGCGAAGCCGCAGCCGAGGATTTCATAGTATGGCTCCCATCGACGGTCCGCGCATTCCTCCGAAAAGCCGTGTCGCAAAACAGCTCGTCGTCTTTCTGCATGGCTATGGCGCGGACGGCGACGATCTCATCGCGATCGGCAAGCAATGGCAGAATCTGCTGCCGGACGCGGCCTTCGTCTCGCCGCATGCACCGTTTCCCTGTGCCCAGGCGCCGACCGGGCGGCAATGGTTTCCGCTCTCGATGCGCAACCCGGAGGAACTGTGGCAAGGCGTCGAGTCTGCCCGTCCGGCGCTCGATGCGTTTCTCGACGCCGAACTTGCCCGCTACAAGCTCGACGACAGCCGGCTGGCTCTCGTCGGCTTCAGCCAAGGCACGATGATGGCTCTGCATGTCGGCCTACGTCGCGCCCAGGCGCCGGCCGCCATTCTCGGCTATTCCGGCATGCTGGTCGGCCCCGAACATCTCGCCGAAGCGACCGCGCGCGATCGCCAGGGCCTGCCGCCGCCGATCTTTCTCATCCATGGCAATGAGGACGATCTGATCCCGGTCGAGAGCCTGTTCATCGCGATCGAGGATCTGAGCAAGGCGTCGATCCCCTGCCAGTGGCATATGTCGGTTGGCGTCGGCCATGGCATCGATACGGGCGGGCTGACGCATGGCGGCCTTTTCGTCGCCAAAAGCCTCGGCGTCAAAGTCCCCGCCGATCCCAAAATGCGCTGAGTTTTCAAGCAGCCGATACGATTCGACGCGCGCCTACCGCGTTGCGTTGACTCGCCTCAGAGGGGAGATTACCACACGCGGGTGCCGCGCCGGCCGTCTTTGGCCGTTTGGAGCCCGCCGATGAAAATCCTGGTGCCTGTCAAGCGGGTCGTCGACTACAACGTCAAGATCAGGGTCAAGGCGGACGGATCGGGCGTCGAGCTCGGCAATGTCAAAATGTCGATGAACCCCTTCGACGAGATCGCCGTCGAGGAAGCGCTGCGGCTCCGCGAAGCCGGCAAGGCCACTGAAATTCTCCTCGTCTCCGTCGGTGCGGCATCCGCCGCCGAAACCATTCGCGCCGGCCTCTCGCTCGGTGCCGATCGCGGCATGCTGATCAAGACCGAGGAGCGTCTCGAACCGCTGGCTGTCGCCAAATTGCTGAAGGCCGTCATCGCCATCGAACAGCCGGGGCTCGTCATTCTCGGCAAGCAGGCGATCGACGACGATTGCAATCAGACCGGCCAGATGCTCGCCGCTCTGCTCGGCTGGGGCCAGGGCACTTTCGCCTCGAAGATCGCGGTCGGCGACGGCACGGTCTCCGTGCGCCGCGAGGTCGATGGCGGGCTCGAAACACTCGACTTGAAGTTGCCGGCCGTCGTGACGACCGACCTCAGGCTCAATGAACCGCGCTATCCGACTTTGCCGAACATCATGAAGGCGAAGAAGAAGGAGATCGAGGAGAAGGACGCCGCGTCCTTCGGCATCGACATCGCGCCGCGCCTTAAAGTGCTGAAGACCTTCGATCCGCCGGGCCGCAAGGCCGGCGTCAAAGTCGCCAACGCCGCCGAACTCGTCATCCGACTAAAGGATGAAGCGAGGGTTCTCTGATGGCTGTTCTTCTGCTCGCCGAAATCCAGAATGGCCGCCTCAATGAGGCAACCGCCAAGGCGCTTTCAGCCGCTGCCCAGCTTGGCGGGCCCATCCATATCCTCGTCGCGGGCGACGGCGTGGGCGACGTCGCCGCGGCAGCCGCACGGCTTTCCGGCATCGAAAAGGTGCTCGTCGCCGATGCGCCGCTTTATGCGCATCGGCTTGCCGAGCCGCTCGGCGCTTTGCTTGTCTCGCTCGCCGGCCCCTATGACGCCATCGTCGCCGCGGCAACCACAACCGGCAAAAATGTCATGCCGCGGGTTGCCGCTTTGCTCGATGTGATGCAGATTTCCGAAATAACAAAAATCCACGCACCGGATACATTCGAGCGGCCGATCTACGCCGGCAATGCGATCGAAATGGTTCAATCGAACGAGCCCAAAAAGGTCATCACCGTGCGGACCGCGGCGTTTCAGCCGGTCGGCGAAGGCGGCGCTGCGACCATCGAAGCCGTCGCTGCCGGCAGCGACCCAGCC
>JBKQRA010000110.1:0-56121 GCA_052144065.1 Methylovirgula sp. | reverse complement strand
GAATTTCAACAAGCTTTCGGCGCGCTTAGCGACAAGGCTAGGCGAGAACCTGTCGTTATCACCAAGCATGGCCGGGATTCCCTTGTTGTCATGTCGGCGGAAGAGTGGGAACGGCTCAAGCGACGCGATCGCCGCGTCGGCCTGACGAGCGAACTTCCCGAGGAATGGGTTGAGGCCGTGCGGCAGGCCAAGGTGCCCGAGGAATTCGCGCCGCTCGACGCCGAGCTGAAGTGAGCATTCGTGCCGCTCCCGAAACCGGTTCCGGGTCTTGTCATTCGCTACAGCTACCTCTGGCACCGCGAATATCTTGAAGGCCGTGAAGACGGGCAAAAGGATCGCCCCTGCGCAATCATAGCGGCTATCCAAACCGATGATCAGGGCAATACCCGCGTGCTGGTATTGCCGATCACGCATAGGCCGCCGGATAATCCGAGCCTAGCCGTCGAAATCCCGGCGAAGGTCAAACAGCGCCTGCAACTCGATGATGCGCGCTCTTGGATCATGCTGTCGGAGTGGAACGAATTTATTTGGCCCGGTCCCGACCTGCGGCGACTGCCGGGCACCGACGCCTCCACAGTCGCATATGGCATTCTGCCACCGGGCCTGTTCGCGTCGATCCGCGATCGATTCCTGGCGCTTGTGCATTCAAGCGCGGCTCACCCCGTAACCCGGACATAGAAAAGCAGCAGGCTATTTGAATACCGCCGGCCTGCATCGGCGCGCCCTTGATGCGTGCTTAGATACGCCGCGAGACCGATTTCAACAGACCCATATAGTCTTCGTTGAGTTCCATATCGACGACCGGCGCGGAGGCGATCAGGAAGGCCGCGATAAAGGGCTCGTCGTTGCGGGTTTCTTTCAGCGCTTCGAGCGCCGGCGGCAGATTGGTCTCCGGTTCGTGCAGGCTTTCCTTGCGCTGCGCGAAGATTTTGGTGAATTCGTCGCGGGCGAATTGCGCGACCTTCGGAGTGAGCTCGACGATGAAATTCGATTTACGAGTCTTCTCGTAATAGCGAAGGACCGCGTTCCATTTGTCCTTCGGATCGTCGAGCTGATCGACCAAAAGCGCCTTGCCGATCTTGCCGACCCAGTCATCGAGCGTTTCGGGCGTTTCGCATTCCTGCTGGAAGTGAAACAGCGCGAAATAGCCGGGATAATTGTCGCCCATCTGCTCCTTGAGCGAACGTTCGACGAAATCGACCGCGGCCTTGTCGCCGTGCAGCGAGGCCGCAATCGCAAAGGCAAAGACCGAGTCGTTGGCGATGGTCTGCACGCCGGTCAGCACATAATCTTTCTTGTTTAGCGGCGGGACGCTGCCGTCCTCGGTCGGCTTGATCGTGCCGGCGCGCTGGCCCATCACGTAATGGGTCACCTCGAGCCAACCCATCAGGCTCTCGGAAAAAAGCGCCGGATCGACTTCGACGATCGATTTGTTCATCAGCTCTTTGCGACGGATCACTTCATTCATCGTCTCGTCCTCGGCACAGCCCGCTCAGCTCGGGCATTGTTGACTCTTACCGGCTCGGAAGCAAATTACAGGCCGACCTTAGCCGAGGCGGAACCAGAGCGTCGCAATCCCCAAAAACGACCCATAGCCGACCACATCCGTCACTGTCGTGACGAAGGCACCGGAGGACACCGCCGGGTCGATATCGAAGCGATCAAGCAGCAACGGAATCAAAACGCCACCCAGAGCGCCGGCAATCAGATTCGTCAGCATGGCCGTCGCGATCACCAAGCCGAGTCCGGCGAAGCCGAACCAGAAAGAGGCAATAACCCCGGTGATGACACCGAAAATCGCACCGTTCAGCGCGCCGACGAGGATCTCGCGGCCGATGACCCGCAGCCTGTTGAAGCGGGTTAATTCCCGTGTCGCCAGCGCTCGTACCGCGACGGTCATGGTCTGCGTCGCCGCATTGCCGCCTTGACTGGCGACGATCGGCGCCAACACCGCGAGCGCCACCATTTTCTGCAATTGCGCCTCGAACAGGCCGAGCACGCCGGAAGCCAGAAAGGCAGTGAACAGATTGACGAAGAGCCAGAGAAACCGGCTTTTCGTCGTCCACCAGACATTATCGGACAGTTCTTCAGTAACGGAGATGCCGCCCAAGGCTTTCAAATCTTCATCATCCGCTTCGCGAATGACATCGACGATATCGTCGATGGTGATGACGCCGACGAGCCGCTGCGTTTCATCGACGACCGGCACGGAGACGTAATTGTAGCGCTGGAAAATCCGCGCCACTTCCTCGCGATCGTCGCTGACGATCACGCGGTGCCGATCCGTCATCATATCACCGAGCAGCTCCGCGCCTTTGGCGCGCAGCAATCCGTCGAGAAAGACATTGCCGAGCAGGCGATGCGCCGGATCGACGATGAACACCTCGAAAAAAGATTCGGGCAGATCGTCGGCATCCGCCGCACGCAGAAAATCGATCATCTGCGCCGCCGTCCAGAAGGGCGGCGCGGTGACGAGCGTCGTCTGCATCAAACGCCCGGCGGAGCCTTCGGCATATTCGAGCGAGCGCTGCAAGGTTGCGCGGTCGATTGCCGGCAGAGCATCGAGAATTTCAGCCTGCTCTTCGCGGTCGAGATCCTCAAGAAGGAACAGCGCATCATCGGATTCGAGATCGCGCATGCCTTCCGCGACCGTCCGCGTCGGCAGTTCCTGCATGATCTCATCGCGGATATTGGCGTCGAGCTCGGTCAGCGCGGCGAAATCGAAATCGGCGCCTAAAAGCTCGATGAGCTTTGGCCGCATCTCATGCGGCAGGGCTTCGACGAGACTGGCAAGATCGGCCTCATGCAGCGAACCTGCGAGCGCGCAAAGTTCGGCTTCGTCGCCGCTTTCGATCGCCGCGCTGACGGCATCGCGGAAGGCCGCGCGAATGCGTCCCTCTTCGTCGGTCGCCGGCAAGATTGCATCGTCTTCGCGGGGATCGAGACGCAGATCGCCGTCATCGGCCGGTTCGGGATCGCGCTTGGGGTCCGTCATGGTTAAATCCTCGCGCCGGACCTGCGGCCGATGAGCCTTGGCACCAAAGGTTCAGACTGATGTGATGCTTATCGATCGATGGGAACAAAGCGGCACATTTGCGCCAAATTTTGCGCCGACAGGCTTGCCGTGCTTGCCCCGTGACGGCTTCTTAGGAAGCCTGCCCGCCGAAGGCAAACCGATCAAGTGAGTTTCGTACCCCGTGTTGATGAAAAAGCGAGTCGTTTTCCTTGCGTGTTGGCTATTCGCCAGTCCCTTGCTGGCGATGACGCAGGCCATGGCTGAGCCGGCCTGCGCGCCGGGAACGCTCGGCGTCGCGCGCACGCTGACGCTCGGCACTAAGGGCGGCTTCGCGGTCGGCCTCAAAACCTATCCGCAAACCGTGGATCTCGCCGATCATGAGGTCGTGCTGACTTTCGACGATGGTCCCTCGCCGGCCACGACGCCGCTCGTTCTCGACGCGCTGGCGAAAGAATGCGTGCGCGCCACTTTCTTTCTCATCGGCCGCAATGCCGCGGCCTATCCGGCGCTTGTTCGCCGCGAAGTCGCGGCCGGCGAGACGATCGGCCATCACTCATTCTCACATCCGGAAAGGACGCTGCGGCTGATGAGCGATGCCGCGGCGCGCGCCGATATCGACAAAGGCTTTGCTGCCGACGACAAAGCCGCCTACGGCAAATCGGACGGCGCGCCCAAAGTCGGCTTCTTCCGCTTTCCGGGATTTGCCGATACGTCGGCGCTTAACAGCTGGCTCGCCAGCCGCAACATCGGAGTCTTCGGCGCCGATCTCTGGGCCTCGGACTGGCGGCCCATGACGCCCGACGAGGAATTGAAGCTTGTCCTCGATCGCCTCGACAAGGATGGCCGCGGCATTTTGCTTCTGCACGACACGAAACGGACGACGGCGCTGATGCTGCCCAGGCTGCTCGTGGCCTTAAAACAGCGCGGCTTCCACATCGTGCATTTGGTGCCGGGCCCGGACGCGCCGCCCGCCTTCCGTAAGGCACCTCAGGGCTGGACCTCGGAGACGGAAGAGATTCTCGCCAAGGTCTTCCGGAGCTCAAAAAAACCGCAAGAGCTAAGGAGAAGCCGGTGACGGCGCATGCCAGGGCGAAGACCCATCAGGAAAGGCTGCCCGATTCGGGGATCTAGCCGGCTCTTCGACTGCAATCAGTCTTGAAATGGTGCGGCCAAGAGGACTCGAACCTCCACGGGTCTCCCCACTAGCACCTCAAGCTAGCGCGTCTACCAATTCCGCCATGGCCGCAGGAAAGGATCGGGGCCAAGCGCACATGGAAGTTCACATGGGCCGGCCCAAATCGGCAGGCGTGTCGTCTAACAAAAAGGCTCAGCCATGACAAGCGCGAGAGACGGCCTGCGGAAAAAGATGAATTTGGCGCCGCGCCGCTTTATCCTTTAACGTCTCGCCCGCGAGATCGGACCGCCCCTTGCTCACCCGTGCCAGCCTTTTGCCCTCCATGCTGCCTCAGCCGGCGAGCGCGCCTGTGGAATGGCACATTATGGACGGTCTGACGCCTTATGCGGACGCCGTCGCCGCCATGGAGGCGCGGGCCGACGCGATCGCCGCCGGGCAGGCCGCCGAGGCTGTCTTTCTTCTCGAGCACCCCGCCCTCTATACCGCCGGCACCTCGGCGCGCGACGCCGATCTCATCGAGGCGCGTTTTCCCGTCCATCACACCGGCCGCGGCGGCCAGTTCACCTATCACGGGCCCGGCCAGCGCGTCGGCTACGTGATGCTTGATCTCAAACGCCGGCAGCCGGATCTGCGCGCCTATGTGGCGGCGCTCGAACGCTGGATCATCGCGACGCTTGCCGGCTTCAATATCAAAGGCGAGACGCGCGAGGATCGCGTCGGCGTCTGGGTCGCACGGCCGGAAAAGCCGCGCGGCATCTCCGCCGAAGTGGCGGAAGACAAGATCGCGGCGCTCGGCATCCGCGTGCGCCGCTGGGTTAGCTTCCACGGCATTTCGCTCAACATCGAGCCGGATCTCGGCCATTTCTCCGGCATCGTCCCTTGCGGCATCGGTGCTGCGCATCTTGGCGTGACAAGCTTCGCCGACCTCGGCCATCTCGTCAGCATGGGCGAAGTCGATGCTGTTCTGCGGCGCGAATTCGAAGCGATCTTCGGCGTGACAGCTCTTCTCTGATCAATCGAGCGGCGATGCGGAGGCATCGACATCGTCCGTCACTGGCGCCGCCTCTGGCTCGGCACCGGGCGCCGGCGCTTCCCAGCGGCGTTTCGGCGCCGCCGACCAAGGCCGGTCCTCGTCCTGGCCGCGCGCCGTCAGCATGTGCCATTTGCCATCCTGCGCCGACAGCGTGACCGCGCCCGTCTCTTTCAGCCGGTCGCGATCGATCACCAGCGACGCCCTACACCCCTTCGGTGCAAAGAGCGGCGTCACGATTACGGCGGCGCGGCGGCAATCCTCGGCGAAGGCCGCTTTGGCGAGCACCAGTGCCACGGCCTGACCGTCCGGCAGAAAACCGACGCAGCCGATCTTGTCGCAGGCCGAGGCATCAATCGCCGCACGCGGCTTGCGGCCGTCCGCGTCGGCGCGCAGCCATTGCTCGGCAGCAAAAAGGCTCGGCCGATGGCCGAGCACGCTCAGGCTGCCGTCGCCGCCGCGCAGCGCCACAGCGTCGCCATTGGCGGCGACGGCGAGGTCGAAACTCGGGCCGCTCGCCGCGCCGGCAAGGCCGATGAGCGCCAGCGGGATCGCCGTCGCGCGAAACAGAAAACTCCGCCAGATCACCGCCGACAGGACGGCGAGCGCAAGAAAGATGATCGCCCATGGCGCGAAAGCATGCAGATGCAAAGTCGAGCCCGGCCAGCTGCCGATCTGCCGCGCCGCCCACATCACAATGGCGATGCCGGCGCCGACATAATGCCAGACGAAGCCGTCGAGCCCGAGCGGATAAAGGATCGTGCCAAGCAGAGCGCCCGGCACGGCGAAGATCTCGATGATCGTCAAAGTGAGCGGATTACCGATCAGCACATAAGGGCTCAATTCATGGAAATCATAGGCCATGAAAGAAGCCGTCGCCGAGGTCGCGCAGAAGGTCGCAAAGAGCAGCGCCAAGGGCCCATGCGTCAGTTTTTCTTCGACGACCACGAGCCGCTCGCGCCAGCGCGACGCGGCGCTTGGCAGTTTGTTGGATGTCTCCTCCTCGCGGCGGCGGATACGAAAGCCGTTGCGCGCTTCATAGACGGCGACAAGCGCCGCGACCGCGGCGAAGGACAATTGAAAGCTCGCGCCGGCGATCGCTTCCGGCTCGATCAGAATGACGATCCAGGCGGCAAAGGCGAGATTGCGCATGCTGAGCGATTGCCGCCCGATCAGCACCGCCGACAAGAGAATGACCGTCATGATCAAGGCGCGTTCGGTGCCGATCCGCGAGCCAGTCAATATGTCGTAGCAGACAGCGGCGACGATGGCGGCGCCGGCCGCCCATTTCTTGATCGGGAAGCGCAGCGCCAGCGTCGGGCTCGCGGCCAAAAGTCTGCGCAGGCCGACGAAGAAGATCGCGGCGACGAGCGTCATCTGCACGCCGGAAATTGTGATGATGTGGAAAATCCCGGCTTCGCGGATGACGTCTTTGGCATCTTCCGACAGAAGATCGCGCTTGCCCGTTACCATCGCCGCGGCGATCGCCCCAGCATCGCCTTCGACGATATGATCGACGCGGCGTGCCAGCGCATTGCGGGCGCGATCGATGGCCATGGACGCGGATAAAAGGAATCCCGGCGGCTGCGGCGCCACCGCGACATCGACCTTGCCCAAGACATTGCCGACGGCGCCGATCCGGGCGAACCAGGCATCGCGGGCGAAATCATAGCCGCCCGGCAGGCTTGCATGCGCTAGCGGCAAAAGCCGCGCCTTTAACTTCACATAGGTGCCGGCCTCGAAGGGCGGCGTGCGGCGGACGGTCAGCCGGACACGATAAGGCGTCTCGTTCGCTGCGAGTCCATCGATCTTCGTCGGCCGGAGCACGAAACGGGCGCCCACGCGGCGAAAATCCATTTCTTCGATATAGCCCTCGACTTCGGCGATCTTCAGATGGCTGAGGACGGGCGCCGCGACCCGGGCGCTGCGCCAGCCCGCGGCGACGAAGCCGAGGCAGAGGGCCATCAGGCCGACAGAGAGCGCAAAGCCGAGCGGCCAGCGGCGCAGGGCCACGGCCGCCACGGCCGACAGCGCAAGGCCAACGCCGGCAAAGGCGAGCGAGGGCTCATGATCGGCGAAGAGATAGCAGACGACGCCGCTGCCCGCCGCGACCGGCAGCCAGAGGAAAAGCCGCCGCTCGGCGATCTCCTGCGCCAGGGCGCGACCAAAGAGCCCACGCGGATCGCCGAACCAGGCCCGACCGCGGGCAGCAGCCTGCGCCGGGGCAAGCCCGCGCTCGGCAAGCGCTGATCCGGCCACCTCCGTCACGCCCGCGAGCCCCCTTCAAACGGCCGCAACCCCTGCTGGCAGCGCCCTTGTCGGGGGTGCCAGCCGTTACGCTTTTCTTTCAGCCTTTCCATGCTACACGACGGACAAATCTGCGGAAGACCCCCCGCCCTCTGACGGCGGCCAAAAATTCCGCCCATCAGGCATGTATTGGAAGAGAGTGAATGGCAGACCAAGTGGTCACGCGTTTTGCCCCGTCGCCGACGGGGTTTCTGCACATCGGCGGGGCGCGGACCGCGCTGTTCAACTGGCTCTATGCCCGCCGCTGGGGCGGCAAAATGCTGTTACGCATCGAGGACACGGATCGCGAGCGCTCGACCGATGCGGCAATCGCCGCGATCATCGAAGGCCTCGCCTGGCTCGGTCTCGACTGGGACGGCGATACGATCTTCCAATATCAGCGCTCGGCGCGGCATCGCGAGGTCGCCGAACATCTGCTCGCCATCGGCAAGGCCTATCGCTGCTATGCGACCCAGCAGGAACTCGACGAGATGCGCGAGAAGGCGCGCGCCGAGGGCCGGCCACCACGCTATGACGGACGCTGGCGCGACCGCTCGCCGAGCGAGGCGCCGGCAGGCGCCCCCTATGTCATTCGCCTCAGGGCGCCGTTGACCGGCGAGACTGTGCTCGACGATCAGGTCCAGGGCAAAGTCACTTGGGCGAATGAAAACCTCGACGATTTCGTGCTGCTGCGTTCCGACGGCAACCCGACCTATATGCTCGCCGTCGTGGTCGACGATCATGATATGGGCGTGACGCATATCATCCGCGGCGACGATCATCTGACCAATGCAGCGCGGCAGATGCAGATCTACGCGGCGCTCGGTTGGGCCATTCCGACGATGGCGCATATTCCGCTCATTCATGGCGCCGACGGCGCCAAACTCTCGAAGCGGCATGGCGCGCTCGGCGTCGACGCCTATCGCGCTCTGGGCTATCTGCCCGCCGCCCTGCGCAACTATCTCGTGCGGCTCGGCTGGAGCCATGGCGATCAGGAATTCTTTTCAACCGAAGAAATGATCGCCAATTTCGACCTGGCGCATGTCGGCCGGTCGCCGGCGCGCTTCGACTTCGTCAAGCTCGAACATATGAACGGCCATTACATGCGTGCGGCGAGCGACGACGATCTGCTCGCCGCCTTTATCGCGTCCTTGCCTTATCTGCCGAACGGCCGCAGCTTGATCGACAAGATCGATGAACCGATGCGGGCGAAGCTGCGCGCCGCCATGCCGGGTCTCAAAGAGCGCGCCAAGACTTTAGTAGAATTGCTCGAAGGCGCGATGTTCCTGTTTGCGGAACGCCCGCTCGCGCTCGACGACAAGGCGCTTGCGCTTTTGCATGCAGATGGCCGCGCCACGCTCGCGCAACTGTTGCCGCGGCTCGCCGCTTTGCCGGAATGGAGTGCGGCGGCGGCGGAAGCCGAGGTGCGCGCCTATGCCGAAGAGACGAGGCTGAAGCTCGGCCAGGTGGCGCAGCCCTTGCGCGCCGCCTTGACCGGGCGCGCTACCTCCCCCGGCATCTTCGACGTGCTCCAAGTTTTGGGACGCGACGAAAGTCTTGGTAGACTGGAAGACCAGATCGCGCACGACCAGACGAAATAAGACAAACTGCGGACGAACCCGCAGCTCATTCGTTGGATATAGCGATAGATATAGAGCGCGTAACGCTTACGGCGCGGCGCGCCCGCTTGACAGCGGCGCGCTATGCGATACTGACCTTTTCGCATCGCAACACATCAGCTCGCGGCCAAGTGGCTGCTGTCTCGAAGCGTTATGAAACCACGGTTCCAGACCGTTTCACCATGCTGAGACGAGAGCGCAAAACTATAGAAGGGTGACGCCGATGAGCGAAACGAATGCTTCCCTCACAGTTGGCGACAAAAGCTTCGCGCTGCCGGTTAAGGTGGGCACGATCGGCCCTTCGGTTCTCGACATCGGCAAGCTCTACGGCCAGACCGGCCAATTCACTTTCGATCCCGGCTTCACCTCGACGGCAAGCTGCGAGTCGGCGATCACCTATATCGACGGCGACGAAGGCACGCTGCTCTATCGCGGCTATCCGATCGAGCAGCTCGCCGAGGACGGCGATTTCGTCGAGACCTGCTATCTCCTGCTCTACGGCGAATTGCCCACCAAGTCGCAGCGCAATGATTTCGATTACCGCATCCGCCGGCACACGATGATACATGAGCAGATGGCGCGCTTCTTCCAGGGCTTCCGCCGCGATGCGCATCCGATGGCGGTGATGGTTGCGAGCGTCGGCGCGCTTTCGGCCTTCTATCACGACTCGACCGATATCTCGGATCCGAAACAGCGCATGGTCGCCTCGATGCGGCTGATCGCGAAGATCCCGACGCTCGCGGCGATGGCCTATAAGTACAACATCGGCCAGCCCTTCGTCTATCCGAACAACGACCTCGACTACGCGTCGAACTTTCTGCGCATGTGCTACGCGGTGCCTTGCGAGGACTATAAGGTCAATCCGGTGCTCGCCCGCGCCCTCGACAAGATCTTCATCCTGCACGCCGATCACGAGCAGAATGCCTCGACCTCGACGGTGCGCCTCGCCGGTTCCTCCGGCGCCAATCCCTTCGCCTGCATCGCCGCCGGCGTCGCCTGTCTGTGGGGTCCGGCGCACGGCGGCGCCAATGAAGCGGCGCTCAAGATGTTGGAAGAGATCGGCACGGTCGAGAACATTCCGAAGTTCATCGCCCGCGCCAAGGACAAGAATGATTCCTTCCGTCTGATGGGCTTCGGCCATCGCGTCTATAAGAACTACGATCCCCGCGCCAAGATCATGCAGAAGACCTGTCACGAGGTTCTGCAAGCCGTCGGCATCACCGATGATCCTTTGCTCGAAGTCGCCAAGGAACTCGAGAAGATCGCGCTCCACGATGAATATTTCATCGAGAAGAAGCTCTATCCGAACGTCGATTTCTATTCCGGCATCACGCTGAAGGCGATGGGCTTCCCGACCTCCATGTTCACCGTGCTCTTCGCCGTCGCCCGCACCGCCGGCTGGATCGCGCAGTGGAAGGAAATGATCGAGGATCCGGGTCAAAAGATCGGCCGTCCGCGCCAGCTTTACACCGGCGCGCCGCGGCGCGATTATGTCGCTTTGGACAAGCGCTGAGATCGATCCTCACGTGCCAGATCGCGAACGGACGACAGATATTCTCGTCATAGGGACCGGCGCCGCCGGTCTCTCCGCCGCGATTGCGCTTACCAAATCCGGCCTCTCGATCATTGCCGTCGGCGCCGTCGAGCAATTCCGCAGCGGTCGCACCGTCGCGCTCTTCGAGGCGTCGCTGCGCTTTTACGATGCGCTTGGCCTTTGGCCGTGCTTCGCCGATTGCGCGCAAAAGATCGAAACGATCCGCATGGTCGATGCGACCGGCGCGCGCATGCCGATCCGTCCAGTCGAATTTTCCGCGACCGAGGTCGGCCTTCCCGCCTTCGGCGAAAACATCGAAAACGATCATCTCGTCGCGCGCCTCGCCGCGATCGCCCGCAAGACGCCAGGTCTCAGCGTCGAAGACGAACGGCTCGTCGATCTCGTCTGGACGGACAAGGATGTGCAGGCGATCTTCGACTCGGGCCGCCGCATCTCGGCGAAGCTGATCGTCGCCGCCGACGGGCAAAGATCGACGGTGCGCGCCAAAGCCCGCATCGGCGCGCGGCGCTGGACCTATCCGCAGGTCGCGCTCACTGTTCTCACCGCCCATGAAAAACCCCACCACGGCCTCTCGGTTGAATTCCATACCCGCAGCGGCCCCTGCACGCTCGTGCCGCTGGCGCCGTCCGAGACCGCGCCGAATCGCTCGAGCCTTGTCTGGCTGATGTCGAAGGAAGAGGCGGCGCGGCGCAAGACTCTGTCGGATGCAGAACTCGCCGCCGAACTCGAACACCAGGTCGGCGGCATTTTCGGCGCGATGACATTGGAGGGCGCTTGCGGCGCCTTCCCGATGATGGGTCTCAAGGTCTCGCGCCTCACTGGGCGACGCATCGCGCTTTTGGGCGAAGCCGCGCATGTGTTTCCGCCGCTCGCGGCGCAAGGCCTCAATCTCAGCCTGCGCGACACCGCCGCGCTTGTCGATTGCGTCGAGACCGCCAAGAGCCACGGCGAGGACATCGGCAGCACCGCGACACTTAGCGCCTATGCCGATGCGCGCCGCGCCGACATATCGCTGCGCACCCATGGCGTCGACGTCTTGAATCGCTCGCTGCTGGCCGACTTCCTCCCGGTCGATCTCGCCCGCGGCGCGACTCTTTTGGCTTTTTCGATGATCGGGCCACTGCGCCGCGCGATCATCCGCGAAGGCATCCTGCCAGCTGGCAATCTGCCCCCGCTGATGCAGAAGCCGCGGGCGTTGCCGCGCGTCGAGAGCATGCGGCGCCCGCGTCCCGGAAGCGCCATATTGCGGCGCTCTGTTTAGAGCCTTCCCCGTGGCGCACTGCGGTGCGACAATATCATTTAAGAGCGACTGGACTTTCTCCGCCTGGACATGCTGAAAGCGGCGACGATCCCATGATGCGTCACGAAGCTTGAGACGCTGCCGCATGCCAAACGCCACAATTGCCGGACGTCTACTCCCCAAGCGATGGCGCGCGGTGCGATGGAGCATGTCCTTGCGCTACCGGATCGAGGATCTCGCCTTCGCCGCGGCCGGCGCCTCTCTTTCACTGCTGCCGCTGGAGACGGCTTCCGCGGTTTCCGGCCGGTTATGGAAGCTCTTAGGCCCGCAGCTCGGTAACCGCCGCCATAAAAGGGCGCTCGAAAATCTGGCCCTCGCCTTTCCGGAAAAATCGGAGGCCGATCATGCAGCGCTCGCCGCCGCCATGTGGGAAAATCTCGGCTGCACCTTCGCCGAAACTTTTCGGCTGCGCGAGATCGCCGCGAGTGATCGCCTGACCGTCGAAGTGCCAGATGGCTTTGCCCATCCAACCTCGGCGCGCGTGGTCTGCGCACCGCATCAAGGCAATTGGGAGATCGCAGTTCTCGCCGTTTCGGCCGATAAAGCGGCGCAGCCGGCGGGCGTCTATCAGCGCATCAAAAATCCGCTTGTCGACGCGCGCGTCGCCAAGATGCGGAGCTTTCTCTATCCGGGCGGTCTCTATCCGAAGACGCCTTCGACGCCGCGCCAGCTTATCCGCCATGCGCGCGAAGGCGGCACGCTCGCCATCCTCGCCGATCAGCGCGACATGCGCGGGCCGCGCGTCGCCTTCTTCGGCCATCTCGCGCCATCGACGCCTTTCCCGGCCATGGTCGCGCGCACGCTCGGCCTAAAACTTTACGCTGGCGAAATTATCCGCGAGCCGCATGTGCGCTTTGCGATCAAGCTCGTGGAGATTCCAATGCCGCAGACGGAAGATCGCGACGTCGACATCACCATTGCGACGGCGCGTCTGCAAGCTGTTTTCGAAGCGTCGATCCGGCGCCATCCGGAGCAATGGATGTGGTCGCACCGCCGCTGGGGGTAAAGCTGCCGCGCATTAAAAGCGTAATGGAAGCCTCCTAAGCTCCGCGTGCCTAGCTGGACAGAGGAGGCTCAGTTGATCTCCATCCGCCGCTTTCTTGCATTGATTGCCTTTATCTCCCTCGTGGCCATGCCACATCACGTTCTGGCGCAACAAGAGCCGCTCAAAGTCGGCGGTCATCAGATCGGCCATGTTTTCATCATCGTTCTCGAAAACAAAGGCTTCGACGAGACTTTCGGCAAGGAGTCAAAAGCGCCTTATCTCGCGCATGACCTCCCGGCGAAAGGCGTTCTTCTCACGCAATATTTCGGTATCGGCCATGCGAGCCTCGACAATTATATCTCTATGATCAGCGGCCAGCCGGCGACGTTCGAGACGCGTGCGGATTGCCAAATTTTTGAGGACTTCGCGCTCAAAGGCTACATCGGCAACAAGATCGCCGTCGGCAAGGGCTGCATTTATCCGCCGGAGGTTCCAACTCTGGCGAAACAGTTGAAAGATGCCGGCAAGACATGGCGCGCCTATATGGAGGATATGGGCAACAATCCGCGCCGCGAGAGCGCGACCTGCGGTCATCCGGCGATCGGCAGTCAAGACAATACGCAGAAGGCCGTCATCGGCGATCAATATGCGACGCGGCACAATCCCTTCATGTATTTCCATGCGATCATCGACGATCAAAAAGACTGCGACGCCAATGTCGTCAATCTCGACCGGCTGCCGCAAGATCTGAAAGCCGAGGCGGCGACATCGAATTACAATTTCATCACGCCTAATCTCTGCAACGATGGCCATGACGACATCTGCGTCGACGGAGCCCCTGGCGGCCTCCCCGCGGCCGATGTGTTCTTAAAGAAATGGGTCCCGATCATCACGCAGTCGCCAGCCTATCAGCACGACGGATTGCTGATCGTGACCTTCGATGAATCGGACGCCAGCCGTGTCGTCACCAATGCGTTAGGCGGCAAGAGTTATGTCTACGACGGGCTCAGCTGCTGCAGCGAGGAGCCGGGTCCCAATCTCGATCTCAGCACTTTTCCCCAGCGCGATAGTTCCGGGACCTATGTCGATAACAGCTTTGGCGGCGATCGCATGGGAACGGTCCTGCTTTCGCCTTTCCTGACGGAAGGCACGAGGTCAGAGGTCCCCTTCAACCATTATTCGCTTCTCAAGACGATCGAGGATATTTTCGGCCTCGTGCATCTGGGCTATGCCGCCCAGCCGGGACTCATCGGCTTTTTCGGTTGCGCCGCCTCGGACGTTGCCGTTAAGGACGATCCTGAACCCCATCAATGCAAGGCAAAGTGACGTGCAGATTGCCACATGGAACGTCAATTCGGTCCGCCAGCGGACCGAGCATCTTATGCGCTATCTCAAAGATGTGAGCCCGGACGTTTTGTGCCTGCAGGAAATCAAATGCGTCGACGAGGCCTTCCCGCATCTCGAGGTCGAGTCGCTCGGCTATAATGTCGCCGTGCATGGGCAAAAGGGTTTCAACGGCGTCGCCATATTGTCGAAGACGCCTATCGAAGTTATGCGCGGCCTGCCCGGCGATGAAGAGGACGCGCACGCCCGCTATATCGAGGCGGTCGTGCCGGACGGCAACAGCGTGGTGCGCGTCGGCTGCCTTTATCTGCCGAACGGCAACCCACCCGACACCGAGAAATACACTTACAAGCTCGCCTGGATGGATCGCCTGATCGCGCATGCCAAGCAGCTGCTGGCCTATGAAGAGCCGCTGATCTTCGCCGGCGACTATAATGTGATCCCTGAGCCGCGCGATTGCTACGATCCTGCCGCCTGGATGGGCGATGCTTTGTTCCTGCCGCAGACGCGCGAGAAATTCCGCACGCTCGTCAATCTCGGCTTCACCGATGCGCTGCGCGCCACCAGCGATGCGGCCGGGCTTTACACCTTCTGGGATTATCAAGCCGGCTGCTGGCAGAAGAATAGAGGCATCCGCATCGATCATCTGCTGCTGTCGCCGCAAGCGGCGGACCGGCTGATGCAGGTGACGATCGACAAGGAGCGCCGCGCCGAAGACAAGCCCTCGGACCATGTGCCGATCCGCGTCGCGCTGTCTTAAAAAGCGCCTAGCGCTTTTTCGATTTCGTCGCGGCTTGCTTCGCGACGAGGCGGCGCACGACCTCATGGTAAAGCTCTTGGATCGGCTCGGCGCCATAGGCGCGCTCTAAGCGCCGCATGGTGAAATGACCGCGTGCGACTTCCTGGAAATAATCCATGAAGACCCAATTGATCGTCGCGCCGCCGAGCGCGCCGAGAACCGGAATGGCGCTCGCCGCCGCCCTGTCTGAGACGATGAGGCCGTAACGCGCGGCGATCTCGCTCACCAGCCGGACCAGGGCCGGCGCCATCTCTTCAGCCGCGCCGCGCTGCAGAAGATGCGTGACTGCCTCGCCTGTAGTCTTGGCGAGCATGGTGCGCAGCGCATAATAGCCCGCCTCCATCGCAATGCCGCCGCCGCGATGGCCGAGGGCAAAAACCTCTAAGCAGGCCATCTGCGTCTCGCGATCCGCCAGGCTCTCGCCCTCCGCGCGGGCGATCGCTGCAATCGCGCGCAACATATTCACGGTGGTGATCGGCAATTCGATCGGCAGGGCCGCGAGACCCGCAAAGCCGCTGATGCCGCCAGCTACTCCGGCGATGACCTTCGGCGCGAGATTGGCAGGCTCGGCGGGCGCCGGACGATCAAGCGATTTCACCGTCACGCGCATGCCTTCAAGCAGCGCCCGATGGACGGCAGCCTGAACTTTGTCCTGCGCGCCCTTCGGCAGCGCCCGCATGACGCGACTGATCGGCTGGCCGGCATAATCGGCCAAGCGGATCATCAGATTGGAGCGTTCGAGACGGACGATGGCCTTGGCGAGCGCGGCCTGATCGGCGGCGCTCAGCGTGAGCGGAAGGTCCGCGCTCACCGCCGGCGCGCGATCGGCCTCAATCCGTTGAGGCTCGCGAGGATCGCCGAGCCGTTGCTGATCAGCGCCGTCAGCTCCGGTGTGATCAGCCCGCCCGGCAGCGCTAGGCCCAGCGCCACCGTGTTGAAGACCGAGACGATCGTGTAATTCTGCTTGATCAGGCCCACCGCGCCGCGCGAAATCTCGATCGCCTTGACGAGCTTCCATAAGGAATCTTCCATCAACAGCACATTGGCCGATTCATGCGTGACGTCGGCGCCATGCTTCATGGCAATGCCGACATCGGCGAAGCTCAAGGCCGGTGAATCATTGATCCCATCGCCGACCATCGCGACGCGCCGGCCGCCGCGCTGCAACTCCTGAATGATCGCCGCCTTATCTGCCGGCAGCGTGCCGGCATATTGGCGGGTCAGCCCCAGCCGATCGCCGACCGCTTTGGCGACGACAGGGCTGTCGCCGGTCAACATGATCGTATCCTTGATCCCCATCCGATGCAGAGTGGAAATCACGGATTTGCTTTCAGGCCTGATCTTATCCGCATAAGGGACTATGCCCGAAAGCGTTCCATCGACGGCAATATAAAGCGACGAACAGCCTCTTTCGTCGAAGGTCGAGCGATCGCTCACCGCCGCATCGATGGCGATGCCGCTTTGGCGCAGGAAGCGTTCGCTGCCGACATGAATATAATTGCCATTGACCTGCGCTTCGACACCGAGACCGACGTGAAACTGCTGCGCTGAGCAGGGCGGGATTTCCGCCTCCATTTCCAAGGCCTTGGAGCGCATCGCTTCAGCGACCGGATGCTTCACGCGGGTTTCGGCAGCAGCAACAAAGCCGATCAGATCGCGCGCCGAAAAATGCTTTTCCTGATAGCAGATCACATCGACGACGGCCGGCACGCCGTGGCTCAAGGTTCCGGTCTTGTCGAAGACGAGCGTGTCGATCTCGGCAAGCTTCTCCATATGGGCGCCGCTTTTGATGATGATGCCGTTGCGCGCCGCGTAGATCATCGAGGAAAGCACGGAAGTCGGCGCGGCGACGCGAATGCCGGTGCCGTAATCGATGATAACGAGCGACAGGAAGCGGTCGAAATCCAGAGTCACCGCCGCCGTGCCAGTCGCGAGCGCCAAGGTCGGCGTGACCAGCCTGTCGGCAAGCCGCTCGGCATGGTTCTGCATGCGGGTCTCGCCAATCGGCGCGGATTCGACGAGCTTGACGATTTGCGCCGCCGTCGTCTCGGTGCCGACGCGCATCGCCTGCACGGTGATTTGGCCCTCGCGCAGCACAGTTGCCGCGAAGACGACCTCGCCGCGGCCGCGGCTGACCGGTAGCCCCTCGCCGGTGATCGTCTTCTGGTCGATGGTCGCATGACCTTCGACGACCTCGCCGTCGACGGGTACCATTTCGCCCGCGTGAATGACGACGAGATCGCCGACGATGACTTCGATCGCGGCAACGGAAGTAACGACGCCATCGCGCAGAACCCAGGCGGTCTTGGCCTGATAGTCGAGCAATTCGCTCATCGCGCGGCGCGAGCCGGCAGCCGTCAGATCGCGGATGTAATCGCCAAGATGAATGAGCCAGGCGACGATCGTGCCGGCCAGGAAATTATTCTGCGCGATCGAGGCGCCGATCGCCAAAGTGTCGAGGAAATCGACATTGAGCCGCTTCTCGCGGCGGATGACGCGAAGGGCGCGCTTGGCGATCGGATAGGAGTTCCACAAAAGCAGCGGCGTGTTGATCGCGACCGCAATCGGATTGGCAAAAAGTGCGAGCGCAAAAGACAGAGTCGGCAGAGCCAGCGGCCAGCGCCGCGTCGTCGCCTTGAGCGCCGGGCCGGACTTCGCCACCAGCTCCTTGGGGTTCGGCTTTTCGTGATGCTTCGGGACCGGCAGCTGCGGCTGCGTGACAAGCATGCGCAGCTGATCGATCGTGATATTCTGAAGAAAGAAACTCATCTGCGCCCAGATCTCGGGGCGGCGGCGGTCATATCCGACAACGACGCTGGCGCAGGCGGAATTGACGCGGATGTTCTCGATGCCCGGCTGCTTCTGCAGCCATGCTACAGCCGAGTCCACGAGATGGGACTCGTGATAGAGCACCGGCATGTGCAAGCGCACGCGGCCGGGCAGGAAATGCCGGATTGTGAGTTCCATCAGCGCCGCGCTTGTGAAGCCAGGTCGTCCGCTGCAGCATCGTCGCGGCCGCCCGGATGCGCTTGCAGCTCGATAAAGTGATTGAGCGAGAAGAGACCGATCGTCACCCAGACAGGCGTCGCCGCCGTCGCGCCGATCTCGATGAAGGTGACAGCCGCGAGGCCGAGCGGCACCAGAACCTTGAGATCGACCGTGTTGCCGGTCGCCTTCTTCACCTGTCGATCGAGATTGGAACAGAGATCGACGATGACACGCGCCGTATGCGAGTGCTCGGCCAGGAATTCGGCTTCGCGCTCGATCATATTGGTCATTTCGTCGAGTTTTGTCGCCGGCGGCCGATGCGCGACCGAGAAGAGGTCCTGATGCTGGTCGATGCTCGCATGCAGTTCCGGATGCGTCTCGGCACAATAATGGATCGTGACGCTGCCGGTCGCCCCGTTGATCTCGATCTCATGGATGCCGGGCACACCGACGAGAGTCTGGCGGATTTCCTCCAGAAGCTCGTCATTGCCCTTCGCATTCGGCACTTTGACGCGCATCCGCCCCGGCACGTGATGGGCGACTTTTGCGTGATGTTTCGCCCGGCTCATGTGCGAAGCCGCCTTCAGTCTTGATGAGCGGGAGCGGCTGCCGCAGCGGTGGTCGCCTTGGCTTCGTGATCCTCATGGCGCGCCTCGGCCATGATGTCTTGCACCTGCTCCTGCGCCTCGGCGAAGGCCTCGCGGGTCTTCTCGCTGAGCCGATAGGCGCCGCGAATGGTCGATTTCAGCAGCGGACGCATCTTCTCGCGCACGCCCGGCAGATATTTCGGCGCCAGAATGGCGGCCGCGCCGATCAGAATGCCGGGGATCAATGACGCTTCGATGAGCGCCGCGCCGACGCCGATGGCGCCCGCAATTGCAACTTTGGCCGCGAGGTCGCTCGACTCCTGATCCGCGGCGACGACAGGCGTCGCACCGTTCAGGCTTTTCGGCTCAGCGTGCTCCGCGGTCCCGGTCGTTTCCGTAGACATGAGACTTCCTTTCGGCCACGGTACTCGAAGATCAAGCGTGGCCGTTACTCTCTAAGCGCGGACTTTTACGCTTTTGTGAAAAGTCGTTAGGCTTCTGCGTTCACCTCGAATTTGAAGCGCTCACCGGGCGCAAAAGGCATGACATCGGCCGAAGATAAGATGCCCCTGCGACAGAAACGCCCGCCCGGCGCTTTTCTGTCTCGGGCAATGATTTGGGCGCGTGGCGCCGGAGCTCTGTGCAGCGCGCTGCTGCTCTGGCTCGCGCCGACGGCTTTGGGGCTTGTTCTCTGCCTCACCAGCCCGCCTGTCATCGAACGGTTGCGCAATCTCGTCTTCGATCACGATCAGATCATGCAGCCGCGCCATTACGATGCCGATGCGCCGGTCCGCGTCGTCGATATCGACGATGCGTCGCTCGCACATCTCGGCCAATGGCCCTGGCCGCATCAGCGCTTGGCCGAACTGACCGATCATTTGCAAGCGCTGGGCGCCGCCGCCATCGCCTTCGATGTTCTCTTCGCCGAAGACGACCGCACCGCGCCGGCCAATCTTCTCGGCGAGTTGCCTGCCCTGCCCGAGCGCGACGCCTTCCTCAAAGCGCTTGCGACAAGCGGCGTTTCCGGCACCAAGAATTTTGCGCAAGCGATTGCGAAAGTGCCGACGGTTTTGGCCTTCGTGATGGTCAATAATGGCACAACGCAACCCGTGCCCATCAAGACGGGATTTGCGATGGCGGGCGATGATCCGCGCCGCTTTACCGATCATTTTCGCAGCGCCATCCTGCCGCTTCCTGTCTTGCGCGATGCGGCCGCCGGCCTTGGCGCCATCAATTGGGCGCCCGATCGCGATCTGATTGTGCGCAAGGTGCCGCTCGTCACCAGTGTCGGTTATGGCGCCGATGCGCAGCTCGTGCCGGGCCTCGACGCCGAAGCTCTGCGGCTCGCGCAGCACGCCGACACGATCCTCGTCAAAGCCTCCAACGCTTCGGGCGCGACGGGCTTCGGCCGCGCAACGGGAATCGTCGCCGTCAAGATCGGAGCTTTCGAAGTTCCGACGGAATCCGATGGCATGGTGCGGGTCCGCTATGCCGGCAGCATGGCGGCGCGCCATATACCGGCCTGGCGCCTCTTTGCCGGCGACGTGCCGCGCTCCGAGATCGATGGCCGCATCGTGCTAATCGGCGCCAGCGCCGCCGCCCTTTCCGATTTGCGCTCGAGCCCGCTCGAAGCCGCCATCCCCGGGGTCGATGTGCATGCCGAAGTGCTGGAGCAGATCATCGCCGGCGCCTATCTCGCGCGGCCGGATTATGCGCTGGGGCTTGAAGCCATATTGCTGGTGATCGGCGGCCTCGGCGCAGCCTGCGTGGCGCGCTTCGCCAAGCCGATCATTGCCGCAGGCACCGTTCTCTGGTTCCTCGTCCTGCTCGGCGGCGCGCATGTCCTTGCATTCTCGCGCGCGCAATTGCTGTTTGATCCGCTGATGCCCGGCGCGACCTGGCTGTTCGCCTATGCCGTCATGACAATCGCTGTCTATCGGCACAGCGAGCGGCAACGACAATTCGTCCGCAAAGCCTTTTCGCGCTATCTCGCACCGGCGCTCGTCGAACGGCTCGCCGAGGATCCAACGAAGCTGACCCTCGGTGGCGAAGCCCGCGAAGTCACTGTGCTGTTCTCTGACGTGCGAGGCTTCACGCGCCGTTGCGAAGGTCTGTCGGCGGAAGCGGTCGTGACCTTCCTCAATCAGGTTCACACTCCCTTGACCGAAGCGGTGCTCGCCGAGGCCGGCACCATCGATAAATATATCGGCGACGGTCTGATGGCCTTTTGGAACGCGCCGCTCGACGTGCCCCAGCACGCGTCACGCGCCTGCCGGGCTGCCCTCGCCATGCAAAAATCCATGACGCGGCTGAATACCGATCTTGCCGCCGCCGCAACCGCAAACGGCGAGCCCTACCAGCCGGTCGCCATTGGAATCGGGATCAATCTCGGCCAGGTCTTCGTCGGCAATATGGGCGCCGAGCAGCGCTTCGACTATTCGATCGTCGGCGATCCGGTGAATGTCGCGGCCCGCCTCGAAGCCGCGACGAAAGAATTCGACGTCCCAATTCTCGTTTCCAAAGCCGTCGCCGATGCGGCGGCAAAGGACTTTCTGTTTTTGCCGCTCGGCGAGATCGATCTCAAAGGCCGAACCGCCGCGAGCAACGTTTTTGCGCTGCATGCGGCAGCAAGCGGCACCGATTTAGACTTTCATGCTTTTGCGGCTTTGCACCAAAAGGCGCTCGTTGCAACGCAAGCCGGCACTGAAGATGCCGCGGCGCGACTCGCGGAGGTTCGCGCGCATTCACTCGCCAAGCCCTATAGAAGAATCTATGCAAGGCTGGCGCAAAAGCTCGACTGATCTTATCTGAAGGGAGACGTGCTATTGCACCGCAATATCGCATGTCGGTTTCGCGGCGCATAAAGCGCTTGCCGCTCTCTCCTCTACGATACATCCTGCGAGAATCGCGGAGCGAATGCGCAAGCGATCTTTCCGCTTGAGAGGATGGGCATCCGCGCGCCTCTGATCACCCGATATTCTCACAGCTTCTCATAGCTCGTCTTTGCAATCAGGCCTCCGTGATCGACAAATTGGAATTCTTCATCGCCGTCGCGCGCGAGCAAAGTTTCAGCCGCGCCGCGGAAAGCTGTGGTGTGACGCAACCGACTCTGTCGGCGGCGATCAAGCAATTGGAAGACACGCTCGGCGTGCTTCTCATCAATCGCAGCTCACGATTCCACGGATTGACGGCCGAAGGCGAACGCGTGCTCGATTGGGCGAAGCGCATCGTCAGCGATGCGCGCGCGATGCGCCAGGATGTGCGCACGCTGAAAAGCGGCCTCGTCGGCCATTTGCGAATCGCCGCGATTCCGACGGCGCTCAGCATGGTCGCCTCGCTCACCACGCCGTTTCGCGCCAAACATCCCGCCGTCCGCTTCAGTGTGCTGTCGAAGACCTCGCTCGAAATTCTCTCGGCGCTCGACAATCTCGAGATCGATGCCGGCGTGACCTATCTGGACAATGAGCCGCTCGGCAATGTGCGCACGCTGCCGCTCTATATCGAAAGATATAGGCTGGTGACCTTTTCCGACAGCCCCTTCGCCGATCGTGACAGTGTGAGCTGGGCGGAGGTTGGGCGCATCCCGCTTTGCTTGCTGACGCCCGATATGCAGAACCGCCGCATCATCGATCAACTTCTGACAAGCTCTGGAGCGGAAGCGGCGCCGACGCTCGAATCCAATTCCGTCATCGCGCTGTTCGCGCATGTCCGCACAGGGCGTTGGGCGAGCATTCTGTCCGAAAAACTGGTCGAAACGCTCGGCCTGATCGAGCCGATCCGATCCATTCCGATCATCGATCCGCAAGTCGTTCATCAGATCGGTTTGGTCGTGCCGTTTCGCGAGCCGATGGCTCCGCTTGCTGCGGCGCTCTACAATGAAGCCAAGAGTTTTAGTGAAACAAAGAGTTTTGATGCAGTGCAAAATAACATTGCATCTTAGGCATTGATAAAGAGATCCAATAGCGCCACGGATCCTCTTTATTGATCTCGGCAATACGAAGCATAAAGCTTTTCAATGTAAACGACGGCATACCAAATGCCGCATAGGATGCCGAGCTTAAGTCTAGGGTCAAGCAATCGATCGGCAATGCCGCATTTCGACGCCGGTATCCCTGACCGAAATTCGCGAGGCGAACAGTCGCGAAGCTAACAAGGTCTGGTGGAAACATGCCTGAGACGCCCGTCTTCGACGAAGGTCGCGCGCGCCAAATTATCGCCGAGCATCTCGGCCTCGAAGGTCCGCTGCTCCCTATTCTGCATGCCCTGAACGAAGAGCTCGGCTTTGTCAGCGACGACGCCGTTCCGCTCATCGCCGAAGCGCTCAACGTGAGCCGGGCTGAAGTTCACGGCGTTCTGACATTTTACCATGATTTCCGCCGCGCCCCGGCCGGCAGGCATATTCTAAAAATCTGCCGGGCCGAGGCCTGCCAGAGTGTCGGCAGCGAGGCGATTGCCAAAGGCGCCCTCGCCCAACTCGGCGTCAGCTGGCATGGCACCACCAAAGACGGCGAGATCACCGTCGAACCGGTCTACTGCCTCGGTCTTTGCGCCACAGGCCCCTCCGCCCTTCTCGATGATCTGCCGATCGGCCGGTTCGACAAGGCCAAGCTTGCGGAAGCGATCGAAGAGGTGGTCGCGCCATGACCAAAGTCTTCGTTCCAAGAGACATCGTTGCTTTGGCGCTCGGCGCCGACCGCATCGCCAAGAAGATCACCGAGCTGGCCGCCGCAAAAGGCGCCGACGTGTCGATCGTCCGCAACGGCTCGCGCGGCATGTTCTTCCTCGAGCCGCTGATCGAGGTCGAGACCGCCAAGGGCCGCATCGCCTATGGCCCTGTCAGCGTCGCCGACATTCCGTCCCTATTCGATGCCGGCTTCCTCACCGGCGGCGCCCATGCCCTGCGTATCGGCAAGCCGGAAGAGCATCCCTATCTCGCCAAGCAGACACGGCTCACCTTCGCCCGCTGCGGCATCACCGATCCGGTCTCGATTTCGGACTATGAAGCCCATGACGGCTGGAAAGGTCTGAAGCGGGCCATCGAGATCGGCCCGGCAGCGATCATCCAGGAAGTCACGCAATCGGGCCTGCGCGGCCGCGGCGGCGCGGGCTTCCCGACCGGCATCAAATGGAAAACCGTCGCCGATTGCGTCGACGACCGCAAATATGTGGTCTGCAATTGCGACGAGGGCGATAGCGGCACCTTCGCCGACCGCATGGTGCTCGAAGGCGACCCCTTCATGCTCATCGAAGGCATGGCCATCTGCGCCGTCGCGATCGGCGCGACCAAAGGCTATGTCTATTGCCGCTCCGAATATCCGCATGGAGCCAAGGCGTTTAACGAAGCCTTGACGCATGCGCGCAACGCCGGCTGGCTTGGCAGCAATATCAAGGGCTCGAACTATAGCTTCGACATCGAGCTGCGCACGGGCGCCGGCGCCTATGTCTGTGGTGAAGAGACCGCGCTCCTCGAAAGCCTCGAAGGCAAGCGCGGCATCGTCCGCGCCAAGCCGCCGCTGCCGGCGCATAAGGGCCTCTTCCAGAAGCCGACCGTCGTCAACAATGTTCTCTCATTCGCCGCTGCGCCCTTCATTCTCGCCGAAGGCGGCGCGGCCTATCAGCAATTCGGCATGGGCCGATCGCGCGGCACCATGCCTTTGCAGATCGCCGGCAATGTCAAATATGGCGGTCTTTACGAGACGGCCTTCGGCCTGACGCTCGGCGAGATCGTCGAAGAGATCGGCGGCGGTACGCTCAGCGGCCGGCCCGTCCGCGCCGTGCAATGCGGCGGTCCGCTTGGCGCCTATTTCCCGAAAGCGCTGTTCGACACGCCGTTCGACTATGAAGCCTTTGCCGCGAAGGACGGCCTCATCGGCCACGGCGGTCTCGTCATTTTCGACGACACCGTCGACATGGCCGATATGGCCCGTTTTGCGATGGAATTCTGCGCGATCGAAAGCTGCGGCAAGTGCACGCCCTGCCGCATCGGTTCGACGCGCGGCCAGGAGACGATTGAGAAGATCATGAAGGGCGACAATGTCACCCCCAATCTGACGCTCATCGAAGATCTCTGTCAGACAATGAAGTTTGGTTCACTTTGCGCTCTCGGCGGCTTTGCGCCCTATCCTGTGTTGAGCGCGCTCCGCCACTTCCCGGAAGATTTCCGACCGCAGACTGCTGCCGCGGCCGAATGAGGACTAGGCCATGACGCTGATCCATGAAACCGATTACGGTACGCCCGCTTCGAAATCCGAACAGCTTGTCACGCTGACCATCGATGGATCGCAGGTCACCGTGCCTGCCGGCACCTCGATCATGCGCGCCGCGATGGAAATGGGCACCGAGATCCCAAAGCTCTGCGCCACAGATATGCTCGAGTCCTTCGGCTCCTGCCGGCTCTGCCTCGTCGAGATCGAGGGCCGCAATGGAACGCCGGCCTCCTGCACCACGCCGGTTGGACCCGGCATGGTCGTCAAGACCCAGACGCCGCGGCTGAAGTCGCTGCGCAAGGGCGTGATGGAGCTTTACATCTCCGACCACCCGCTCGACTGCTTGACCTGCGCGGCGAATGGCAATTGCGAATTGCAGACTCAGGCCGGCGCCGTCGGTCTCCGCGAAGTCCGCTACGGCTATGAGGGCAAGAACCACCTCGACAGCCAGAAGGACGTATCGAACCCCTATTTCGCCTATGATCCGTCGAAGTGCATCGTCTGCAATCGCTGCGTCCGCGCCTGCGAGGAAGTGCAAGGCACATTCGCTCTGACGATCGACGGCCGCGGTTTCAAGAGCCGCGTATCGCCCGGCCAGGCCGAGCCTTTCATGGAATCGGAATGCGTGTCCTGCGGCGCTTGCGTTCAGGCCTGCCCGACCGCGACGCTCATCGAGAAGAACGTCCTCGAAATCGGCCAGCCGGAACATTCGGCGGTCACGACCTGCGCCTATTGCGGCGTCGGCTGCTCCTTCAAGGCGGAGATGCGCGGCGACGAACTCGTCCGCATGGTTCCCTATAAGGACGGCAAGGCCAATCACGGCCATTCCTGCATCAAGGGCCGCTTCGCCTGGGGCTATGCCCAGCACCGCGAGCGTATTCTGAAGCCAATGATCCGTTCCAAGATCACCGAGCCCTGGCGCGAAGTCTCCTGGGACGAGGCGATCAATTATGCGGCCTCGGAATTCAAGCGCATCCAGGCCAAATATGGCAAGGACTCGGTCGGCGGCATCACCTCCTCGCGCTGCACGAATGAAGAGACCTATCTCGTCCAGAAGCTGATCCGCGCCGCCTTCGGCAACAACAATGTCGACACCTGCGCCCGCGTCTGCCATTCGCCGACGGGTTATGGCCTGAGCAAGACATACGGCACCTCGGCCGGCACGCAGGATTTCGACTCCGTCGAAGATTCGGATGTCATTCTCGTCATCGGAGCCAATCCCACCGATGCGCATCCGGTGTTCGGCTCGGCGATGAAGAAGCGGCTGCGCAAGGGCGCGAAGCTGATCGTCATCGATCCGCGCCGGACCGATCTCGTCCGGAGCCCCCACATCCAGGCGAACTACCATCTGCCGCTGAAGCCCGGCACCAATGTCGCCATGCTCGATGCTTTGGCGCATGTCATCGTCACCGAAGGCCTCGTCAACGAAGCCTTCGTGCGCGAGCGCTGCGATTGGGATGAATTTTCCGATTGGGCGCGCTTCGTCTCCGAGCCGCGCAACAGCCCGGAAGAAGTCGAGAAGGTCACCAGTGTTCCGGCCGCTGATATCCGCGCCGCGGCCCGCCTCTATGCGACGGGCGGCAATGCCGCAATCTATTACGGCCTCGGCGTCACTGAGCACAGCCAGGGCACGACGACCGTCATCGCCATTGCCAATCTCGCCATGGCGACCGGCAACCTCGGCCGCCGCGGCGTCGGCGTCAATCCGCTGCGCGGCCAGAACAATGTCCAGGGCTCCTGCGACATGGGCTCCTTCCCGCATGAGTTCGTCGGCTACCGCCACGTCTCGGACGATGCGACCCGCAAGATGTTCGAGGATCTGTGGAATGTGCCGCTCGAAAAGGAGCCGGGCCTCCGCATTCCGAACATGATCGACTCGGCGGTCGAAGGCACCTTCAAGGGCCTTTATGTTCAGGGCGAAGACATTCTGCAATCGGACCCTGACACGAAGCATATGTCGTCCGGCCTTGCGGCGATGGAATGCGTCGTCGTGCAGGATCTCTTCCTCAACGAGACGGCGAATTACGCGCATGTCTTCCTGCCCGGCTGCACCTTCCTCGAGAAGGACGGCACCTTCACCAATGCCGAGCGCCGCATTCAGCTCATCCGCAAAGTGATGGCGCCGAAGAACGGCTATGGCGATTGGGAAATCACCATGATGCTGTCGGAAGCCCTCGGCTATAAGATGAACTACAGCCATCCGAGCGAGGTCATGGACGAGATCGCGGCGACGACGCCCGGCTTCGCCAATGTATCGTTCAAGCATCTCGACGAGGTCGGCTCGGTGCAGTGGCCGTGCAACGATCAGGCGCCGGAAGGCACGCCGATCATGCATATCGGCGGCTTCTCGCGCGGCAAGGGCAAGTTCGTGCTCACCGAATATGTGCCGACGGACGAGAAGACGGGACCGCGCTTCCCGCTGCTGCTCACCACCGGCCGTATCTTGAGCCAGTACAATGTCGGCGCGCAGACGCGGCGCACCGACAATTCGCTCTGGCACCAGGAAGACGTGCTCGAAATCCATCCGCATGACGCCGAACAGCGCGGCGTGCGCGACGGCGATTGGGTGAAGCTGCAGAGCCGCACCGGCGAGACGACCTTGCACGCCAAGGTCACCGATCGCGTCGCGCCGGGTGTCGTCTACACGACCTTCCACCACCCGATGACCCAGGCCAATGTCGTGACCACCGATTTTTCGGATTGGGCGACCAATTGCCCGGAATATAAGGTCACCGCGGTGCAGATTTCGACGTCGAACGGCCCGAGCGAGTGGCAGGAGCAGTATCGCGAACTCTCCGAGCAGAGCCGCAGGATCGCCGGAACCATCGAAGCTGCAGAATGACTGAAGCGGCAGAATGATCACGGACGACGAAGAAGACGAAGCGGCCCTGCCGCTTCCCTCTCCGACCGTCGATGCGGCCTGCATCGCGCAACGCGGTGCGCTGGCCACGGATTCACACCGCTGCGTGCCCGAAGAAACTGGACTAGCGTTGACCTTCAACGGCTCGACGCATGCCGTCATGATGGGCACACCCGCCGATCTCGAAGACTTTGCGCTCGGCTTCGCTTTGACCGAAGGCGTGATCGAGAGCGCTGATGAGATCGACAGCCTCGACATCATCACGACGCCGCTCGGCGTCGAAGCCCGCATCTGGCTGAAGGAAGACCGCGCCAAGACCTATGTGGCGCGCAAGCGCAGCATGGCCGGCCCGACCGGCTGCGGCCTCTGCGGTGTTGAGAGCCTGGAAGCCGCGATGCGCCCTCTTCCGCATGTGACGAAGCCCGCGTGGCGCTTGAGCCCGCAAGCGATCGTCAATGCCATGGCCTCGCTCGATCCGGCGCAGAAGCTGAACGAAGCGACGCGCGCCGTGCATGCCGCCGCCTTCTGGACGGAATCCGAAGGGCTCGTCGCGCTGCGTGAAGATGTCGGCCGCCATAACGCACTCGACAAGCTCGCCGGAGCGCTATTGCGCATGGGCCGCAATGCGTCTTCCGGCATGATCGTGATGACAAGCCGCGTCTCGGTCGAATTGATTCAGAAGGCCGCGCGGCTCGATGCGCCGGTGCTCGCCGCCATCTCTGTTCCGACCGCTGCCGCCATCCGGCTTGCGGATGAAAGCGGCATGACGCTCATCGGCGTCGCCCGCCGGCAGGATTTTGAAATCTTCACCCATCCCGACAAGATAACGAGTGAAACGTCCCGCCATGTCGCATGACAAGCTTTTCTATATGGCCAATCAGATCGGCAAATTCTTCGCGACCTCCGGCCATGATGCGGCGATCGACGGCATCGCCGACCATATCGCCAAATTCTGGGAGCCGCGGATGCGGCAGAAGATTTACGCGCAGATGGCGCAAGATAGCCACGGCCTCGATCCCCTGCCCAAGGAAGCGCTGGAAAAGCTGCGCAGCAAGGACTCTGTCGAAATTGGACATTGAACTTCGACTTAAGCCACAGTCAGTCGATACAATTCGAACATGGCGTTGTTTATCTGTTTTCCTTACCAACCCTCATAAAACAGAGGTGTCCAATGGACGGCAACCAAATCAGGGAACTTGCCGGCCGATGGATAACCTTTCAGAAAACAACTGACCCGAGGTTTGGTGATAGAAAATCCAAGGCGAACGAAGATAATCCGGAACATCGCGTCGCGTTGTCCTTGATAGATCAGACACTTCGCGACTGGCCATCCGCTTTAGCAGTTTGTATCGAGGTCGCAGTTGAATCTGACGATCCTTGGATTCTGGAAATTCTGGGTGCTGGCCCCCTGGAAGATTTACTGGAAAACCATGGAGACACAGTCCTCAATCACTTCCTGGCGGCAGCAAAAGATAATCCTAACTTTCGGCAGGCTCTCTATCACATTTGGTCATGCACCGACAAAGACGTGTGGCTGAGATTTCTTCAAATCCGGGACGAGCTTAAGATAATCTTGGAAATGTAGTAGTGGTGTTCAAGCTGATAGGTCCACTGCGATATTGTCGATAAGCCGCGTTTTGCCTAATCGCGCGGCTGTAAGCAGTCGGACGGGGCCATCGCCCATCTGCGCGACCAGCGCCAATGTCTCGGCATCCCGGACCTCGAAATAGTCGAGCGCGAAGCCTCTCGCCTCCAATTCCTCTCTGGCCGCAGCCTGAACGGCAGCGATTTGAACGCCGTCCCGTAGCGCCGCTGCACACAGCGTCAAGGCTTCATACAGCATTGGCGCACGCTGCCGCTCCTCGGCCGAAAGATATTGATTACGCGAGGACAAAGCGAGGCCGTCGGCTTCCCGCACCGTCGGCGCGCCGACGATCTCCGTCTCGAGATCGAGATCGCGCGCCATGCGCGTGATCACCTTCAGCTGCTGATAGTCCTTCTCGCCGAAGAGCGCGACATCGGGCCTGGCTTGATTGAGGAGCTTGGCGACCACGGTCGCGACGCCGGCAAAATGCGTCGGCCGAAACTTGTCTTCAAGGCCGACCGTCGCCGGCCCCGCCAGAGAAACCGTTGTCGCAAAGCCCTCCGGATACATTTCGGAAACGTCCGGCGCGAAGACGAGATCGCCTTGGGCTCCAGCGAATTTTCCGACATCCTCGGCAAAGCGGCGCGGATAGGCCGCAAAATCTTCATTCGGTGCGAATTGCGTCGGATTGACGAAGATCGACATGACCACGCGATCAGCGCGCTGTCGCGCTTCCGTCACGAGCGACATATGCCCAGCGTGAAGGGCGCCCATTGTCGGTACCAGAGCGACGCGGGCACCGGCCGCGTGCCAGCGAGAGACATGCGAACGCAGATCGGCGACGCTGCGGACAACCGTCGCACCGCCACCTGTATTCATGACGAAATTCATCTCCATGCTCATATGCCTTTCAGTCGGATGGCGCGCCATTGACCTGACGGCGTCGACGCTGGAGCCTTGCCATTCAGCGTAAGAAGATAGGCGATGTAGATGTCAGGAAAATTCCACTCCCGCGCCGCGGCGATCACCCGATCGAGATAATCGCCTTGCGCCTGTCCCTCTTGTGCCGAGGCGCCGACATAGAGCAGCGCCCGCACGGGTGCAGCACCCTCACGCAAGACCGGCTGATTGATCTTCTGATAGAGCCGCCGTCCGATCTCTTCATAGCGATCGAGCGCCGGAATATCGCCGAAGGCGAGATCATAGAGCACGCCATGCACGTCGCGATGCGGATCGCGCTTCACAGAACCGTGGCCGGACGCCATGATGAAGAAGCGGTGCCGCATCAGCCGCGCGCGGCCGAGCACACGCGAGTTCGGGCAACGCTCGCGCATGGCCTCAACGTTCATATTCGAGCCATAAGCGAAATAAAGCGGCATGATCTACTCAAACTCCAGATTTACTCAAACTCCAGGATCGGCTGATCGATGCTGAGCGCGCTGCCCGCGCGCACGAAGACATCTTTTATCACCGCGTCGCTGTCGGTGCGCAGCACATTTTCCATCTTCATCGCCTCGATGACGCAAAGCGCCGCGTCCGCGCTCACCTTCTGGCCAGCGCTGACGAGGACTTCTTTCAACAGTCCGGGCATCGGACAAAGCAAGATCTTTGATGCAGTCACCGCCCTCTTGATCGGCATATACATGGCAAGCTCGGCCTGCCGCGGAGTCAGAACTGCAACGTCAACGCGTATACCGCGCCACGTCAATTCGAAGCGATGCAGATACGGCCGGACCTGCACGAAGATCAACTCGCCGTCGATGCTGCCGGTCCAAAGCCGCATGCCAGGATGCCAGTCCGATTGACAGAGATAATTGCGGCCGGTTCCAGCAATCTGAACGCAGATCTCCTGCTCTTTTTCATTCCCACCATTGACGACGACGTCGACGCGCTCATCGCCGAAGAGAACCGCGCGCGTTTCACCCAGCCCGACGGATGCCTGACTTACCCGCCGCCTGACGACGGCATCGATCGATGCAGCGACGATCGCGAGTTGTTGCCGCTCTTCGGCAGAGGCCTCGCGCGCGACAAAGCCATGCGGATAGTACTCCGCGACGAAATCCGTCGATAGAGCACCCTCGGCGAAAGGCTCGTTCCGGAGGATCGCCGAAAGAAACGGAATATTGTGGCTGATCCCGTCGATGACGAATTGATCAAGCCCGTCGGCCAGTCTGGCTGTCGCTTCGGCGCGGTCGCGCCCATGCGCGATCAGCTTGCCGATCATCGGATCATAATGAATGGAAATTTCATTGCCTTCGGCCACGCCGCCATCGTAGCGCAAAGTCCCGCCGTCGCGAACCTCTTCTCTCGGCGGCTGAAACCGCACAAGCCGCCCGCTCGACGGCAGAAAGCCGCGGCTCGTATCTTCAGCGCAGATACGCGCCTCGATCGCCCAGCCGTCAAGTCGGACATCTTCTTGCGTAAATGTCAGCCGTTCGCCCACCGCGCTGCGCAGCATCTCTTCGACAATGTCGAAGCCGGTCACAAGCTCCGTCACCGGATGCTCGACCTGAAGCCGCGTATTCATTTCAAGGAAATAGAATTCACCGCTCGTCGGATCGACGAGAAATTCAACCGTGCCAGCTGAATCATAATCGACAGCTCTCGCGAGCGCGAGCGCCTGCGCGGCCATCTCCGCGCGCAGCGCCGCATCGACGAAAGGCGACGGCGCTTCCTCGATGAGTTTTTGATGGCGTCGCTGGATCGAACATTCGCGTTCGCCAAGATGAACAAGATCGCCAAATTTATCGCCAAGAATCTGAATTTCGATATGACGCGGATGCTCGATGAATTTTTCGATGAAGATGCGGTCGTCGCCGAAGGCGCCGGATGCCTCTGATCGCGCACCCGAAAAGCCGCGCTCCATGTCGTTTGCGTCGCGGATGATCCGCATGCCTTTGCCGCCGCCGCCCGCGGCAGGCTTCAGCATGATCGGATAGCCGATCTCCGCCGCAACCACACGCGCTTGCGCTTCATCGGCGATGGCGCCCGCGTAGCCTGGCAGAATGGAAACGCCGGCCGACCGCGCCAGCCCCTTTGCCGCGATCTTATCGCCCATGGCGGCGATGGCGCGGCGGTTCGGCCCGATGAACGTCAGCCCTGCGGCTTCGACCGCCTCAGTGAAGGCAGCATTCTCCGACAAAAAGCCATAGCCCGGATGGACGGCCTCGGCGCCCGAAGCGCGGCAGGCGGCAATGATACGTTCAATCGCAAGATAGGATTGCGCCGCGGCGGCCGCTCCGATCGCGATCGCCTCATCCGCCATCGCAACGAAAGGAGCGCTGCGATCCGCTTCCGAATAGACCGCGACGCAGGCGATCCCTAACCGCTGCGCCGTTTTGATGATGCGGCAGGCAATCTCGCCACGATTGGCGATAAGGATTTTTTTGAACATGACGCGGCCGGCTGCCTCTGACGACAGCGCTACTAAGCAAGCCGCGCCGCGTGACGCAAGCCCGCCTAGAATTTCTGCGTGATGCCGCCGAAAAAGCCGCGCCGCGGGCCATACTGGGGGGCGAAGACGCCAATGCCGGAGCCGTCGCGGATCTCATAGACAGTGTCCAAGAGATTGACGACATCGAAGCGCACCGTCATCGGGCCTAACCCTGAGTCCTTTGGCAGCGCGAATTCATGCGAGAGACCGAGATTGACTTGCGTGTATGGCGCGACGGTGCCCGTATTGGCAAAGCCATTGCGCAGACCGCTGCCATAGATCATGTCGACGCTGAGCCGCGTGCCGTAAAGAAGATAGGACAAGCCAGCCGAACCGGTCAGCGTCTGCGCGTGATCGGTATAGATGAAATTATTCGCGATATAGGCTAGCTCATCCGCACCGAAGAGATATTGGTTGGAGGAAACCTGCGTCGCGCGCTGGCGCGCCCAAGCCAAATTCGCATAGGCCGTGAAGTTGTCGTAACTATATTTGCCGGTGAATTCGACGCCGGTGTTGTAGGCCTTGGCGTAATTGAAGGCCGTGAGTACCAGCGCTTGGCCGAACTGCCCATCATCGAGCAGATTACGGGCAAATTTGTAATAGGCGTCGATGCCGGCCTCAAGCCGCCCACCGAATTTATGTGTCGCGCCGACATCAAAGACGTCGGAGCGTTCCGGCCGGACCGGATCGCTCTGCGTCACCTCGGCCGCAGCCGTCGTATTGTTATAGGCTGCGACGTTCGTCGGCGCGGCCAGGGCTTGTTCAGGTGGCGTAAAATAGCGCGCATAGCCTGCATGGAAGGTCGTGTCATCGGCCGGCTTATAGACTACGGCGAGGCGCGGGCTCAGCTGATTGGTGGTGACATATTCCGCCATCTGGTCGAAGCGCAGACCGCCGTTCACCGTCCATTGCGAATTGATCTTCCATTCGTCCTGCAGATAGACTGAGCCGAGCCAGCCAAGTTCGCTGCTCGAAGCCGGAATGGTGAACGGCGCATCGATCGGATTGCCATTCGCATCGAGTGGTTCGACGACATCATTGTTGACCGCTGTCGTCTTTTCAGCACTCACGTTGAAGCCGAAACGGATCGTGTGCGGCCCGAGATGATAGGCATTGTCCGCGGCGATGCCGTTGAGGATGCTTTCGCGGCTGACATCTGAGGCCACACCATTGAAGACCAGATCTCCGACGGGATCGGGCAGGAAATGCAGCCATGAATAGCGCGAATAGAATGAGACCTGCGTATCAAGTGGCCCGTAGGATTTTTGCAAGGCCACGACATTGTAGAAATTTTGTTCGACCTGATTTTCATTGACCAGCGAGGAATCGAAATTGCTGACGCCAAAGGCGGTGAATTGCGGCGTCTGGCCCGGCGAATTCGGAATCTGAAAATGATTGACCGCGGTGCCGGTGATGAAGCTGACGCGCACATCATTCGGCAATAGCGTCGATATATAGCCGAAGAATTTGCCTTGCCGCGTCTGATCGTGGATCGCGTCATAGTTCGATGTCGGATTTTCGATGCCGACATTATTCGAGAGAAACCGGCCGCTGAAGAAATATTGCGTCTGACCGACACTGCCGCCGTAGGTGAAGCTAGGCATCATCGTGTCATGGCTGCCTCCATACATGCTGATGCTGCCACCGTTCGCAAATTGGCTGGGCGTCGTGATGTCGATGACCGCCGCGGTATGGAGCCCATATTGTGCCGGCAGAACGCCATCGAGCAGCGCCAGCGTGCTGACAAAACTCGTGTCGATGAACTGCCCGAAGCCAGAAACGCCGTCGGGCAGGAGAATGCCATTGATGCGATATTGCACATTGGCGTGCTCATTGCGGATATGAAGATCGCCGCTCGCCGCTGAATCCTGCGATACCCCTGGCAACTGGAGTAGAACCTTGTCGAGCGGCGTATTTTCGCCCGCAGGTAGCGCATCAATCGTCTTTTGATCGATCTGATAGCTGTTGGCGCCGATCGGCGCATAGATGTCCTGCCGGGCCTGATCGAGTGCCTCGGTCTCGCGCACGAAGGTCGGCAGCGCGCCTGGAGAGGGCTGCGAGGTGGGCTGGTTCGACGTTACAGTGACTTGTTGGAGCTGTACTTGTTGCGCAAGCGCGCCGCCGCCCGCGCTACCCGCCAAAAGCCCAAGGACCAGACGCGCGAGCGCCTTGCCTTTTAATTCGAAAAACCGCGACATCCTCAGCCCCACACGCGCGTATGTAACATTATTACGTTATGTTATTACATCTCTACGCCGCTGCGAGTCAATCCTGAGGCGGGCAGCGCATCTCATGCGTCAGCGACGAAAAGATTTACAATTTGGGACTGAGGAGTCGCAAAAGCGTGGCGATCACATGCGCACGCGTCGCAGATGGTGCGATGACCGTATCGATCAGCCTCGCGGATTCCGCCTCGCGAAGATCGGCAAATGCCCCTCCACCCGACACCGCGACCTGCGCCGACGGCCAGGCATAAACGGCATCGGCGCCAAGCGGTTTCGATCCCATCATGAGGAAGGCCGGCCCAAAAGCATTCCGCAGCACGATGGAAATTTTCGGCGACCGCGTATGCGCATAGGCAAGGATGAGGTCGGCGCCCACTTGGGCGATGCCACGCTCCTCTTCGATTTTACCGGGCATGAAGCCCGGCGTATCGACAAGCGAAACGATCGGAAGATCGAACCGCGCGCACAAGCCGATGAAGCGCGCCGCTTTTCGCAAGGCATCGCAGTCGAGTACACCGCCAAGCACCAGCGATTGATTGGCAATGATGCCGACGGTATGTCCGTCGAGACGCACAAAGCCTGTCACGATATTCGCCGCGTGAGTCTCGTGCAGTTCGAAGACGTCTCCCTCGTCCACAAGTTTGAGGATGAGTTCCTTCACGTCATAGGCGCGGCGGGAATCGTCAGGCACAAGACTGTCGAGCGAGGGTTCGCCTCGTTCGGGATCATCGAAGCTCTTGCGTCCCAGCGGCACATCGGCAGACGGCAGAAAATCGACGAAGCGGCGCAGCTGGAGAAGTGCGTCGAGCTCATCGTCATAGACGGCAGCGGCGATCCCGCTCTTCACCGCATGAACCGCAGCGCCGCCAAGATCGTCTTCGCTCACCATCTCATGCGTCAGAGCCGCGATGACCTCCGGCCCCGTCGCATAGAAAGTCGCATCGCGCACCATGAAGGTGACATCGGCGAGCGCTGCCAAAAAAGCTTCCGCGCCGATGCAAGGTCCCAGGACCAGCGCGATGTGGGGGATCGTGCCAACGGCACGCGCTGCTCCCTGTAGCATTGCGGCCGCGCTGCTGAGCGAGGCGATGTCGTCATCAAGACCGATCGAGTCGAAGAGGCCGATCAGCGGCGCGCCCGCGGCCAAGGCGCGGTCCTGCACTGCCGCGACCATCCGCATGTCGGCGGCTGACAGCGCGCCGCCTTGCGCGGCGACCTCAGTTGCATAGATGAAGATTTTGCGCCCGTTCACCCTGCCCACGACAGCGACGACGCCGTCATCTGACGCAGCGTCCACCACTTCGAGCGAATCGGGATCGAGCAATACCTCCAGCCGCTCGCGCGCGGTGAGCTTGCCGCGCGCATGCTGGGCATCGATGCCACCGTTAAGCTCCGCATGCCGATCCGGCTTTTCGTCCACGGCAAATACCTCCGCGGCCAAGAGAGACAGCTCCAATAGCATTCGTCGCGCACCATTCGAAGACCGGCACGAAAGCCTCGTCTCAACGAGTACAGCTCAGCGTCTCGACCTATATCTGAAATGATATAGAAAGCCACCGATCAATCTTATTTCATGATGACACCCATCGAATTGATCCGTTGGAAAGCGTTGCGCGACCCTGTCAGGCTAACGGAACGACGGGCCGAGCGGCGCAAGACCGATGACGAAGAGCCCGTCCTTCGGACTGAAATGCAAGGAAGGACACAATGGCAGAAGAAGCCTTGTCGCGGCGGGGCCTGACGCGCCGCCATCTGCTGAGCACGGCCGGTACCGGCAGTCTCGCACTCATGTCAGCATCGAGTCTCGTTGGGCCCGCTTGGTCGAAGGCCATCGATCTCGGCTTCAGCGGCGGGGTCAGCGAACGCCCGCTGACGACTGCTTTTCCGCAAAAGGGCGAGATGATCCTGCAACGGACGCGCGCGCCGCTGCTCGAAACGCCGTTCGAGGTCTTCGACAAAAGCGTCTTCACGCCGAACGATCAATTCTTCGTCCGCTGGCATTGGTCCGGCCTGCCGAACTCCATCGATGTCGACAGCTTCCGCCTGACAATCCGCGGCCATGTCAATCAAACCCTCTCACTCTCCTTGAAGGATCTGATGGGCATGCCGCGCGTCGATCTCGCCGCGGTCAATCAATGCTCGGGCAATTCGCGCGGCTATTTTCAGCCCCGCGTCGCCGGCGGCGAATGGGCCAATGGCGCGATGGGCAATGCGCTCTGGTCAGGCGTCCGACTGAAGAATGTGCTCGATAAGGCCGGCGTCAAATCCGGCGCGGTGCAGGTCCGCTTCAAAGGCCTCGACCAGCCGGTGATCGCCGAAAGTCCTTATTTCATGAAGTCTCTCGATGTCGATCACGCGCGCGACGGCGAGGTCATGATCGCCTATGCGATGAACGGCGAGCAGATGCCATTGCTCAACGGCTTTCCGCTGCGTCTCATCGTGCCCGGCTGGTATGCGACTTATTGGATCAAGATGCTGAGCGACATCGAGGTGCTCGATCAGCCCGATCAGAATTTCTGGATGGCGAAGGCCTACACAATTCCCGATACGCCGCATGCCGATATGAAGCCCGGCGAAACTGGCGTGAAGATGGTGCCGATCAACAAGATGGTGCCGCGCTCCTTCTTCACCAATCTGCAATCGGGCGCGAGCGTCCCCTCCGGCAAGCCGTCCGTCGCGCGCGGCATCGCCTTCGGCGGCGATTGCGGCGTCGCCAAGGTCGAAATCTCGACCGATGGCGGGGCAAGCTGGCAGGCGGCGCAACTCGGCAAGGACGAAGGCAAATACAGCTTCCGCCAATGGCAGGCGCCTTTCACGCTTGGCGCCGGCAAGCACAGCCTGATGGTCCGCTGCACCAATGCGAACGGCGTCGCGCAGCCCGACAAGCCGAACTGGAACCCGGCTGGGTTCATGCGCAATGTCATCGAAACAATCGATCTCGTCGGCGCCTGAGGAGCAGATCCATGACCAACAGACTATTGCTGGCGCTTGCGCTCCTGTCTCTGACCGTCGCGCCGCAGATCGCTCGCGCGGAAGCGCCCATCGCGCTGAAATCCACGACCGTGCAATTGCCGGACGGCGACCGCGATTTTCCGCCCGGTAAAGGTGTCGAGGCGCTGAACACCAATTGCCGGATCTGCCATTCGGTCGGCATGGTGATGAACCAGCCGCCGATGTCGAAGGCCGGCTGGACCGCGGAAGTGAACAAGATGATCAAGGTTTTCAAGGCGCCGGTGCCGGCGCAAGAAGTCGAACCGATCGTCGATTATCTGACCCAGCTGAGCGCGGCGAAGTGAGACAGTTAAGCCGCCGGCGCCGCTCCGGGTGCCGGCGTCCCGGGTAACGGCGTCCCGAGTTCGGCAAGCGCGGCGGCGAGCTTGCCGACCTCATCCCAGCCAAGCGCGATCGGCGCCGCGGCGGCGAGCGAAATGCCGTCCGCGCCGACCTTGCCGGAGAAATCGCCGTTGCTGGCGATCGGGCTCATATAGACCTCATCGACCTTGCTCTTGCCTTCGCGCACTGCTGCGAGCGCGCGCGCCAATATGCCGGCCTCCTGCGCCGTCAGATCGAAGACAAGATCACCAGGGAAATCGAGGCGGATCATCGGCCCCAACATCCGGTGATCGATCGCAGTCACGCTCCACAGGCTCATCGGCTGTCACTTTCGCGGTTTAGCTGCATCAGATATCGGCGCCCTTCGCTTTGCGGCGCGCCGCCTGCTCCTCGACCCAGATCGACACCGTATCGATCAGCCGGATCGCGCCGGGCAGCCGTCCATAGGCATCGCGCTGGTCTTCCGTTTGCGGATCGAGCGTCCGCCACCATTCGATGAGCTGGCGGATCAGCGCGCGCGACGGGATCACTGCCGGCGCCTGGCCCGGAAATCCCGAAATCCCAAAACTCGCCTCGACATCGGCGAGACAGGAAAAGATGTAGGCGCGATCCGACTCGGAGAACGGCAACGGACCATCGGGCGCCCGCTGCACCATGCGGATCTCGCTGAGTTCGGGAATGTAATCCTTCATATCCGAGACGCCTCGCTCAAGCTATTGCTCAGGAAACAAAAATAAGTATATGAAATACAAAGCAACTTTTTACACGCTCGGATCGGCAGACTTGGCGCGGACCGGCAGCGATCAGCAAGCAAAGATCGCGCAAGCCGCGCTGTGTCAGTCCTCCGCAGCCTCGGCATCAAATCCCTGCAACAGCTCTCGCGCCATGGCGCGGGTCACTTTGCGCCCGCTCGCCAGAGCGGCGCGGTCAAGAAGAGCCACGACCTGCCGCGCCCGATCAAGCGAGCGATCAATATGGAGCGCGATATAGTCGATCACCGCCGCGTCGACGATCAACTGACGGTCGTTGAAGAGTTTGATGAGCACCGCGGTCAACAGCCCGTCGTCCGGCATGCCGAGTTCCACGGCCGGCGCAAGCCGCAGCCGCGACAAGAGATCCGCCGTCGCAATCCCCCAGAGCTCCGGCCGCGCGCGTGTCGTGAGAAGCAGACTCGATTGGCGTTCCCGCACCAGATTGATGAGATGGAAAAGGTTTGCTTCGGCTTGCCCGATCTCTTCGGCATCCTCAATGACGAGCGCCGGCCGCGTGGCCAAAACGAAGGGATCGGCCGCGGCAAGCGTGCGCGCCGCAATGATCTCGGCCCCCGACCGCGCCGCCCAGATCGCCGCGAGATGGCTCTTGCCCGTCCCCGGCGCGCCAATGAGGAGCTGGACCCAATCTGACCATTGCGGCCAGGCATCGATCATCCGCAGCGCCGCCGCATTGGGCGCCGCAGGCAAAAAATCCTCGCGGCCGAAATGCGGCGGCAAGTCGAGATCGAAGGTCAGCTGCTGCCAGGATGGTCCGGCCGCCATCGGCTCAGACGTCTTCTTCGAGCGGTTTTGGCGCGAGCATTTCGGGCGGCGTACCGGCGAGCCAGGAGGGCATGCCGAGATAGAATTCGCTCGCACGATAGCGGCGGATGGCAAAGCGCAGGATCACCGCGGTCGCAGCCGCAAGCGGCACGGCGATGAGAAGACCGACAAAGCCAAGCAGTTCGCCGAAGGCCAGCAAGGCGAAGATGAGCCAGACTGGATGCACGCCGACCTTGTCGCCAACAAGTTTGGGCGCGAGAACATTCGCCTCGAGGAATTGGCCGATCATCACCACGGCCATGGCAAAGGCGAAGAGATGCCAATGCGGCCAGTCCTGCGCGACGGCGACGATGCCGGATACGATGAGAACGGTGAACGAGCCGGCATAGGGAATAAAGCTCAGGAAGCCGCCGGTGATGCCGATCAACAGGCCGTAGTTGAGGCCGATCAGCGTCAGGCCAAGACCATACCATGTGCCGAGAAACAGGCAGACGAGCGACTGGCCGCGCAGAAAGCCGGCGATCGCCTCATCGATCTCACGCATCAGACGATGCGTGGTTTCGCGATGGCGCAAAGGGATCAGGCTGTCGACCGTCGCGATCATCTTGTTCCAGTCGAGCAGCATATAAAAGGCGACGACCGGCAGCACGACGAGCAGCGAGAAGATGCTGATGACGGCCAATCCGCGCGACAGCAGCGAATTGACGAAAGTGCCGGCGGTGCGCGCCGCATCGCCGAAAAGGCCGGTCACATTGGTATTGGTCGCTTCCGTCGCCTTGGCCGGATTGAGTCCGAAGCGCTCAAGGATCGGATTGAAATAGCCACTTGTGAAGGAATCGCCGAGCCGTTCCAAAAGACCTACAAGCTTGTTCAGCGTGTCCGGCAGCTGGGAAATGAAGGTCACCAGCTGATGGCCGAGAATGGGCAGGACAAGGATGCAGATCAAAACCACGATAATGGTGAAGCCCGCGAGGATCACGAGCGACGCCGTGAGCCGGCTGAGCCCCAAGCTTTGCAGGCGATTGGCGACCGGATCAAGCAAATAGCCGATCGCCATCGCGATGATGAAGGGCGGAAGAATGGCCCAACACAGCCAGAGCATTGTGAACAGAAGGGCGGCGGCGACGAGCCAAAAGACCACGTGCCAGCCCGTCCTAATCGTGCCACCTGCACCGATTGCCATTGGCTCCTCACAAACTCATATGCCGCACCCAAGCGGCCAGATAGGCCGCGAGCGAGGCGAGGGTCAATGCCGCAACTCCGTAGACCGCCAATTCGAACCACATGCCGAGACCGAATTGAAAGGCTTTCGCCCCAAGCAGGACCGCAGCGAAGCCGATTTGCGCGACCGTGGTCAGCTTCGAGATCCACAGCGGCCGGATTTCGACCGGCTTACGCAGCAGCCAGGAAATCATGACCGCGCCGATAATCATCAGATCGCGGGCCACGACGATGATCGTTAACGGTGCCGGCAGGACGTTTTCGATGGCGAGGGCGACATAGATCGAGACGAGCAGCGCCTTGTCGGCAACCGGATCGAGATAGGCGCCGAGTTCGGTCCGCAGATCGAAGCTCTTCGCCAGCCAGCCGTCGACCGCGTCGGAGACCCCGGCGAGGACGAAGACCACACAGGCCTCCTTCCACCGTCCGCCCGAAATCATCGCTATGATCACCGGCACGAGCCCAAGCCGTGCAAGAGTGATGAGATTGGGCAGGCTCGCGAAAAAAATCGGCATGGAATCCTAGACGGTCTTGCCGCATAAAAGTCCGAGCTTCGACTTTACGTGATCTCCTGCGACAGCACCAACCTCGGCGCTCCGGACAGGACCCGCCCAAGCCCTGCTTGCCATGGTAAAAGCGAACAGCTACAGGCGGTTGACTGAAGCGCACCCTATCGAAACATCGAGCTGCGGCATCAAGCAGCAGACGGCGGGCTAAATGGCGAATTCCAAGGGGCTTACCTATGCCGAGGCCGGCGTCAGCATCGATGCCGGCAATGCGATGGTCGACACGATCAAGCCGCTGGTGCGCGCGACGCGGCGACCGGGCGCCGACGCGGAAATCGGGGGGTTCGGCGGCCTCTTCGATCTGAAGGCCGCCGGCTTCGTCGATCCGATCCTCGTTGCGGCGAATGACGGCGTCGGCACCAAGATCAAGCTCGCCATCGATAGCGGCCTGCACGATACGATCGGCATCGATCTCGTCTCCATGTGCGTCAACGATCTCGTCGTGCAAGGCGCCGAGCCGCTGTTCTTTCTTGACTATTATGCGACGGGCCGGCTCGATCCCCAGATGGGCGCGGCCGTCGTCGCCGGTATTGCCGCGGGCTGCCGCGAGGCCGGCGCGGCGCTGATCGGCGGCGAGACCGCCGAAATGCCAGGGCTTTATGCCGGCAAGGATTACGATCTTGCGGGCTTCTCCGTCGGTGCGGTCGAGCGCGGCCGGCTGCTGCCGCGCGCCGATGTGGCCGCAGGCGATATCGTTTTCGGCCTGCCCTCTTCCGGCGTCCATTCGAATGGCTTTTCGCTCGTCCGCAAAATCATCGCCGATTCCGGTGCAGAGCTTTCGGACAAAGCGCCGTTCGCGCCGGAAAGGACGCTCGCGGAAGCTTTGCTGACGCCGACGCGCATCTATGTTCGCAGCCTGCTGCAAGCTCTGCGGCAGACGTCCGCCATCAAAGCCTTAGCGCATATCACCGGCGGCGGTTTTCCCGATAATATTCCGCGCGTGCTGCCGGACGGCATCGGCGTCGAACTCGATCTTGCGGCGATCCCCGTCCCGCCTGTGTTCGGCTGGCTCGCAAAGACCGGCAATATCGGCGAAAGCGAGATGCTGCGCACCTTCAATTGCGGGATCGGCATGATCGTGATCGCCGCGGAAGCCAAAGCTGCGGAGGTCGCGCAAGTGCTGCGCGATGCCGGCGAAGCGCCCGTCACAATCGGCAAGACGATCGCAACGACGGGTCCGCGCGTCGCCTACACCGGCCGGCTCGGCCTATGAGCCAACGCAAGCGCACCGCCATTTTGATCTCCGGACGCGGCTCCAATATGCGGGCTCTCGTCGAAGCGGCGCGCAGCCCCGATTATCCCGCCGAAATCGCGCTCGTGCTGTCGAACCGCACCGAAGCGCAAGGCCTCGCCTTCGCTAAGGAGGCCGGCATCGCCACCGCCGTCATCGATCACAAGATCTATGCGGGGCGCGAAGAATTCGAAAAATCCATGCAGGTGCTGCTCGATCTGCATCGCATCGAGCTCATCTGCCTCGCCGGTTTTCTGCGCGTGCTGACTCCTGGCTTCGTGCAACATTGGGAAGGCCGGCTGCTCAACATCCACCCCTCGCTCCTGCCCGCCTATCGCGGCCTCGACACCCATGCGCGCGCTTTGGCCGATGGCGTGAAGATCCATGGCTGCACCGTGCATTTCGTCGTGCCAGCGCTCGATGAAGGCCCGATCATCGCACAAGCCGCCGTGGCCGTGCACGATGACGATACGCCCGACACGCTCGCCGCGCGCGTGATCGTGCAGGAACATCTGATCTACATCGCCGCACTGGAGCGGGTCGCAAGCGGCGCCTATGAAATCCGCGGCAATCGGGTGTTGTCCGGTGCGTCGGCGGACTCGCCGGCTTTGCGGGTGCCCGCAACCGACTGAGCTGTGCGCCAGCGCGCAGGCTGCGGCGTTGTTTTGCGGCATAATTTGCAAAATTCATTTTGGATCGAGGACATGGCCATGCGGGCTTTCACCGTCATCGCCGCTGCAGCTTTCATCATCGCAATAGAGTCAGCCTGTGCGGCGGCGGATGCGCCGCAGCCGGAGGATGTCGCCAAGATCAAGAGCTGCGTCGAAAAGCAGGAAGCGGCTTACAAGACGGCGGAGAGTTGCATGGAGGTTGTCGCCAAGCCGTGTTTCGGCGGCGATGAAGGAAGCGTGCCGCCTTACATCATCATTCAATGTCTCGACCGCGAGCAATTGGCCTGGGACAGCCTGCTCAACGACGCCTTCAAAAGCCTACGCCCGCATCTCGACGCGGCGCAGCAGGTGAAGCTGCGCGACATGCAGCGTGCCTGGATCTTGTCGCGCGAAAAGAGTTGCCTGTTTTTCTATGATTTCTTCCAAGGCACGATGGCCAATCCGATGATCGCGTCCTGCAAGAACAAGGAGACCGCGCGCCGCGCGCTCTTCCTGCGCCTCTTCGTAAAGGACGCTGAAGTCGGGAAATGACGCCCAGCAGCCCCGTCAGGCGCCCAAGCCTTCTCATCGCCGGTCGTCAACGGTTGAGTTTGCGTCGTAGATTACTGCGGCATCACAAATTCGGGCACAACAGTGACGGGAAAATTCACAGAATTGGCGACGAAGCATTTTTTATGGGCGACTTCATGGAGTTCGCGCGCTTTCTCGGCCTCTCCAGCGACAAGAGTCGCCCGGGGATGCAACTGCACCTCAACGAAGCGGCCGCCTTCAGCCTCAGTGAGCGTCCCGGTCGCATGATCCTCGTAATTCGTGACGATGATCCCGTGCGTCGCGCATAAAGCAAGATACCAAAGCATATGACAAGAAGAGAGCGACGCGACGAGCAATTCCTCAGGATTATATCTCGTCGAGTCGCCGAGAAATGCCGGGTCTGACGACATAGCGAGGTCAGGCTTTCCAGCAATCTGCAGGCTGTGATCGCGCGGATAAGCGGCATAGGCGGTGGTGCCGGACGCATTCGACCAGCTGACAGCCGTCTTATAAACATGGGTTCGGCCAGTCATTGCGCCTCGGTCCCCAGCAGTCTGTGTCGGCTTTCGGGATCACGAGTCCTTGCCTTGACGCATGATCCTGATCCGAAAAGTCTGCAACTTTTCGGGATCATGGGTTGGGCGACCAAGCTTCGTAATCGCCAGTCGCCGGCGGGCGCTGCCCCGAGGCCAAGGTCGAGCCTTGCGGCCGCCACGCCATCGGCGTGCCGGTCATATTGGGCTGATGCGGCAGCTCCCAAGCCCGCGGCTGATAGGTCTCGTCGGTCGGCGGCACGTCGACAGTGTGATGCAGCCAGCCATACCAGCCGGGCGGCGTCATCGAGCCTTCGGCTTCGCCGGCATAAATGACCCAGCGGCGCTCGAATCCGAGCGCCGGATCAAGCCGTCCCCCTCGTGTGCGGTAGTAGGAATTCCCATATTGGTCCGTGCCGACCAATTCGCCGTTGCGGCCCGTGTAGAAGAGCGTGTTCAGAGTCGCGCCATTCCACCAGGTGAAGAAGCGGGCGAGCCAGAGCAGCATCGGCATCACAATCCTTGATGGGAGGGGTCGGCGGCCGGGACTATGGCGAGACACTCCGCCAATGTCCAGCGACCCGAAAGCGGGCGTTTGGCCCCACGGCAAGAAACGTCGCCGGCTTCATAGCGCAGCTTCACGATGGGGATAAAGGGGATGATGGGGGCATCGCCTCAGGCGGCCTTGTGAGGCCGGTTTTCCCCGGACAAATATTTCAGCTCGCCTCTCAGTTGCTCCAACAGACATTCACGATTTGCACAATATTTTGTGGTTGGTAGAGAACAGAGCCCCATACCTTGACGCCAGTCAAGATGTCGTCATAATTCGAATCGGTCGCCAGCACCTCCCTGAGGGTCGGGGAAAATGGCGTCCGAGCCAAGCGTTTTGACGCCGCTCAAGGGAAATGCATTGCGCCTTTAATGGGCAATCGCGCGGTGGAATTGAAGACTCAGGTCTAAGAGCCTGAAAGCATTTAGGACGGGAAGCATGCGGATCGAACGGCGCTACACCAAATCTGGTCACTCCCCCTATGAGGCGGTCGAATTCCGCACGACTCGAAGCGAGATTCGCAATCCCGACGGCTCGCTCGTCTTTTCCCTCGACGGCATCGAAGTACCGGCGAGCTGGAGCCAGGTCGCGGCCGATGTGCTGGCGCAGAAATATTTCCGCAAGGCCGGCGTTCCGGCGCGGCTGAAGAAGATCGAAGAGACGAGCGTCCCGAGCTTCCTGTGGCGCAGCGTCCCCGATCAGACCGCGCTCGAAGCCCTGCCCAAGGCGGAGCGCTACGGCTCCGAGATTTCGGCCCAGCAGGTTTTCGATCGCCTCGCCGGCGCCTGGACCTATTGGGGCTGGAAAGGCCGCTATTTCGACGGCGAAGATGACGCCCAGGCCTTCTACGACGAATTGCGCTATATGCTGGCGGCCCAGATGGCGGCACCGAATTCGCCGCAATGGTTCAACACGGGCCTTTACTGGGCCTATGGCATCGACGGGCCGAGCCAAGGCCATTTCTATGTGGATTTCGAATCGGGCAAGCTCGTCAAATCGAAATCGGCCTATGAGCATCCGCAGCCGCATGCCTGCTTCATCCAGTCCGTCGCCGACGATCTCGTCAACGAAGGCGGCATCATGGATCTGTGGGTGCGCGAGGCGCGCCTGTTCAAATATGGCTCCGGCACCGGCTCGAATTTTTCCAAGCTGCGTGGCGAGAATGAGAAGCTCTCGGGCGGCGGCAAATCCTCCGGCCTGATGTCCTTCCTCAAGATCGGCGACCGCGCCGCAGGCGCGATCAAATCCGGCGGCACGACGCGGCGCGCCGCGAAGATGGTCGTCGTCGATGTCGATCACCCCGATATCGAGGCCTATATCGATTGGAAGGTGAAGGAGGAGGAAAAAGTCGCCGCCCTCGTCACCGGCTCGAAGATCGTGAAAAAGGCGCTGAAAGCGATTCTGCGCGCCTGCGTGAATTGCCAGGGTCCGGGAGACGCCTGCTTCGATCCCGAGCGCAATCCGGCCCTAAAGAAAGAAATCAAGCTCGCGCGGCGCGCCTCCGTGCCGGACGGCATGATCCGCAAGGTCATCCAATTCGCCCGCCAGGGCTTCAAGGATATGGCCTTCGAGACTTTTACGACCGATTGGGATTCGGAAGCCTATCTCACCGTCTCGGGCCAGAACTCGAACAATTCCGTGCGCGTGACCGATGCCTTTTTGCAGGCGGTCGAGGACGATGGCGATTGGGCGCTGACGCGCCGGCTCGACGGCAAGCCGCATAAGACGATGAAGGCGCGCGAGCTGTGGGACAAGATCGGCTATGCCGCCTGGGCCTCGGCCGATCCGGGCCTGCAATATCACACGACGATCAATGATTGGCACACTTGCCCGGCGGCAGGTCCCATCGTCGCGTCGAACCCCTGCTCCGAATATATGTTCCTGGACGATACGGCCTGCAATCTCGCCTCGCTGAACCTGTTGCAGTTCCGCGATCCGGCGACGAAGGCGATCGACATCGACTCCTATGAACATGCGGTGCGGCTGTGGACGGTGGTCCTCGAAATCTCCGTGCTGATGGCGCAATTCCCATCGAAGGAGATCGCCAAACTCTCTTATGAATATCGCACGCTGGGTCTCGGCTATGCCAATGTCGGCGGCCTGCTGATGTCGTCCGGCATCGCTTACGATTCGGACGAGGGCCGCGCCATCTGCGGCGCGCTCTCGGCGATCATGACCGGCATCTGCTATGCGACCTCCGCCGAAATGGCGGCCGAGCGCGGCACCTTCATGCATCTCGCCGAGAACAAGGATGCGATGCTGCGCATCATGCGCAATCATCGGCGCGCGGCGCGCGGCGAAGCCGCGGGCTATGAGTCTCTTGCCATCCTCCCCGTCCCGCTCGATCACGCAGCGCTCACCGATCCGGCGCTTGGGCGGCATGCGATCGCGGCCTGGGAACGCGCCGTCGCGCTCGGCGAAGAGCATGGCTATCGCAATGCGCAAGTCACCGTCGTCGCGCCGACCGGCACGATCGGCCTCGTGATGGACTGCGACACGACCGGCATCGAGCCCGACTTTGCCCTCGTCAAATTCAAGAAGCTCGCGGGCGGCGGCTATTTCAAGATCATCAACCGCGCCGTCCCCGAAGGTCTGCGTGCGCTTGGCTATCGTGAATCCGAGATCGCCGAGATCGAAGCCTATGCGGTCGGCCATGCCTCGATGCGCCAGGCGCCGGCCGTCAATCATACGAGCCTGAAGGCGCGCGGCTTCACTGAAGAAAAGCTCGAAGCGCTCGAAAAGACGCTGGCTTCCGCCTTCGACATCAAATTCGTCTTCAACAAATGGACGCTCGGCGCCGATTTCCTGGTGAAGACGCTCAAAGTGCCGGAAGAAAAGCTCGACGATCCGGGCTTCGATCTCCTCACCTTCCTGGGGTTCAGCAAGGCCGAAATCGAGGCCGCGAATATCCATGTCTGCGGCGCCATGACGGTCGAAGGCGCGCCGCATCTGAAGCTCGAACATTATGCGGTCTTCGATTGCGCCAATCCGTGCGGGCGCACCGGCAAGCGTTATCTCTCGGTCGAGAGCCATATCCGTATGATGGCGGCGGCGCAGCCCTTCATCTCGGGCGCGATCTCGAAGACGATCAATATGCCGAACGACGCATCGATCGAGGAGTGCAAGGACGCCTATATGCTGTCCTGGCGCCTCGCGCTGAAGGCCAATGCGCTCTATCGCGACGGCTCGAAGCTTTCGCAGCCGCTGAACAGCCAGCTCATCGCCGATGAGGAAGACGACGGCGAAGATGCGGTCGAGACGCTGATGGCGCAGACCATGCCGGCGCGCACCACTGTCGTCGCCGAAAAGATCGTCGAGCGCATCGTCGAGCGGATCGAGCGCGAGCGCCAACGCGAAAAACTGCCCGACCGCCGCAAGGGCTATACCCAAAAGGCGGTGGTCGGCGGCCACAAGGTCTATCTGCGCACCGGCGAATATATGGATGGCCGCATCGGCGAGATCTTCATCGACATGCATAAGGAAGGCGCCGCCTTCCGCTCGCTGATGAACAATTTCGCCATCGCCATCTCGGTCGGTCTGCAATATGGCGTGCCGCTCGAGGAATATGTGGATGCCTTCACCTTCACCCGCTTCGAGCCGGCGGGTCTCGTGCAGGGCAATGACGTCATCAAGAATGCGACCTCCATTCTCGATTACGTCTTCCGCGAATTGGCGATCTCTTATCTCGGCCGCAACGACCTCGCCCATATCGATCCGTCCGACATCGGCCATGATGTGCTCGGCAAGGGCGACGATCAGAGCCGGCCGCCGCAAGGACCGACAGCGAAGCTCGTCTCCTCAGGCTTCGTGCGCGGAAAGCCGACCGACAAGCTGATGCTTGTTACAAGCGCGCCGCAGGCCGCCGCCACGCAAGGCGCGACCGCACTGAAAAAGGAGCTCGAATTCGAAGTCGAATCCGAGCTCGGCAATCTCGATTGGTCGCTGCCGGGCGAGCGCGCCACCGTCGCCTCCCGCCGCAGCGAAGCGCGGATGAAAGGCTATACGGGCGAAGCCTGCCCCGAGTGCAACAATTTTACGCTCGTGCGCAACGGCACGTGTCTCAAATGCGATACGTGTGGCGCGACGACTGGGTGTAGCTGAGATAGGTCCACGCACGCGCTTCGAGACGGCGGCTACGCCGCCTCCTCAGCATGAGGGATTTGGGTGTGGCTTGCACATCAGCGTATCCGCAGCCACATGCACTAGATTCCTCACCCCGAGGTGCGTAGCCATAGGACGTTGCCAAGCGACGCCCGTCGCAAGCGACGGGCTATGGCGGAGCCTCGAAGGGCGAGAGATCGTTACTGATTGCAAAGCTCTTTAAGCCATCCCCCTCGAAAAGCCCTCGCGCTTCGAGACGGTCGCCGTGTGGCCTCCTCAGCATGAGGGCTTTGGCCTTTCGTTGATAAGTTTTCTTCCAGCTCCGCTCATCAGCTCGGCACTTCCCAGCGTTTGAGCATCGATCGCACATCGCCGCCGATTTTGGGGTCATGCAGATCGACGGATAAGAGCGGTGCGCCGGCGCTGAAATTCGCCGCTTTCAATTCAAGCCAGAACAGGCTCGGCACAGTGGCGCTATTGACGTAATAGATCTTATTGGTGACATCGATCGCAGTCACCCAATTGGTCTGAACGGCGCCCCAAAAGCCTTTGTCCGGCGCACGGCCGGGATCGCGGAACGGCACTTGCGCGATGCGCATCAACGACAAAGCACCGGCAACCGCCTCGGTATAAGTCTTCGGATCCGGCAGATAGCGCATATAGTCGGTGAGCCGGGCGAAACGCGCCTCTGCGCTCTCATCGCCCGGCAAGGGCTTGGTTCCACCGAAGGGCGTATATTGCTTCATCTGCGCAATCATCTCGTCATAAGGCGGATCATTCGTCATCACACGATATTCAGGCCCGTGATGGATCGAGAGCTCGCCTTTGACATATTCGATGATCGCCGAATCGCCTGACGTATCCTGCACTGCGAGATGCGTCGGAAGATGCTTCGCATAGCCGAGGTCGTTCGACCACGCCGCGGCAATGCGAAAGCTCGCGGCGCGATGTGCGGCGACGACTTCATTTACGGTTGCAAAATTGTCCAGAACATAGGTCGCCCAATGCACATCGGGTAATACGGGGCGCTTATCTGGCGCTTCGAGCCGGCTTTCATCCAGAACCAGCAGATGCGCCGCCAAACCCTTCTCATTGAGACCGTCGGTGATCGCGCCTTCGAAGGACACGATCGCCGCCGAGCCGTATTTGGAGGTCCAGCGCAAGGTATAGGAACCCACGCCCTCGATCCTCGCTTTGATGCCGGGAAGGACACTGCCTAGCGAGTTGCGCGCCATGCCGCGCGGAAAGACGAAGAATTTCGGCCGCTCGGGAAGCACGACCGGAAGATCCATCGAACGGACGATGATCTTCGCAAGCTGGCGATTATTGACAAAAGCCAGCGAACAGGCCGAGAGCCGGTCGGCCTCAAGGGCGAGCGGCGCGGCGACGAGCCCGCTCAGAAAGGCTCGCCTCTGCACGAGATTTGTGGCATTCCGCATTGTCGATGTCTCCTCGAAAGAAGACCGCCGAACGAGGAACGTCACGACGCCGATCGTTTCGGGGCCAGTGCATATGAGTCGGAACGAGACGCAGTCTAGAATGCGTGTGTTACGATTCTGCAACCACAGATACGACAATGCCGGGCAATGCCTGTTTTAGCCGTAGGATTTGCAATTTAGCGATGCCGCTCGGAATGAACCCGCAAGGACGTAGCGTAAGGCGAGAGCAGCCGCGGCATGCGTCGATTCCTAGCCATGAGGCGCGAGCCACGGGCGCAGCGAAGCGCGGATGAAAGGCTTTACGGGTGAGGCCTGCCCCGAGTGCAACAACTTTACGCTCGCGAGAAACGGCACGTGTCTCAAGTGCGATGCGTGTGGCGCGACGAGGGGCTGCAGCTGAGATAGGCCCCCATGCTTCGTGTAATGGGTACCATTAGTTTGCCGCTGTGAACGAATGTGTGTCCGCAAATAGCACCATAGTCAGTCCGCTATCGGCAAAATCCAATTGCTAAAGTGCCTTGAACTGCGTCGCGCCGTGGCGGAGCGCCGCGCCGTCATCGGTGATCGATAGGTCGGCGCGCTTTCCGAGCTTGATTAGCTCGCCGCGCCCATAGCAGCGGGGATGCTCAGCGACGACGCGGCCTTCCTGACGGATCACGATCCGATCGGCGTAGGCGTAAATCTCGACGGGCCAGCCGATGGCAGCGGCATTGACCGAGTATCTGTTATTGTCGAAGCGGACCAGGCAGGTCTTCGAGACCGAAGCTGGAACAGCGTGGAAGCCATCGAACCGGCCGCGATAGGCAACAAGCTTTGGCCGCTCATCCTCGAACATCTCCCAGATCGTATGCTCAGGACGTTCCGGATGCGGATGCATCTTGGCATAGGCGATGATCTTGTCGAGGAGCCAGGCATTCAGCTCGTCATAGGTCCTGAACTTCAGCCGCGGCGTGAAGAACCGTTCACGTACGAGGCCGACCTGGTTCTCGACTTGACCCTTTTCCCAGCCCGACGCCGGCGTGCAGGCAACAGGCTCGACCAGATGATGCGCGCACATCTGCAGGAAGCGGCGATTATATTGACGGTTCTTGCCGACAAAGATCGTCTCGACCGCGGTCTTCATATTGTCGTAGATGCCGCGCGTGCAGGCACCCTTGAAGAAGGCGAAGGCCCGCTCATGCGCGTCAAAAACCATCTCCTGCGTCTCGCGCGGATAGGCTCTGACGAACATCATCCGGCTGTGGCAGAGACGGACATGCGCGACCTTCACGGTCGTCGTCACGCCATTGATCACCACCACATCGTGGCTCCAGTCGAACTGGTAGGCCTCGCCCGGTGCAAATGACAAAGGCACATAGGCCTCAGCCGTGACGCTGACTTGCTCCCGGACCCAGGCACGGGCATAGCGCCTGACAGCATCGTAGCTACCGTCATAGCCTTTGGCTTGTAGCTCTTCAAAAAGCCGGATCAGCGTCAATCGTTCACGCGCCGGCTTGCTGGCATTCGTCGAAAGCATCAAATCGAGCGCGGCTTTCCAGCGCCCCAGCTTCGGACGCGGCTGAACCTCGCGCTCATACGAAAATGATGTCTCGTCCGATCGCAGCACTTTGCGGACCGTGTTGCGCGAGATCTTCAGCTCGCGTGCGATCTCCTTGATCGACTTCCCTTTGACCAGATGCTCCCGCCGTATCCGGCCAATTGTCTCCACAACCAGCATCCCCCACCGCCCGCTTCGACTCAAAGCGGACAGCCCATCAGACCAAGGATAAGGGGGGCAATTTTCGGCGCCGATCCCCGAAATTACGGGGTCAATATTCCACGCCGGATCACACCCGCGAATGGCGCGACCTCCATGGCGTTCGACAACCGGGGGCAGATTCTCGCCGCAATGCCCAATTTCGACGACAACGACAGGGACCTGCTCGCCTATTTGCCGGTCGGGAGAACGAACACTCTGTATAGCCGCGTTGGCAACGTTACTGCCTACGCCGCCATTCTCGCTCTGCTGCTCTCGTTGTTCATCGCCGGGCGCAATCACGTCGAAGCACGCAAGAGGGCATTCGAAGCTCGAGCGTGAACGTTGATCACGATCGTCTTCGCAGGTTGGGAGATTTGATATGCTAGATGACATTGACATCGAGCGCAAGCGACTGCGCTCTCGTCTTCGTCTCATCGGGATCGGCGGGTCGATCCTCATATTCTGGAACGGCGTGTGCGATTACATTTATGGATATTCTCCCAGCCTGAGCGGATTGGATTACTTCTCGCCCGCCGTCTTCCACACGATCTTCACCGCGAACGGTCGACCGCACTGGATGCTGCTCGTCGCGCAAACCGCGGGATGGCTGTATCCGCTATATGCGCTCACGTACTACATATGGTGGATTGGCATGCGTTGCGCCGGATTTTGGCTCGGCCGACTTCCGATCATCCTGCTGGCCTATGCCGTGCTTATGATCGGCGGCATCCAACACGCCGGCTGGGCGTTCTTGACCGTTTTGGAACAAGCCAAAGCGGTCGTCGGTAGCCACGACCCGACGTTCTTTGCTTTGGCGACTCGCTATATCCTCCAACACTTCATCGTGGGAGATCTGACGGCTGCTTTGGCGCTGAATGTCGGCGCCGTCTTGCTGGCGGTTGGCGTTCTGAGCGGCAAAACGAAGTTTCCACGCTGGTTCGTCATGGCGTCGCCGCTCGGCGCGCTCGTCATCACCATGATCGTGGGCCGTCCTTCTTCCCGCGCCTTACGCAGGATTCGTACTCGCCCCCTTTGGCACGTGGTTCATACTCATCCCCAACATCGCAGGCGCTATCTGGTTGTGGAAGCGCATCGACGCCGCATCTCAGAGCTTAATCGAAACCCAAGCTGGGTGATCTCGACGGGTTGTAATTCCGTTGGGCGTGCGAAGAACGCGCGACTCCACGCGAACCGACGCCGAAACCGCTCCGTTCTCGCGGATTCGCCCCGCCTCGCGCCCGACGCGCTAGACTTGCGCGGGCCCGGTTGATATCCGCGCCACGACGAACGTCGCTTCGGATCGAGAGCTGCCACGACGCCATGCCGGAATGAATGTCCGCTTCGACATTTCGATTGCCCAAAGCCGCCGGTCCGCTCCCGGCGCCTTAATGACCTAACGACATGTCAGCATCGCGCCCATACTTGCCGTTTAAGCGCGTGACGATTTACGATTTCCCGGATGGGCGTATCGAGATCCGCTACAACGGCCTTTCCCTGCCCCTACAGGACGTTTGACCGGGTTGCCCGGATTGACCAGGGTCTCCGATCGTCGAGAACAAGCGGCTCAACGAAGCGCTTCACTTCTGCCGCGAGATCCAAGCACATATTCCGCCTAAGAGTCGCAGCCGCAGCGCGCCCCGGCGGAGCAACCAAGCAAATCATATATTTTCGCAGGCGGGGACGCTAACAACTGATGTTGGCGCAGTTGGGCGTCTCAATGCGGCATTGGCGTTGGCCCAACAGATGTCAGAGCGTTTGTCGCGACGAGCGACCCGCAAGAAGAGTTTTAAGACAGCTGCGGGATGAATCAGAGCAGCGACACCGCCGGGTGCTATTCTGACTATTCAGCTGAGATGATTGCTTTTATGTATTGCATGACGGCTCGCCGGGCTGGCGCGGTCACCTTGCCGATCGGCTCAGCATGTCGTGCTTCGATCGTAGCGATTTTTACGGGCCGAATGACGGATGGCGCCGGGAGTCCAGCCTTTGTGTGGTCTTTAATTTGAACGTCGCCGGCCCATTGGCGATTCTCCGCAGACGTAATCATCACCACCCATAGCAGCGCGTTTTCTTCACCGGTGGAGCCATTTGAGACGACGAGGGCCGGTCTGCGTTGTCGGGTGTCGCGGTCGGTATATGGGAATGGGACGCGGATCACGTCTCCCTGTTCAAAGATTGGCATAGGCTTTGTGGTCCGCGTCGCTGTCCCATTCTGTGAATGTGGCAAACGGATCATCTGCCGGAACGTCCGAGCGCGCGCGTGTAAGTACGACGCGGCCGCCCGGCTCGATGCTGTAAGCGATTTCATCGCCCTCCTTGAGGTGTAGGGCGGCTCGGACCGGCTGCGGAATTGTCGTCTGTGCTTTGCTGGTCAGCTTGCTTGTAATCATGCGATTCCTCTTTTGTCGAATGTAAGGATTTTCCTTACAAAATGCAATAGCGGCGAGTTTAGGTGCCCTTGGGCCGCGACGGCGTGCCTACCTCTAAAGTGATCAGCCTCTGACCGGATAGCCGATGCCACAGGCGGCCCCGACACCCGCGCCCCAAAGATCAACGGCGGCTCCTGCGCCGCGCGCCGCACCGACGAACGCCGGCCAATTCACGACCGAAGCGCAGGCAAAGAGCCGCTGCCCTTCGGACACGATCGTTTGGGTGAATACAAAATCGGGCGTTTATCACTACGCCGGCACCCACAATTTCGGCACCACAAAATCCGGCGTCTATATGTGCGAAGCCGATACCGCCGCCGCGGGATTTAGGCCTGCGAAAAACGAGCGATATCCATGACGGTAGCCTCTTCGCACGAATACCGAGCTGCAACAGCACGAGGCTCGTTCGCAACAACAAAGACGCTTTGTTCCTGAACGACATCAACAGTCCGGTCGGGTTTGGGACGATCCCAAGCGCCCACAGAAAACCATCCCCTCTTTTTAAGTGTCCCAGCAGCGATCCAGATAAGGCCGACCAACATCACGAAATTGGTCGCCAAAATCCAGATGCAGACCAACGTGATTGTTAAAGCGGATTCGCACTTTGTCACGACACGGCCACCACATTTGCCTGCTTGCCGATCGCATAGAGATAGGCCCGCATTAGACGCAAGGCGTCCTCTCCCGCACGATGCGGTGTCAGGGTCCGGTTGAGATAGGCATTCATCTGATCGCGCACGACATTGAGATGCATCCGTGGCATCTCTTCGATCGGCGCGATCGAAAACGCGGGCTCGACTCTCGCTTCGTGGAAGAGATTGCCCATCCAAACTCTGTCGAACTGGTAACCGTCGCAATAAGCGGTCGTCACGCCCGTCATGACCTGGTTGAGCTTGCAGGCGACCCAAGCGGGATCGAGAGCCTGTTCCAACTCGACACGGGCGATCTTATGCACCTGCTCCGCTTTCTCGCTCCATCTGCAGTTAGGACTCGGCCGAACCAGCGACGACCATGTCCTGAGCGTCTCCTGCCGATCGAAAATCGCGACGCCCACTTCGATCACATCGGCATCTTTTGAGAGCGCCGTCGTTTCGAAGTCGATTGTTGTGATGAACGGGGAGAAGCCGCTCATTGCAGTGCCACGATCGGCGGCTCGCCCGGAATGTTGATTTCCACTGAGAGCTGACCCGGCCTAGAGGGATATTTCCACCAAGAATTGACCCATGTTCGAACCACCCCTGCTTGTTTTTGGCGGGGGCTTTGGAGTGATCGACATGGCGTTATTAAGCG
>JBKQRA010000109.1:0-3639 GCA_052144065.1 Methylovirgula sp. | reverse complement strand
CCAATGGTGAGGCGTCGCTGGCTTTGAAGCAGGCGGCCGGAACGACGGTCACGTCGATGCCGGGCTTCACCTTGAGCTATAATTCGCTCGACAATAACAAGTCCCCGACGAGCGGCATTCATGCCGACTGGCGCGAAGACTTCGCCGGCGCCGGCGGCGATGAGCACTATATCCGCACCAGCGCCGACTTCCGCTATTATCACTCGCTCTGGGACGAATACGACATCGTCGGCCTGTTCCATTTGCAAGGCGGCTTCCTGCAGTCGGTCGGCAGCAATGGCTTGCGCATCGTCGACAACTTCATGCTTGGCCCGACGCTCGTCCGCGGCTTCGCGCCGGCCGGTATCGGTCCGCGCGATATTTCGAGCGGCATCAATCCAGACGGTAACCCGCTGGGTGGCACCAAATACTGGGGCGCCTCGGTCGAGACACAGTTCCCGATCTGGGGCTTGCCGAAGGAAGTCGGTCTCAAGGGTGCGCTCTTCGCCGATGCGGGCGCCTTGTGGGGCTACCATGGCCAGACCAACTTCGCCGGTCCGAATGGGAGCACCTGCTATACTTGCGCGATCATCCCGTATAATCAGGCGCCATTGTTCACTCAGGGCAATACGATCACGGTCGGCGCGGATACGCCGGAGATCCGGTCTTCGGTTGGTGCGTCGCTGATCTGGGCATCGCCCATGGGCCCGATCCGCTTCGACTTCGCCAAGGCGCTGACGAAGAATCCCTGGGATCAGACGCAGTTCTTCAGCTTCACCGGCGGCACGACCTTCTAACCCCGCGCCGCCGCGGGCTTGCCCTAAAGGCGTTTGCCAAGATGCGCGCCGCGAATATCGCGGCGCTGTCGCCTCGGGCTGAAATCGGCTATGGCACGGCATCGCTTCTGCCTAAGCGCAGGGCGGGTGTTGCAGCGATCCGATATTTGACCCGAGTTTGATGAGCGATCCGGTCTTCTTCCGCGCCGCCTCTTTGCCCACTTTGGCGGATGTTCTCAGCTGGACAGGCGCCAAACTTCCCGGCGGCGCCGAGCCGGCGCCGGTGCTCATCATGCGCGTCGCGCCGCTCGATGCGGCAGGGCCGGGCTCGCTGACCTTTTTCGATAATCCGAAATATCTCGACGCGCTTTCGACCACCCGCGCCACGGCCTGCATCGTGAGCGAGCGCTACGCCGCGCGCGTTCCTCCCGGTACGTTCGCACTGGTGACGCCCGAGCCATATCGCGCTCTGGCCGCCGTGTTGACGCAGCTTTTTCCGGATTCCGTCAATCCGCACTCCTATTTCGGCGCGGCCGGCGTCAGTCCCGGCGCCTTCCTGCATCCCGAAGCGCGGCTCGAGGCGGATGTCATCGTCGATCCGGGCGCCGTGATCGGCCCCGGCGCCGAGATCGGCTCCGGTTCCTCTATCGGCCCCAATACAGTGATCGGCCCGCAAGTGCGGATCGGCCGCAATTGCCTCATCGGGCCGGGGGTCCGCATCGCCTATGCACTGATCGGCAATCGGGTCATCATTCATGCCGGCGCCGCAATCGGCCAGGACGGCTTCGGCTTCGCCATCGGATCGCGCGGCCATAAGAAAGTGCCGCAGATCGGCCGGGTCATCATCCAGGACGATGTCGAGATCGGCGCCAATACGACCGTCGACCGCGGCATGATGCGCGATACCGTCATCGGCGAAGGGACCAAGATCGACAATCTCGTGCAGATCGCGCACAACGTGCGGATCGGCCGGCATTGCCTGATCGTCGCTCAGACGGGCATCTCGGGCTCGACGGAGCTCGGCGATTTCGTCAGTGTCGGCGGGCAGGCGGGTTTTGCCGGGCACATTACGGTGGGCGCGGGGGCGCAGATCGCGGCGCAATCCGGCGTCATTGCCAATGTTCCGCCGAAGGCGAAGCTCGGCGGCACGCCGGCGCGGGCCTTTCGCGATTGGCTGCGCGCCCATATCGTGGTTGATCGGCTGATCCAAAGCGCCCGCCGCGACAGCAAGCGCCCGGTGGGCAAAGAGAAATAAGCAGAATAGAAGCAAGCAGAGAAGGTTTGCCGATGGACGATGTCGCGGCCACGACGCTCGAAACATTCGATATTCAGCGGCTTTTGCGGTCGCTGCCGCACCGCTACCCGTTCTTGCTCGTCGATCGCATCGTCGAGGCCAAGGGCGATGAATCCTGCATCGGCATCAAGAATGTCAGCGTGAACGAGCCACAGTTCCAGGGTCATTTCCCGGAGCGGCCGGTGATGCCGGGCGTGCTGTTGATCGAAGGCATGGCGCAGACGGCGGGCGCGCTCTGCATCAATGCGATGTCGGGCGGGGTGAAGCCGCCGCTCGTCTATTTCATGACGATCGACAAGGCGAAATTCCGCAAGCCCGTCGTGCCCGGCGATCGCGTCGAATTTCATATGACCAAGATGAGCCAGCGCAAAACCATGTGGTGGTATCGCGGCCGCGCGCTTGTCGAGGGGACGCTCGTCTGCGAGGCGGAGATTTCCGCCATGCTGGTGCTCGAAGACGCCTCGAAGAGCGGATAAGCGAATCCGGATGACGAAGGCGCCCGGACCCGAAACCTTTATCCATCCGCTGGCGCTCGTCGAACATGGCGCGCTGCTGGGCGAAGGGGTCAGGGTCGGGCCGTTCTGTCTTGTGGGTGCATCGGTCGAGCTTGGCGCAGGGTCCGAGCTTGTCTCGCATGTCGTCGTTGCCGGGCGCACGACGATCGGTCCGCGCGCAAAGATCTATCCCTTTGCTTCCATCGGTCATGCGCCTCAGGATTTGAAATATCGCGGCGAGGAGTCGTCGCTGGTGATCGGCGCCGACTGCATCATTCGTGAAGGCGTGACGATCAATCCGGGCACGGAGGCGGGCGGTCTTGTCACGAGCATTGGCGACCGCTGCGCTTTTCTCGCCAATGCGCATGTCGGCCACGACTGCCGGATCGGCAATGATGTCGTTTTATCCAACAATGTGATGATTGCCGGCCATGTGACGATCGGCGATTTCGCGGCCTTCGGTGGTGGCGCGGCGGTGATCCAATTCACGCGCGTCGGCGCGCATGCCTTTCTCGGCGGTGTCAGCGGCCTTGATCACGATCTGATCCCTTATGGGCTTGCCCTCGGCAATCGCGCCCATTTGGCCGGGCTCAATCTCGTCGGCTTGAAGCGCCGCGGATTTTCGCGCGAGACGATCAATGAGTTGCGGCGTGCCTACCGGCTTTTGTTTGCGCCGGAAGGCACGCTGCAGGAGCGCATCGCCGATGTTGCGAAAAGCTTCGCGGATCAGCAGGAGGTGGGGGAGATCCTCGATTTTCTCACCGCCACCGGCGACCGCGCCATCTGTATGCCGGAACCAAGCAAGATGGCTTAGAGCAAGTCTTAGAGCATGTTCTGGAAAAGTTGTTCGACTTTTCCGATCAAGGACATGCTCCAGGTCTTTCGGCTAAAGTCAGCGCAAGCTCGAAACATGCGTCGGCTCCGAGATGATCGCGACCCACACATTGGGATCGGCCTGCGACTGGCGCTTGACGAAACGGTAACCGGTGTCCGACCAGAGCAAGATCTGGTCGTTTTGGTTGTCGAGGATGAATTCGCCCTTGTCGGTTTTGACGGTGAGGATGGCGTGACCATCGCCGCGCTTGTCGCGCACCGC
>JBKQRA010000108.1:0-6436 GCA_052144065.1 Methylovirgula sp. | reverse complement strand
CGAATGCGTCGCGGATGATCAGAAGCGACCACCAGTCGCCGATCGCATCGAGCGACCGGGCGATCGGGCAGTCTTCGGTTTCATGGCTGATCCGTTTGACCATGGCAGAGCATTCCCAAAATATGTGCGGGCACGCGACCCAAGGTCGCAAATCGCAACTAGTTTTAAAATAAAACTTTTAAGGAGAAATTGCAAGGAAACGCACGCATTCGGCCGCCGGCATTAGCCGATCAGGAGAGCGCCTTCAGATCGGCACGAAGCCGGTCGACATTGGTGCCTTTCAGGCGGCGCTGAATCGCGGCCTGCGCCGCCCGCCACATCGGCATGGCGGTCACCAGAGTCGCCCTCCCTTTCGCCATGAGGCGCAGCCGCCGGCCGCGCTTGTCGGCGGCATCGACGCTGATCTTCAAAAAGCCGCGGCGCACGAGCGGCTTCAGATTTGCCGTGAGCGTCGTCCGGTCGAGGCCGAGTACGGCGGCGACTTCGCCAAGTTGCGGCGGCTCCGGCCGGTTGAGCGCCATCAGCAGGGAAAATTGTCCGCTCGTCAGTCCGGCGGGCCGCAGCGCGTCATCGTAGCAGCGCGCCACCGACCGCGCCGCGCGCTGCACATGCAGGCACAGACACAGATCGCGGACATCGATCGTTGTCGTGAAAGAAAGCTCGGGGGATTTGGACATCGACTTCATGATGTTGACATCAACGCAAAATATCAAGCCTATAGTTCGCGGATTGCCGCCGAGTGGCATCGACCATTCAAAAGATCGAACGGAATAATCAAGAAAATTACTCAAAGAGCGTAACAAGGAGGCGTCATGCAATTGCAACCCTATCTGATGTTCAACGGCCGTTGTGAGGAAGCTTTCGAATTCTATCGCAGCGCGCTCGGCGCCGAATCTACCATGCTGTTGCGCTATAAGGACGCGCCGATCCCAGCCGAGGAGCGCATGACGCCGCCAGGCGGCGACAATAAGATCATGCACATGCAGTTTCGCATTGGCGATCAGATCGTGTTCGCCTCCGACGGCCGCTGCGACGGCCACCCGAATTTCCAGGGCTTCTGCCTCACATTGACGGTCGCCGATGAAGCCGAGGCTGACAAAGTCTTCGCCGCCCTCGGCGACGGCGGCAAGGTGCAAATGCCCCTCGGGAAGACTTTTTTTTCGCCGAGCTTCGGCATGGTCGCCGATCGTTTCGGGATCGGTTGGATGGTTCTCGTACGTCCGCAGGCTTAAGCGTCTAGGCGACGTTTGCCTTGTCGCCGCCATCTGCCGCGAGTCGGCTGTGGCGGCGGCCGTGCGAAAGCGCGGATTTCGAAAACTGTCGGAGAGCTATCGGACCTCTGCTTCGCCGGTCTTAAAAGCGGCGATGGACTTGTAATCGTAGACGCAACCGGGTTCACCGGCAGGAAAGCGCGCCGGATCGATGCCACGGCTCGCCAAAGCAGCGTTCAGCAAATCTCGCGGTTCATCGCGGCTTTCGTCCGTCAGCCGAAAAACACCCCAATGAATGCCGATCGCGCGCGCAGCCTCGATATCCTCCATAATTCGCACCGCGTCTTCGGGATCTGCATGATGGGGCCGCATGAACCAGCGCGGCGCATAGGCGCCGATTGGGATCAGCGCCAAATCAGGCGGCCCTAGCCGCAATCGCATCTCGCGGAAGATGCTCCCGTCTCCATAGCCTGTGTCACCCGCAAAATAGATGACACCTTGGCGCGTCTGCAGCATGAAGCCGGACCACAGCGCCATTCGCCGATCGGTCGCAGTTCGCGCCGACCAGTGATAGGCGGGTAAGAGCGTTACCGCAACGCCGTCATTGATGCGGATTCTATCCCACCAATCTCCTGTCGTGACCCGCGCATTCGGCATGGCGCGCATCAGGATGCTGTCGTTCCCCAGCGGCGTAACAATCAGGGGGCGATGCGCGGCGTTGAGGCGACGCAAGGTCGCCATGTCCATATGGTCATAATGGTTATGACTGAGCAAAACCGCATCGATCTGCGGCAGATCATCGAAGCGAATGCCGGGCGCGCAGGCGCGCTCTGGACCGGCAAAGGCGAGCGGGCTCGCGCGGCGCGACCAGACGGGATCGGTCAGAACATTCGATCCACCAGCCTGGATCAACACCGTCGCATGCCCGACGATTGTGACCCGCAATTCTTCGCTCCGTGCCTCGGGCGTCGCCTGCTTGCTGGAAACGACGGACGGCCATGGTGCGGGCTTGCCGCTCAGCCTCCAGCGCAAAACGTCGCGCCAGGAGCGATCGGCGTGGAGAAGGCCCGGATTGAAAAAACATTGGCCGTCGAAATGATCGCTCAGCGGACCGGAATAGTGGGGATTCACTGATCGCGCCATGCGATGGACCTCATGTCGGGGGACTCTCTGCTGGTGCGCCGCAGACCTTATGGGGCGAGGCTTGCGACATCATCTGGTTCGAAGAAAGCCCATGACAAGGCTCGCAGGAGAGTCGAGAGAAACCTCAAGGAGGGTCCAGCGGCACGCTAGCATGCTCTTTCTTCGGCACATATGGCAACGCGACACAATAGATCCTTCGCCCTCATGCCGGCCAACCGCGATCGATGATGAGCACCATCTTTTAATGTCTCGCATTTACATCCATTCATCGGATTCCCACCGTTCAGGATCTCGCATGATGTTCGACCTTAGACATCTCCGCCGCGCGCGACATCGCGGAACGGCTGCCGTACTGCTCCTCGCGGCACTCTTTGCACTTGGACCATTCGGGCGCCCTGTTACGGCAGACGCAGCCCAAACAGAAGCGAAGGCGAACCTGGCTGGCGCACCGACCGTTGTTAGCGCCGGCACAGAATATCAGTTGATCGGCGTCTATGACCTCGCCAAGCTCGATCATATCTTCGGCGACGAGTTGCAGGACTTCATGAGTTCCTCGCCGGAGCCGAATGCGTTCAAAGGCCGTTTCCCTCCCGCGCGCTATCCCGTCCGGCTGTACAAGGTGAAATATGCGTCGGTCGTCCCCGAACTGAACAACAAGCCGACGGTCGCCTCCGGGCTCATCGCCATACCCGAAACGGGCGAGTCCACCATGCCCATGGTCTCCTATCAGCACGGCACGGTGTTCGACCGGAACGATGTTCCCTCCCGCCCCGACCAGTCGATTGAGACGCGGATCATGATCGCGCGCTTCGCCGCGCAGGGCTATGTCGTGATCGGCGCGGACTATTTCGGCCGCGGCGATTCCGACCTGCCGGACAGCTATCTCCTCAAGCGCAGCACGCAGCAGGCGACCTATGACATGCTCGTTGCCGCTCAATCCGTGCTGAAGTCGCTTGGCGTCAGCATCAGCAAGCAGTTCATCAGCGGCTGGTCCCAAGGCGGCTGGGCGACGATGGCCTTCCTTCAGAAGCTCGAAGGCTTGCGCGTTCCGGTTACCGCCGCGGCGATCGCCAGCGGCCCGGTCGACATCTCCCTCATCATCAATCGCTGGCTCAACAATCCGCAGCCGATCGATGCCGTGTATCTGCCCGGCGTGCTGACGCTCCAAATGGAAGCCTATGCCCATTATCACGGCGTGCCCGGCTTCGACGAATTCGCGATCCAGCCAAACTATGTGGCGGCTGCCCGCGACCTTTATGCCGGCAAGATCGATTTCGAGACCTTCTATGCGCGCACGCCGCACACGCTGAAGGACTACACAAGGCCCGAGTTCCGCGCCGCCATCCAGGCCGGACTAGGGCCCTATTGGAACTTGCTCGATGCCGAACAGGTCTATCGCTGGCGGCAGGTCACACCGCTACGGACATGGTATGGCGGCGCCGATGAGGTCACGCCGATCATGATCGGAAAACTGCCCGAACAGACCCAGGCGCTTCTTGGTGGCGCAGACACCAAGGCGCTCAACGCCGGCGCGAAAGCCGATCACCGCGCCGTGTTCGTGCGCGCAGTCCTCGATCAGAAGGAATGGTTCGACAGTTTTCTGGCGAAATGACGCCGACGATGCGAATGGCGAAAGCATCGACGCGTCGCAGAAGGGCGAGACCAGCATGAACGCCGGTCAAAAGGCGCCCAGAACTCTACGAAATTTCGATAAAATCCACGCTATTTGGCGGGCCGTAACCGACAATAACGAGCATTATGTCTACGCTATAGCACTCTAAATTACTACCAACGGTGCCGTGGCGACGCAAATTGGCTGAAACCGCATATCCGGGGTAACGGTCGCCATAGGCGCCCACCGTCTCTGTCACTGGGCCTACGCAGATTGCGCTCGGGCGCCGACCATCCAGCAGGCAGCGGTAAAGCGCACTTCATCTTCTTGCACATAGGGATCAAAGGCGGCGCGGACCGTTTCGATCACTCGCGCGCGGGTGAGATCGTCCGCTTCCTGAAGGATCAGGCCCACGGGACCGAGCTGGGTGAAGTAACGGACCAATTCCTTCTCGGGCAGTGAGCAGGCGACATCAATCGGCCTGATGTCGATCGCCGTCCAGCCGCTTTCCTCCAGAATGCGATAGACCCGGCGCTGATCTGCAAAGGCGAACTGCCCCGGCGCATCCGGCTGACGGGAAGGAAGGTTCGGCAGAAGTGGCGCAGCGGCGCGCTCGGCCGTGGTCATAAACGGATTGTCCGCAACGCTCCGCCAGGCAAGGAACTGTATACCGGCGCCGTCCGTGGCTGCACGCCGCAGATTTGCGAAAGCCTGGACGAAATCATCGAAGAACATGACGCCAAAGCGCGAAATGATCATATCGAAGCCTCCAGGCGCAAAATCGTGGGTTTGCGCGTTTGCGAGGATGAAGCTTGCCGGCGCGCCTTCCCGCTCGGCGCGGGTCCGGGCAGCGGCGATCATCGACTCAGAAATGTCGATGCCGACGCATTGGCCCCCGGCGCCGAGCAGACGCGCGACCGCAAGCGTTGTGCCACCCGTGCCGCAACCGACGTCGAGCAATCGGCATCCCAATCCGGTCGAAACATGTTCGATGAGAATGTCTTCGAGCGGCTTGAACAATTGCTCAATTAACGCCTGCGCCTCGACCCAGGCCTGTCCGGCGGGGCCGTTCCAACGCGCTGCCTGATTTTCTCCGCTCTGGTTTACGCCGATCATGATCGCCTCCTTCTGCTTGCCTTGGCGAATGGGAGACGGCACTCTGCCATTTAAAGCTCACTTGAGGTCAAGAGATGAAAGATCTGGACATTGCGGAAGTGGCGCGGCGCTCCGGAGTTCCCGCTTCGACGCTACGGTTCTATGAGGCGAAAAGGCTGATCGCCTCTATCGGCAGGCGGGGTCTGCGGCGTCTGTTCGATCCCGGCGTTCTGGAACGGCTGGCGCTGATCGCATTGGGGCGCACCGCCGGCTTTTCACTCGATGAGATCGCGTTCATGTTCGCGCCGGATGGGCAGCCGCGCATCGACCGGCAAATGCTGTTGGCCAAGGCTGACGAACTGGACAGGACGATCCGCAAGCTCGACGCGATGCGCGACGGTCTGCGGCACGCCGCTGCCTGCCCTGCGCCGAGTCACCTGGAGTGCCCCTCCTTCCGCCGCATCCTGCGGGCAGCCGCCTCCGGAGCTATTGGAGCGCGGAGGACGAGGGCTATGAAGCCACCACTAGGGACTAAACACCTAAATCTCTCGTGAGAATGGAGGCGGTATGCCCCGAAGCGCCGAAGCATCGTGCGGCAGTCGGCAGATGATTGGGTAGCCATCGCGCAGAATATCGCGCCACAGCGTGTAATTGGCGGGCCGCGCCCGATAGCGATGATCACTACGTTTTCGCTGTGGCTCTCTGAGTTCGGACCCGACGTCGCAGCAGTCGCTACAGCACGTTGCTTTTTCCCAGGTTGCACGGCTCGCAAAGCGTCTGAAGATTATCGTCGACCGTTTCACCGCCACGACTCCAAGCGACAACGTGATCTACATGTAGCGTCAGCCCTGCCTCCGATGCGGGGCTCGCTCCACATGCTCGACACGAAAAATTGTCCCGCTTCATCACTCGGAACCGAAGTCTGAGAGACGGATCTCGTCCGGTTTTGTGACCCTTTGGAATTTCGATAGGACTCGGCGGTCGAGTGTCCTGCGCATTCGCATAGGCGACGAACTGTGTGAGAGCATCCGTCCACGAATGAAACCGACGCAGGTAGGCCGACTGAGAAATCACGGAGGGAGGTTTGGCTAGTTCTGCCCGCCGCGGTTGACGCCCAAAGTGCTCCCACAAAAGCATGATATTCTCGAACAAGCGCTCATCAGTGAAATTGATCTCGTTAGCAATTTGCAGTCCTGCGGCAACGACAGCGTTGTTCCAGGTGCCAAAGCGCCTTAACGCTGTCGAAGGGTTGTAGCGCCCGAATTCCAAATACAATTTCTGAGTCACAACCATTGTGCCGGCCAACTCCGCCGCCCGCCGAAGGTCAGACAATATCTCATCATTCGACACAGGCGCTCCGGAGACACGCTCCAGG
>JBKQRA010000107.1:0-28375 GCA_052144065.1 Methylovirgula sp. | reverse complement strand
GGCGAGCCGATCCCGGTCGGTCCCCGATACTGTGATGGATATTCCCGTGCGCATGGCGCAGATTCGCATGCGCCGCGACCGCCGAGAATCCCTCAAAGGACTCAAACGTCAGATTTTATCCACTAGGGAGGCTTCCGTTGCTCCCGAAATTGCTTAATGGTCGCGACGCGGAAGGGGACGTTCAGCGATGATGCCGAAAGTGGCGCTGGTGACGGGGGCGGCGCGGCGGATCGGGCTTGCGATCGCCGAGCATTTGGGCGCGCATGGCTATAAAATTGTGATTCATTGCAAAGCCGCTTCGCTCGATGAGGCGAAGGTGGCCGCCCTTCGGATGGCGGAAGCGAAGATCGAAGCCGCCGTGGTCGTCGGCGATCTCGCCGATCCTTCCGCGCCGGCGGAGATCGTCGCCGATGCGGCGCGCGCCTTCGGACCGCTGGGGCTTTTGGTCAATAGCGCGGCGCTCTTTGAAGACGACAGCCCTTTTGCGATCGATCTTGTGCGGTTCGAGCAGCAATTCGCGGTCAATCTGCGCGCGCCTTTGCTGCTCGCCCAGCATTTCGTCGCGCAAGTGCCTGCGGGCGCCGAGGCCGCGATCGTGAATATCATCGATCAGCGCGTGTTGCGGCCGGGGCCGCAGTTCTTTTCCTATGGGCTCACCAAATCGGCGCTCTGGGCGGCAACGAAGACGATGGCGCAGGCCTTTGCGTCCTGCCAGATCCGGGTGAACGGCGTCGGTCCCGGGCCGGTGTTGCCGAATGAGCCGGAGGGCGAGAGCGGATTTGCGGCGGAGGTCGCGAAGCTGCCGCTGCAGCACGCGGTCGCGCCAAAGGATATCGCCGCGGCTGTGCTTTATCTCGCTGAGGCGCGGAGCGTGACCGGGCAGATGCTCGCCGTCGACGCGGGACAGCATATCGGCTGACGAGCGTCCGATGTCCTACTGGGCCGACAGGGCGGTCTTACATTGCGCCGAGAGCTTGTCGTCATGCGTATGCAGGCACGCGATGATGCGACCGCCGCCCGGCATGACACCTTTGCAGAACGCTTCGTAATCGTCGTGACACGCCTTTTTGAGCGCGTCCTGGTCGAGAGCGGCCGCAGGCGTGATCAAGCCGATGAGAATGAGACATGCTGCGAGATGACGGATCATAGGCTCCCCCCGAAACCCAATGTGACAGACACATGGGGCGCGATTAATCCGCGCTCCATCAATCGGCGCTCGGCAGGCGACGGATGGTGAATTCGATGCGGCCGTCGGCGAGTTCGCGCCAGAACTCGATCTCAGTCATATAGGCAGCCTTTGGAAATTTCGTGAACCATTCGCGGGCTTTGTCGCGGGCCTCGCCGCGCGGCAAAGTATAGGTTTCCCGCCGCCAGCTCGTCGACGGCTGCGACAGTGCGCGCTTCGCCGAGCGCTCGCCGAGACGGCGCGCTAGATCCGACGGGGCCTTGCGTTCCACGCTCATGACGCAACTCCGAGAACGCGATGGGCTGGACGATAGAACAGAACCCGACGCTGCGAAAGCGCTGCGACGACCGGCTCCGGTTCAGCTCTCGTCCAGCTCCGGTTCCGTTCTGTCGGGGCCTCCCTGGCGCCAAATTTGCTTTCCAAATGGGCAGCCGAGAGAAGGCCGCGTGCCCGCGCGCCCAAGCGATTCAGGGGTGTCCCTCATGTATGAAAAAGCAGCCGATATTGCCGAGCTGATCGAAGGCAAATATGACGTCGCCGTCGTCAAGAAGACGCTCCTGATGATCATCTGGCCGGAAGGCGGCCAGCCGCGCGCCTTCCAGGGCATGTGCCCGCATGCGAAGGAGCCGCTCGCCGACGCGCGCTTCGACGGCAAGGTGCTCGAATGCCATCACCATGACTGGCAGTTCGACGGGGAAACCGGCAAATGCATCAAGGGCAAGCCCTGCGCGCTGACCGAGTATCCTTCAAAAATCGAAGACGGCGCCTTGCTGGTCGATATCGAGGGCTATGAGCCGATGTACCTCGACGGCCCGCCCCCGAAGATGGGCATTCAGCGCTAACTCCAAGGCGCCAGGTTTTACCAGGCTCAGCAGTTGCTGCAGATCGAATTCAGGATTCGGTCGTTTTGCTGCTGGGCCTTTCTTTCCGCTGAAGTCTCGGGGCCGCTCTGCGACTGCCCGGGCTTCGGCACGACTTGGCCGGTTGGGGTGAGATAGGGCCTTGTCAGAAGATTGGGGCTGTGGTCGCCGTCGGGAACCGCCGTCTGGGCCGTGGCGCCTTCGAATACGGCGAGTGCCAGCGAGGCCGCGAGCGCAATGGTGAGCCGGCCCTGCTTTGCCTGGGTCATGCTTCGGGTCATGGGATGTGCTCCCTCTCAATAACACGCTGCATCAATGCCGGTTAATCTAGGGCGGTTGCCGATAACATCCTCTTATCGGCATGCATTGTAGCTTTGCTAAAAATCGCCGGGATTGCCGGGCGCCTGCCGCCCTGCCACCTCTTCAAGCAGTTCATTGAGTTGTCGCGGATCCTGCGGAAAGCCGGCCTCGATCCAACGCTGCTGCAGATCGCGCAGCGCGGCGCCGATTGCGGGGCCGGCGGCGATGCCGCGTGCCATGAGATCGGCGCCGGAGAAGGGCAGGCGCGGTTCTTCTGCGGCCCGCAGGTAGAGGATCGCCTCGCGAAATCGGGGTGCGGCTGCCGCCCCGGCTTCGGCCTGGGCCAGAGCCAGCGCGTCGCAGGCGGCTTGCCGGCCATAGCGAAAGAGGAGCCGCAGCAGCATTTGCGGCGGCGGTGGGGCTTCGATCCCATGCAGGCTTTCGAAGACTTTTGCCGCAGTCTCGAGCCGCTGGTGCTCTTGATTGGACAGCCGCAGATAATCGCGCAGCCGCTCGGCGTCTTCGGGCAGATTGAGGCAGAGCGCGGCAAGCCGCAGCACCGCATCAGGTTCATCTTCGGCACCATAGCGCAACAGATTGTCGAGCCGCGCCGGATTCGGTGCGGAGGCGATGAGCGGCCCGAAGAGGCCGGTCTCGCAGAAGATGCGGACGACTTCGCCGGCGCGCCGCGCCGCCAGAAGTTTGAAGATCTCGTTGTGGATGCGTTCGCGCGAGAGGCGGCTAAGCCCGTCGCGCTCGGCCATGGCGGCGTGCAAGGCGGCGGCGTCGAGGGGGCCTTCCGCATAGTCCGCGGCGAAACGGAAGAAGCGCAGAATCCGCAGATAGTCTTCTCGGATGCGGGCGACCGGATCGCCGATGAAGCGCAGGCGTTTCGCTTCGAGATCGGCCAAGCCGCCGGTGTAATCGTAAAGCGTGCCGTCGCGGCTCATCGACAGCGCATTCATGGTGAAATCGCGCCGCCGCGCATCGCCGGCGAAATCGCGGCTGAAACGGACCTTGGCATGGCGCCCGTCGGTCTCGACATCCTCGCGCAGCGTCGTGACTTCGAAAGGCGTGCCGTCGACGAGCAGCGTCACAGTGCCATGGGCGAGGCCGGTGCCGATGGCGCGAATGCCGGCTTTTTGGGCGCGCGCCATCACGGTTTCGGGTGTCGCCGTGGTCGTGATATCGCATTCGAGGACGGGCCGGCCCAGCAGCGCATTGCGCAGCGCGCCGCCGACCACGCGGGCCTCTTCGCCGTCGCAATCGATGAGGGCGAGAACGCGCGCCAAGGCTGGGTCTTGAAGCAGCGCTTTGGCCGCTTCCGGCGCGGGAAGGACGCTCATCTGATCCACCGTCATAAAGCGCCCCTGAGCCGCTCTCGCAAAGGTTCTCGCAAAGGTTTTTGCAAAGGCTCTTGGAAAGCCAGCGATACCACAAATGTGGGTTGCAGTTTAATGATCGCTCGGCTCCCTGGCAAAGCCGCCCGCGATCAGTGGTGGACGGCGCGGCTTCTGCGGCAAAATAGCTGTGATGTCTCCGGTGGATGGCTGTGCGACCATATATGATGGGTTGCCGCGCAGGGCGGCGGCCGCAATGAGGATTGAGCGTGCCGGAGCATAGCCCCGCTTCTATCGAGATCGGCTGGCGTGAACCCTTCGACGTGGCAAAGCGCCTCGCCGATGTGCCGGGCTTCGCCTTCCTCGACAGCGCGATGTTTCATCAAAAGCTCGGCCGCTATTCCTATATCGGCATCGCGCCTTTCGGCGTCTTCACCGTGAGCGAGGGCAAGCCGGCCTGGAACGGTGCGGCTGTTGGCGGCGCGCCGCTCGATGTGCTGCGCGCGCAGCTGCGGCGCTATGCGCTGACAAGCGATCCGGCGCTGCCGCTATTCCAAGGTGGCGCCATCGGTGCCACCCCTTATGAATTCGGCTGGCAGCTCGAGATATTGCGGGCCCAGGATCATGCGCTCTGCACCGAGCCCGTGCATATGGCCTTCTACGATCTGATCATCGCTTTCGATCAGCTCGAACGGCGCGCCTTCATCATCTCGTCCGGTTTTCCCGAAGAGGATGCAGCCGCGCGCAGCCGCCGCGCGGCCGAGCGCATCGAGGAGGCGCTGCACCTCATCGACCGGCCGGCGCAAAAGTTCGGGCGGGCGACGCTCGTTGATGCGGCTTGGCGTTCCAATTTCACCGAAAGCGCCTATTGCGCGGCGATCGAAAAGGTCCGCGCCCATATTCATGCGGGCGATATCTATCAGGCGAATATCGCCCAGCGGTTCGAGACGGATCTGCCGGCGGATTTCTCGCCCTTCGCTTTCTATGCGCAGCTGCGGCACACGAATCCGGCGCCCTTCGCTGCCTATCTGTCTTTTGGCGATACGGTAATCGCTTCGTCGTCGCCGGAACGTTTGCTGCGCAAGCAGGGCGGTTTTGTCGAGGCGCGGCCAATCAAGGGCACGATCAAGCGCTCACCCGATCCAATCGAGGATGCGCGGCGCGGCGCGGCGCTTCTCGCGTCCGAAAAGGATCGCGCCGAGAACATTATGATCGTCGATCTTTTGCGCAACGATCTCTCGCTCGTCTGCCGGCCCTATTCGGTCGAGGTTCCGGTGCTGTGCGGTCTTGAAACCTATGCCAATGTCCATCATCTGGTCTCCGTGGTGACGGGCGAATTGGCTGACGGCCGCGATGCGCTCGATCTCGTTGCGGCGGCGTTTCCGGGCGGCTCGATCACCGGCGCACCGAAGCGGCGGGCCATGGAGATCATCGAAGCGATCGAGGCGACGCCGCGCGGCTATTATTGCGGCAGCATCGCCTATATGGGTTTCGACGGGACGACGGATATGAATATCGCGATCCGCACGGCAGTGCTGAAGCCCGGCAAAGCGACATTCCACGCCGGCGGCGGCATCACCTATTTGTCCAATCCCGCTGCCGAATATGCCGAGACCTATGCCAAAGGGCAGCGCATCTTCGATGCCTTCGCAGCAAGCGCCGTGGAAAGTGAAACGGAGCTGGAAAAGACGTCTCAATGATCCTCGTCATCGACAATTACGACTCCTTCGTCTTCAATGTGGCCCGCTATTTTGAGGAGCTGGGGCAGGATGTACGCGTGCTGCGCAATGATGCGATCGATATCGCCGGCATCCGCAAGCTCGCGCCCGACGCTGTCGTGATTTCGCCGGGTCCGGGCGCGCCGCGCGATGCCGGCATTTCGCAGGCCGTGGTGCATGAGCTGAATGGCGAAGTGCCGATCCTCGGCGTCTGTCTCGGCCATCAATGCATCGGCGCGGAATTCGGCGCCCCGGTCGTTCCGGCGAAGCGGCCGCTGCATGGCCGCGTTTCGCATCTCAAGCATGTCGGCGAACGTCTCTTCGAAGGTCTGCCGCAAGGCCTGACGGTCGGGCGCTACCATTCGCTGATCGTCGATCCGACGCCGCAGATGGATGCGGCGCTGTCGATCGATGCGGTCTCGGAAGAAGGCGAGGTCATGGCCCTCTCGCACCGCAGCGCGCCGACCTATGGCGTGCAATTCCATCCCGAATCGATCCTGACCGAGCATGGCCATGCGCTCTTTGCGAATTTCCTGAAACTGGCGGGCATCGCCAAACCGCGCGACGCAGCTGCGCCGGCCGCAGTTGAGGCCGCGGCCCATTCCGCCTAAGGTCACGGGCAATCCCACAGTTAGAGTTGTCCGTGTTCTGGTTTGACGGTGCCCTGCATGAGTCGTCCATCGCGCCGGTCGATCTGACCGATCGCGGCCTCACTCTCGGCGACGGGCTGTTCGACACATCGTTGGCGCGCAACGGCAAGATTTTTTTGCGTGATGCGCATCTCGACCGGTTGGCGCAGAGTGCTGCGACGCTTGCCATTCCTTTCGATGCAACGCTGGCCGGACAAGCGCTCGATGCTCTCGCTGGTACGATTGGCAATGGCAGTGTGCGGCTCACTCTGACGCGCGGCGGTGGCGCCCGTGGCCTTGCGCTGCCGGATCAGCCAAAGCCCTTACTGTTTGGCGCAGCCGGCGCCGCGCCGCCGCCGTTTCCGGTGGTTGATGTCATAACGACATCGATCCGGCGCAATGAAACGTCGCCGGTCACAAAGCTCAAAGCTCTGCCATATCTCGATGCGATCCTGGCGCTGCGCGAAGCCAAAGCAAAGTCTGCCGACGATGCGCTCTTTGAGAACACCGCCGGCCATGTGGCCTGTCTGTCGATAGCCAATCTCTTTGCGATCTTCGGCGAAAGGCTCGTAACGCCGCCGCTCGAAGATGGCGTCTTGGCGGGCACGATCCGTGCCTTCGTTCTCCGGAATGCTAAGCAACTCGGATTTCTGCCGGAAGAACGATCCATGTCGCGCGCCGAACTCGTGCAGGCTGATGGCGTCTTCGCAACGAACAGCCTGAGGCTGATCGCGCCGATTCGGAAGATCGATGACGTCGCATTTGCCTCGGTCGAACATGAGGGCGTCGCGCGCCTCAAGGCGAAGCTCGATCAGGCGATCATCGAGGCCTGCGACACATGAACCACGGCTGCGTGCGCCGCAATAGACTTTCAAACGTCAAAACTTGGCGCGATAATGCGATGAAGGTTCCTGTAGCGATGTTTTTGCGGTCACCGGGCTGATGCTGCGTCTCGCCATTCTTCGCCATGCCGAAGCCCTGCCGCTTGCTGCGGGAGGCGATCTCGATCGGCCGCTGAGCCCCTCCGGTCGCGACATGGCGCAACGCATGGGGCGCTATTTTCGCGACGCGAAACTGAAGCCCGATCTCGTGCTCGTCTCGCCGGCGCGACGCGCGCGCGAGACCTTCGAAGGGCTCGAAGCCGGGGCCAAAGAGGACTTCAAAGTCGAATATGTTCCGGCGCTCTATAACGCCGATATCGAGACGCTCGAAGCGATCGTCGCCGAGGCGGCGAAAGAGGTGCAGTTTCTTTTGCTCATCGGGCACAATCCGGGCTTTGCCGAACTCGCCAATGCGCTTGCCGGAAAAGGCAAGAAGTCGGAGCTTGCGAAGATGCGCGAGCATTTTCCCACGCCTTGCCTTGCGCTCATCGACTTCGACGGCAAGAGCTGGAAGAAGACCGTGCCCGGCGATGGTCGTCTCGAACTGTTTCTGACTCGCGCCGCGCTGGCGAAGGCGGTCGAATCGCGATGAGCGACCCGTCATCGTTTGCCAAATGGATCGAAGAGGCGCGCGCCAGGGCTCAGGATCTGACCGGCACGGCGCAAAGCCTCATCGATACGGCGCAAGGGCTTGCTGAAGTTTTGAGCGGGCGCGCGCTGCGCCTGGGCGTCACCGGTCTTTCGGGTGCCGGCAAGACGATCTTCGTGACGGCGCTTGTGCAGCAGCTGACGACCGTCGCAGCGCGTGGCATGCAGGCTAAGAATCCCTTGCCGGTGTTTCGCGTCCATGCCGAAGGCCGGCTGACACGCGGCTTTCTCGAACCGCAGCCGGACGATGCGGTGCCGCGCTTTGCCTATGAGCAGCATCTCGCATGCCTCATCGGCCCCGGCGGCAAGATCGATGCGCGCGAATGGCCGCAATCGACCAAGCGCGTCTCCGAATTGCGGTTGACGCTGGAATTCGAGCGCGCTGCCGGCTTCCGCAAGGGGCCGGCGTCGCTCTCAATCGACATCGTCGATTATCCCGGCGAATGGCTGCTCGATCTGCCGCTGCTCGAAAAATCCTATGCGCAATGGTCGCAAGAAACGTTGGCCGCCGCGCAGTCGCCGGCGCGCGCCGCGGCGGCGGCCGAATGGCGGCAGTATGTCGGTGCGATCGATCCAGCTGCGAAATTCGATGAGGAAATGGCGCAGCGCGCTGCCAGCCTCTTCAAGGCCTATCTCGTCGCTTGCCGGGGCGAGCCAATCTCAGCCTCGGCGCTGCCGCCAGGCCGTTTTCTGATGCCGGGCGATCATGAAGGCTCGCCGCTTCTCACCTTCACGCCGCTGCCTTTGAGCGAAACAGTGGCTGCGACTTCCGACAGTTTCGCCGGCATGATGGAGCGCCGCTACGAGGCCTATAAGCATCATATCGTCAAACCCTTCTTCCGCGATCATTTCGCCAGGCTCGATCGGCAGATCGTGCTCGTCGATACGCTGGCCGCTTTGAACGCGGGCCCCGCGGCGGTGCATGATTTGGAGACAGCGCTCGTCGAAGTGCTGCAGGCCTTTCGCACCGGCCGCAACACGGTTCTTTCGACCTTGTTTCGGCCGCGGATCGACAAGATCCTGTTCGCCGCAACTAAGGCCGATCATCTCAATCACGTGAGTCATGATCGGCTCGAAGCGATCCTGCGTCATTTGACAGCACGCGCCATTGCGCGCGCCGAAGGTCTCGGCGCCAGTGTCGATGTCATCGCGCTGGCGGCAGTGCGGGCGACGAAAGAGGTGAAGGTCGCGGCGAAGTCGAGCCCCTTTGGCCCGACGTCGGAATTGCCGGCTGTCGTCGGCATTCCGATGAAGGGCGAGCGGATCGGCAATGATGTCTTTGACGGCATCGCTGAAGCCGCGATCTTTCCGGGTGAATTGCCGGCCGATCCTGCGGCCATCTTCACCGACGAAGCGAGCTTCGAATTGCAGAATGCGGATTATCGCTTCTTGCGATTCCGGCCGCCGATTCCGGTGCGCGATGCGGCCGGCCATCTTCTGCCGTTGCCGCACATAAGGCTCGACCGGGCGCTGCAATTCCTGCTGGGCGACCGGCTGAAATAAGCTCGTTAGGCTTCCGCGAGCATATGCAGGCGCGGCAGATCGATGAGTTCGACGCCGGCATCGGTGACGTGGATCGTCTTTTCGCGCATGAAGCGCGCCAGCATGCGGTTCACCGTCTCGATGGTCAGTCCGAGATAGTCGGCAATGTCCGCTTGCGGGATGCGCACCGGCAAAAATGCCGATTCGGCGCCACGCATCTGCAAGCCGCGGAAGTTCAACAGGAACTGCGCCATCTTGCGCTCGGCATTTTTCTGGCTGAGGAGCGCCATCTGTTCGCGCGCCCGGCGCAGATCGTCATAAGTGACCGAGACAAGCGCTTTCAGCACATGCGTGTGCTGATCGATGAATTGCAGAAAGTCTTGCCGCTGGAACTGGCAGAGATAAACCGAATCAAGCGCATCGGCGCTGAACTCGTTCTGGCCGACCAAAGGAAAGCCGAGGAGATCGCCGGGAATCGCAAAGCCGATGACCTGTCTGCGGCCATCGGCGAGCATTTGGTAGAGCCGCAGCGTGCCATTCGTGACGACAAAGACACTCTGGCTCTCATCGCCCTGATGAAACAAGGTCTTGCGGCGATCGAGCGTCAGCGGCCGGGAATGGGTCGAGAGATGCGCCATGTCTTCGTTCGGCACCATTCCGCAGAAACTGACCGAGCGCACGGCGCAATAAGCGCAAAATTTGTCTTTTTCAGCGAGAAAATGACCCTTGCGGTCCTTGTTCAGCGGCACGACGTGGCTTGAGGCCATGCAATTATCTTTCTTTCTGCGTTTTGGTCTCGTTGGAATACGTAATTTTGCCTGTGGCAAGGAAGCCGCACAGACGGCGAATAGCAATTGCCGTGAAAGGATCTGCCTCCGCATTGATCGAGATCAGATCGACTGCGCGCCTTTTTTTGCTAGCCTCGCACTGGTGCTCTAGGCACAAAAGACGGGGGTAAATCAATGAAAAGGGGAATGAGGGGCGCAATCGCCTCAGCTGCGGTTGTTGCCGCGGCATTCGGGATGGCGGAGAAGGCTGCCGCGAATCCCGTAAATCCGAACGGCTGGACGGCCGATCTGCAGTTGGCAACGCCGCTGCCGGAAGGTCTCTATTTCACCGACACCGGGACGTGGTTCGAACGTTCGATCTCCGGCGGTCTGACGATTGATGCGGGCGTCAATTTGCCCGTGCTCATCTGGTCGACACCGGTGACATTTTTGGGTGGCCGTCTCGAAGTCGTCGCCACCGCGCCGGAAGTGGCTCTCAGCTACGGAACCTACAGCGCGGGCGGATTTATCGTCGGCGGCGCATCAGCCAGGGCCATGTATAATCCGGCCGGCCTCGTCGGCATGGCCTGGGATCTGGGCAGCGGCTTCACCGTGTCGAATTTCGTCGGCGGCTTCATTCCGGTCAGCACCTCTGTCGGTTCGGTCGGGGCGCTCGGCCCTGTGACGGGTGCCGCCGGCCTTGGTGCGACGGGCGGTCTCGGCGGCAATTTCTGGACCTTCATCGAAGGCGCCGCGGTTGCCTATAATCATGACGGCTGGAGCGCGTCGGTAAACCTCTTCTACGGCCACAGCGGCAATGACCAGTCGACCGGGCTCTACACTCAGCCTGACACGCTGTCCGCTGACTTCTCCGCGACTAAACATTTCGGCAAGTTCGAGTTCGGTCTCGTCGGCTACACGTCGACTGATCTGAATGGCGCGCTTTGGAACACCTATGCGGTCCCGGGCCAGGCTTTTGCCACCACACACTACCAGAGCCAGCTCGCCCTCGGTGGTCTCGCCGGCTATGATTTTGGTCCGGTGATCGGCCAAGTCTATGTCACCCGTGACGTCTTCGAGAACAATTACACCGGCTACGACACGCGCGTCTGGGGTCGTCTCGTGATCCCGCTCTGGAATCCGCCGAAGGCGGCGCCGACGCTCGTCTCGAAATATTGAGGCCTTGCTGAAGACAGGCAAGCGGACAGGCGCGGGTGACCTTATATTGGGCCAGCCAATAAGGGATCCGTGCCATGCCGCCAGCCGCCAAACCGCGCCCGCAAGCCTTTCGAATTGAAAAGGAAAGGGTGGAGCGCGACGCGATCGAGATCGAGCCGCAGCCGGACTTCCTCGAAGCCGAGGCTGCCGCGCTCGAGAACGATGTTGGCGAAACGGAAGCCGCGGTGGAAGTGGCGCAAAGCCGCGGCATCCTAGCTCCGGGCTATATCTCCTGGCTCGGCGTTTTCGCCTCGGCCGCGAGCGGTTTCATACTGCTCGCGGTCACAAACTGGTTTTTCAGCCTCCTTGCCGATCTCTTCGCGCGGTCGAAGGCGCTCGGCATTGCCGGCGCGGTGCTTGCCGGCATCGCCGGCCTCGCCCTCGTTATTCTCATTGTCCGCGAAATTTTTGGCATCGCCCGGCAGGGCCGCATCGCGCATCTCCACATCGCTTTTGCCGGCGCCCGCGCCACGGATGATCGCGACAGCGCCCGGCGCGAAGTGGCGGCGCTCGTCGGTCTTTATGCCAAGCGCCCCGAACTTGCGCGGGTGCGGACCAATCTCCTCTCCTTGACGCAGGAAATCGTCGACGGCCGCGATCTGATAGACATCGCCGAGCGCGACCTCGTCGCGCCGCTCGATATGGACGTCCGGCGCGAGATCGCCCAGGCAGCCAAACGCGTGTCGCTCGTAACCGCCATTGCGCCCCGCGCGATCGTCGATGTGATCTTCGTTGCGGGCCAGGCGCTCTATCTTGTGCGGCGTATTGCCGAGATCTATGGCGGACGGCCTGGATTCTTCGGTTTTCTCAAGCTGATGCGGTCGGTCGGCGCGCATCTCGCCATTACCGGCGGCGTCGCCGTCGGCGACTCGCTGCTACAGCAGCTTCTCGGCCATGGCATTGCGGCGAAGCTCTCGGCGCGGCTCGGCGAGGGCGTGCTCAACGGCCTGCTAACGACCCGCGTCGGTCTCTCGGCGATGGCGGTCTGCCGGCCGATGCCTTTTGCGAGCGAGCCGGCGCCGCGCGTCGCCGATGTCGCGCCGTTTCTGTTCAGTGGCGACAAGCCGGCTTAGCCTTTGTCATGGGGGCAGTCTTCGCGCTTGAAATGCGCGCCGGTAAGGCAGAGCTTCAGCGATCTCCGCCAGATCCCTGGCGGGGCGCGAGGGAGATTCCCATGAAATTCATATTTCCAGCACTTCTATTCTTCGGATTGCTTTTGCCCAGTGCCGCAGCTTGGGCTGATGCCGACGATCTCAAATGGGTCGCCCAGTGCATGAAAGACAATGCGGGCGAAGGCGCCGCGGAGGATGTCGTCCATAAATACTGCGTCTGCATGAACAATAAGATGAGCAGCAGCGAAACGCAGTCGATCACTCAATGGGAGAAGTCGCATCCGGAAGAGCGCAAGGCTTGCGACAAGGAAGCTGGCTGGAAATAAGCGCCGCCCGAAACCGTCCTCCAAAAGCAGCGAAGCCGACGATACGCCGGCTTCACATGATGATTTAAGCGCGTGTGACGCGACTTACGCGACGCCGAGCTTCTTTTGCAGATTGGTCGAAGATGTCGTGTATTGGAAGGTCAGCTTCTTGTCCGGATAGACATAGTGATGGACCTTCTGCGCCGCGAGCGAGGCCTCGTGGAAGCCGCAGAGGATGAGCTTCAGCTTGCCGGGATAATGGTTGATGTCGCCGACGGCGAAGATGCCCGGAACGTTGGTCTCGAACTGCGCCGTATCCACCGGCACGAGATTTTCGTGCAGGTTGAGGCCCCAGTCGGCGACCGGACCGAGCTTCATCGTGAGACCGAAGAAGGGGATCATCCGGTCGCAGGGGATGTCATGCATCGTTCCGTCATTGCCCTTGCAGACGACGGAGTTCAATTCGCCGTTCGCACCGTTGAGCGTCTGGATCTGCCCGATCTTGAGCTCGACCTTGCCTTCGGCAACGAGGTCGCGCATCGCCTTGACCGAATGCGGCGCGCCGCGAAAGTCGTCGCGCCGATGCACGAGGGTCAGCTTCTTGGCAACCGGCTGCAAATTGAGCGTCCAGTCGAGCGCCGAGTCGCCGCCGCCGACGATCACGACATTCTTGTCGCGGAAATGGTCCATCTTGCGCACGGCGTAATAGACCGACTTTTCCTCATAGGCATCGATGCCGTCGATCGGCGGCTTCTTGGGCTGAAACGAACCGCCGCCCGCGGCGACCAGCACGGCCTTGCACTCGAAAGACTTGCCGCTGTCGGTGCCGACCCGGAAGTGCGGCGCCTGGCTGGTGCCCAGCACTTCGAGCGTCGTCACCATCTGCTCGAAGTGAAAGGTCGGATGGAAGGGTTCGATCTGCGCGAGAAGATTGTCGACAAGGCCCTGGCCGGTGACCATCGGATGGCCGGGGATGTCGTAGATCGGCTTTTCCGGATACAGCTCCGAACATTGGCCGCCGGCGCGCGGCAGAATGTCGATGAGATGGCATTTGATATCGAGGAGGCCGAGTTCGAAGACCGCGAACAGACCGGTTGGACCTGCGCCGACGATGACGACGTCCGTTTTGATGCTCTCTTCCATGCGCTACTCCCGCGAATACTCTCTTTTTTCACGATGGCGCACGCTCTGCATCTTTGCGAGCGTGGCGGTTTGTCTCATCGGCTTTTGTCGATGAGTTGAACTGTCAACCTTGCCGGGGTGGGGTGGTGACGGTCAGCCCGTCGAGCGCCGGCGTGACCTTGATCTGGCAAGACAGCCGCGAATTGCTTTGTACGGCATAGGCGAAGTCGAGCATATCCTCCTCTTTCGCCTCGGGTGAGCCGGTGCGGTCGAGGTATTCGTCGGCCACATAGACGTGGCAGGTCGCGCAGGCGCAGGCGCCGCCGCATTCGGCGGTGATTTCCGGAACCGAATTGCGGATCGCCGTCTCCATGACGGTCGAGCCTTCTTCGGCATCGCAGACACGCTTTTCGCCATGGGAGTCGATGAAGGTGATTTTGATCATGAGGATCCAGTCTTTGACGATTGCAGCAAGGGTCAAGCCCTCTTTAAATCAACTCCGGTGCGGCTGGATAGCCTTGTCGTGCAATGCCCGGGCAGGATTCTGACGACAAGCGCATTTCCGCCTCAACCGCGGTTTAGCGCAAACTTTGCCATGCAATAAAATTTGGGATCGAGCCGCTGCGATGCGAAACAGCAGGCCAAGATTTTCAAGCTAAGCTTTAGTCTGTAAGCTGAGCCTGAAGCCGCTCCACATGCGCGGCGATAGCGTTCAGCGCATCCGCGTGGGCAGCGGCAAGCTCGCTCAAGGCCGCCTCTGCGAAAACGTCCGGTAAAGGAGCCGGGATTTCGGGGCCAGATGTGGGGTCGAAGGCGCGCTCCACGGTTTCCGCCGCCGTCGCGACGTCGAAGGTCCCGATGGCCAGCGCCGATCCGCGCAGCTGATGCGCCAGATCGCAGAGCTGCTTTCTCTGTTGCGCCGGGGCGCCGGCCAGAGCATAAATTTGAGCGACGATCTCGGCCGAGCGTGCCGTGAACAAGATCAACAGCTCATGCTGCAATGAAAGGTCGCCGCCGGTCTGGCGGGACAGATGTGCCAGGTCGAGGCACGCGCCGGCCAAGGGCGGCACCAGAGCATGAGCGGGGTTATGCATCGGTCGCGATGCCGACGCCCGGATGACCAAAGAGCAGAAGCGCGGTCGGGCAGGCCGTGCAACCAATCGCGCAGTCGTGCGCTGTGGACAATTCTTGTCGCACAAAATGCGGGCCAAGCGGCGCGCTCGTGCCGCGGTGGCGCGGAAAATCTGCTGTCATGGCAAATGCCGCGTTAACGACGATTCGAAACCTTTTGCCGTGGCGGTTTCCATCGTTGCAGCAGGGATGTAGACTAAAAATTGGTTAACGGCCCGCTGGGGGCGCTCCCGAAAAATCGGGACGCCGAGTGTCGAGCGGACCCATGAGTGAGAGGCAGTTATGGCCACGTCCAACAAGGCGCAGGATCCCGAAGCCGCGGCACTGTCCGCGATCGAGGAGGCTTTGAACCTTGCCATGGCGCGCGACGGCGTCGGCGAGGGTGCGAAGGAGCCTGGGCTTTCGACTCCGATCTTTCCGAAGGCTTCGGATCCGGACAAGACGCCGAAGTTGATGCGTCGCGATGGGACAAGCGAACCTGTCGCTGCCGATGAGGCCGGCCGTTATCCGCCGCCGCCTCCGCCGCGTTTGCCGGAAGTCGACGACCATCCGCTTTTCACGGCGAAACGGCCGGACCGCCGCGCCGAGCGCAAGCGTGTCGCCGATCCGACCGGCCTGCCGCCGCTGCCGACCGATCGCGGCGAACAGCTGGCGCCGCCTGTCGCGCCCGCCAATGACGACCGCCATTCGGTCGGCCCGATCCTGCGCGCACTTAATCAAAAGCCGAGCCGGTTGCCGCAGGTCGTGGCGATCATCTTCTCGGGTCTGTGGCTGGCGCTCGTCGCCGCTTATCTTCTCGCCGATCGCGCGAATATCGCGGCGCAGGGTGGCTTCCTGCGGCCGGCGATGGCGCCCTATCTGATGCTCGCCATCGGTCCGGTTCTCTTCTTCATCATCACCGCCATCTTGATCCGCCGCACGCAAGAGATGCGCTTCACCGCGCGCTCAATGGCCGAGATCGCGATGCGGCTTGCCGAGCCTGAAACGATCGCGAGCGAGCAGATCATGACGCTGTCGCAGGCGATCCGCCGCGAAATCGTGTCGATGGGCGACGGCATCGAACGGGCGCTGGCCCGCGCCGGCGAACTCGAAACACTCGTCCGTTCGGAGGTCTCCAATCTGGAGCGCTCCTATTCGGAGAATGAGCGGCGCATCAAAGCCCTCGTCGACAGTCTGTCGAGCGAGCGCGAGAATATGTTGAGCAATGCCGAGCGCATGCGCAGCGCGCTGGCCGGCATGCAGGAAACATTCGCCCAGGATATCGACGCGGCGTCGACCCGCTTCTCCGAAGGGCTCGGCCAAGTGGCGAGCCAGGTGACCGGCTCGCTCGGCGCCAAGGGCGAGGAGATCCGTTCCGGTCTAAGCCAGACCGGCGAAGAGCTGATCGCCAATCTGATGATGCGCAGCGAGGACATCGTCGCGCGGCTCGAACAGACCCAGCAGATCGTCGGACAGACCCTCAGCGAAACGGGCAACGCCATCACCGATGGCCTGCTGCAGCGCGTTGGCGAGATCGACACGAATTTGCGGTCGGCCGGTGAATCGCTGATCTCAGGCTTTGTCGAACAGCTCGACGATGCCGGCATGCGCATCGCCGCGACCTTGAACGAAGGCGGTGGCAATATCACCGCGACGCTCGATCAGGCGGGCGACCGTCTGTCCATGACGCTGAACGATACGCTGTCGACGCTCTCGGTTCATTCCGATCAGATGAACGAGCGCCTCGCCATGACGGCGCAGGAGACCCTGAGCGCCCTCGTCAATCACATCGACACGATGCAGGAGACGGTCGGCACGGCCGCGCAGCAGACGCTCGATACCTTCACCTATCATGCCGGCTCGTTGAACGACCGCTTCGCCGAAACGATCGGCGAGGCGGTGACCGCGATCGCCACTCACGGCGATCGCGTCAGCGAAACGCTCGCCGAGCGCATCGCCCGTTTCGAAGAGACCGTGCTTGGCCAGGGCGGCCAGGTTGCCGATCGCCTGTCCACCGAGACGGCAGAATTCTCCACCATGCTCGCCAGGCAGATGGAGGCGATGGAGACGGCGATCAGCGAGCGCGGCGGCGATCTTGCCGCACGTGCCCGGGAAACCTCCGAGGTGCTCGAGACGCAGCTGCGCTCCTTCGAAGAGCGGGCAACCGCCGTTTCGACGGAAGTCGGCGAGTCGATCGGCGGCCTCTTGGAGCGGATCGATATGGGTCTCGACGAACGCGCCAAGGCGCTCAATGAGACCTTGGCCGCGCGCACGCTCGAAATCGCCCGCGAACTGGGCGAGGGCGGTCGCGAGGTGACGCAGGCGCTCGAACAGAAGATCGCCGAGATCGAGGAGCTGCTTTCCAGCCGCTCGACTGCTTTGAGCGATACGCTGTCGTCCAAGGCGGCAGAGCTCAATCTCGTGCTCGGTGGGCGCGCGCTCGAAATTGCCGAGACTTTCTCGGCCCGCGCCGACGAGGTCAATCAGGTTCTTGGCACGCGCTCCCTCGAAATCACCGAGACACTGGAGTCGCGGTCGGCCGAGATCGCCGAGTCGCTCGGCTTGCGCTCCTCCGATATCGCCGAGACGCTGTCGGCCCGCGCCGAAAGCCTCAACGAAATGCTTGGCGCCCGCGTCGTCGAAATCGCCGATACGCTGTCGACGCGCACCGATGCGGTCAATCAGATGCTGGGCACGCGCTCGGCGGAAATCGCCGAGACGCTGTCGGCCCGCGCCGAAGAGCTCAATCAGGCGCTTGGCGGCCGGGCGATCGAGATCGCCGAAACGCTGGCGGCACGCACCGAAGACCTCAACCAGGCGCTTGGCGGCCGGGCGATCGAGATCGCCGAAACGCTGGCGGCGCGCACCGAAGACCTCAACCAGGCGCTTGGCGGCCGCGCGATGGAGATCGCCGAAACGCTGGCGGCGCGCACCGACGACATCAATCACACGCTCGGCGGCCGTGCGCTCGAAATCGCCGAGACTCTTGCGGCGCGCACCGATGAGGTCAATCAGGCCCTCGGCGGCCGCGCGCTCGAGATCGCGCAGACCTTCGCGGACCGCACCGATGAAGTCAGCCGCGTGCTTGGCAACCGTGCGGATGCGATCACCGAGGCCTTCTCGTCGCGCGCCGATGCGGTCAATCAGGCGCTCGGCGCCCGTGCTCTCGAAATCGCCGAAACGCTCGACGATCGGATCGGCCGATTCGAGACGCAAGTCGTCGGCCGCCTCAACACCATCTCGAGCGAGCTCGATATCCGCGGCCGCAGCGTCGCCGAAACGCTCATCGCCTGCGCGACCGAAATCGACTCGACCCTGCGCCAGCATGCGGCGACAATCGATCAGGTTCTCGGCCATGAGTCCGGGCAGCTTGCCGCAGTGCTCACCGGCCGCGCCGAGTCGCTGAAGGAATTGCTCAGCCAAGCGACCGAAGATCTCGATGTGACGCTTGCCGGCCGCACCGGCGAAATCGGCACCGTCCTTGCCGGCCGCGTCAATGAGATCGGCGGCGCGCTCGCCAACCGTTTGGCCGAAGTGCAGACGGCGCTCGATCAGCGCAGCCAAAATCTCGAATCGACGCTGCGCTCTTGCCTCATCGAGGTTCATACGCTCCTCGATTCGAAGGGCAGCGATATCGTCGAGCTGCTGGCCAATCGCAGCAATGCGATCGCCGCCGAGCTCGGCGAGCGGCAGCGTGAATTGACGAGCGCGCTCGATCAGTCCTCGACGCAGCTGCGCGCGGCGATCGAGTCGGGTGCCGCGACATCGGTCCATGCGATGATCAGTGCGAATGAGCAGCTGAGCCATGAGATCGCTGGAACGCTCAACCAGATCGATCAGCGCAGCAGCACGCTGCGGACGATGATCGCGGATGCGGGCGAGACCTTCCATGCGGTCGAGACCGCGCTGAGTTCTGGCGTCCAGAATTTCCAGACAGCGCTCAGCGACGTTACCCGCGAGGTCAAGGACGTCGGCGCCAACGCCGACACGACGATCGCCAGCGCGCGGGCTCTCTACGAGAACATCTCGCGCCAGCAGCAGTCGCTGGCGTCTGCCGCGGGCGAGCTGGCCCGGTCGCAGGCCGAGCTCGACCGCACTCTGGACGAGCGGCGCGCGACGCTGCAATCGCTGCTAACCTCGGTCGAAAGCCGGCGCACCGATCTCGACGACGTCATGCGCGCCTTCTCCTCGGCGATCGAAGAATCCTTCGAGCGGGTCGAAGGCCGAGCGCGCGAAATCGGCGCCTTCCTTGCCGAAACCTCGCAAGCCACAACTGGCCTCGTCGAGCGGCAATTCGGCGACATTCGCACCGCTATGGGCAATGAGCGGACCCACACCGCTTCGCTGCTGCGCGCCGCTTATGAGCAGGCGAACGAGGAGATCGACTCGATCTTCGCGCAATCGACCGAGCGCTTCCAAGGCGCGGCGGCGGAAATGCGCGGCTTGGCACGCGAGATCCAGCGCGAGCTCGAAGCGACGCGCGAAGAGCTGCGCCGCAACGCCGTGGCCCTGCCGGAAGAAACCGCCGAACAGGCGGCGGCGATGCGCCGGGTCGTGGCCGATCAGATCAAGGCGCTGAACGAATTGACCGATGTCGTTGCGCGGTCGGGCCGTTCCTATGATATCGCTGAGCCGGTCGCGGTATCGGCCGGGCGCGTGGTCGACGCGGTTCCCGCCGGCCGCCGTATCGAGCCCATTCGTCAAGATTCGATCCGCCAAGAAACGTTGCGTCAAGACGCGTTGCGGCCGGAGCCCTTGCGCTTTGGCGACGCTGGCCCGGAGCCGGCGCGGCCGCGCGCGGTGACGCCGCGATCGTCGGTTCAGGCCCCGGTGCCGGAACGCAATGGCGCTGGCTGGCTCACTGATCTGCTGGCGCGCGCCTCGCGCGATGAGGCGCAGCAGGCGGGTCGTCCCACGCCCGCGCGGCCTCAGCAGCAGGTTGAAACCTTCGAGACCATCTCGCATGACATTGCGCGCATGGTCGATCATGCGGGCCTCGCCGATGCCTGGGACCGTTATCGTCGCGGCGACAGCGCGGCCTTCTCGCGGCAGATCTATATCGGCCGCGGACCGCAGACCTTCGACGATATCCGCCGCCGCTATCGTTCGGATGCGGACTTCCGCCTGACAGTCGATCGCTATGTGCAGGAGTTCGAGCGGCTATTGGCTGATGTCAATCGCGACGACCGCGACGACAATCTGACCCGCACCTATCTCACCTCCGAGACGGGCAAGGTCTATACGATGCTCGCCCATGCCGCGGGGCGGTTGGGCTAGCATCATCCCGAAAAGTTGCAGACTTTTCGGATGAGATGATGCGCGGATGAAGTCATCATCTCGAAAAGTTGCAGACTTTTCGGAGATGATGCGTCACCAAAAAACTATCCCGAGAAGTGTCGAACTTCTCGGGAGCGGGCGCCAGCCGGCCTATAAGCCGGGTTTGGTATGGCATGCGGGGAACCCGCATGCGTGATGGCCATTCCTCTGGGGCGGCCGTTGCCGGCAACCTCGAGCAACCAACCCGGGCGACGATCCGGAGACGGACCTGCAGCCCATCTTGCGACAGGTTGCGTGCGCCCCTATTCGGTCTTGCTCCCGGTGGGGCTTGCCGTGCCGCGCCTGTTACCAGCCGCGCGGTGCGCTCTTACCGCACCTTTTCACCCTTACCTGCCGGCGAACCGGCAGGCGGTCTACTTCTCTGTGGCGCTTTCCCTGGGGTTTCCCCCGCCGGACGTTATCCGGCACCGTGTCTCCATGGAGCCCGGACTTTCCTCCGCGCAGAGCGGCGGCCATCCGGCCGACTGGCAAGGCCGGACATAGGCATGTGACGCCAAAGCGTCAACCGGGGCATGTGACCCAAAGCGTCAACCGGCGGCTTCCCGGCGCGCCGCTCTCGCCCGCGATCTAGGTAATGAAATCTGTGGCTGCCGCTTCGCGCGCGGTTGCCCAGCCTAGCATGCCGGGTCTCTTATGGCACAAAGGGAGCAGAATCAGATGCGCAACGGGCTGGCGCTAAGCCTGATACTCGCGGCGGGCCTGCATCTGGCTGGCTGTGCCACTGCACCGCCCCAGCAACAGGCCGCGGCGCCCGTCGCTGCGCCTATGACCAGCTTTCTGAGCTCCGCCAGCGGGCTATTTGGTATGAACGCACCGCCCCCGCCGCCATCCCAGCCTTTGCCGCCGCCGACGGAGACGGCGGCCTTGCCGCATAAGCCGCCGCATCCCCATAAGCCGCGTTGCACCCAATGGGGCGCGGATGTCTACGGCGATCCGGTCTGCATCGCCTATGAGCACGACCATGGCTGAGAGCCAGTGCCGCAGGCCGAACTGGCACGAATTTCGGTTACAAATGCCGCGCCTGCCGCCGCCCTGCGGCGCCAGTGGACATTTTCCGGGTGAGTAGCGATTTCTTGTTGATGACCGGCTTTGAACCCGACAGCGCGCTCGTCCGCTCCCTGCGCCCATCGCCCAATCACGGCGACCGCATAGACAATAAGACGCCCAGCGCGATCATCCTGCATTACACCGGCATGGAAACGGGCGAGGCTGCGCTGGCGCGCCTTTGCGATCCCGCCGCCGAAGTGTCCAGCCATTATGCGGTGGACGTGGACGGCACGATCATCCAGCTCGTGTCCGAGTCGCGTCGCGCCTGGCATGCCGGCAAATCCTATTGGGCCGGCGAACGCGACATGAATTCGACCTCGATCGGCATTGAGATCGTCAACGGTGGGCATGATTTCGGCTCGCCCGCCTATGCGGAGGCCCAGATCGCTGCGTTGATCGCGCTCTGCCGCGACATAGCGGAACGCCACAAGATCGTTGCGACCGATATTCTCGCGCATTCCGACATAGCGCCCTTTCGCAAGCAGGATCCCGGCGAGCATTTTCCCTGGGCAGACCTCGCCGCTGCGGGCATCGGGCATTATGTGGCGCCGGCGCCGATCGGCGACGATGCGCCGCTTAAGCGCGGTTCCGGCGGCGAAGCGGTCGAGGGCCTGCAAGGCATGCTGGCCATTTACGGGTATGACTCGGCGGTCAGTGGCCTTTACGGCAAGAAGACCGAGCAGCTTGTTGCTGCCTTCCAGCGGCATTTCCGGCCGGCCCGTGTCGATGGCAAAGCCGATGTCTCGACGGTGACGACCTTGCGCCAATTGCTCGCGACGCGGCCGCGCGATCCGGTCATCAAGAATTAGCTCAGCGCCGCGCTGCCGAGGCTTCGGTCGGTGCTTGTGCCGGTGTTGCCTGCGCTGCCGGTCGCGTGGTGTGGACGATATCGCTGCGGCAGAGACGGTCGAATTCGAACATGCGCGGGGCGTCGATCAAGCCGGCGGCGAAAAGCTGCTCCATGGCTTGATGGGCGATCTCGCAGACCTTGCTATGATAGGTGGCGGCCATCGGCGTTCATCTCAGTCGATCCAGATCGAAGCCGCTGAGCGGCCTTGGAACGCGGGAGAACCCTGACGCTATCGATATGACGAAGAGGATGACCGCAGCCGTCCAGATGAAACGCAGTCTCGCTTCAAATCACATTCGAGCTTTGGCCAAAACGAATCACTGGAAAGAATCATAACCGCAATTTGATCGGGCGGCACGCTCCCTGAGTCTGTCCACAGATTTTCGCGCCGCGCGCTATTCCGCCGCGGTCGCGTAGCGTGCTGGATCATAGTTGAGCACTGGCGCGAGCCAGCGTTCCATCGCCGCGACATCCATGCCTTTGCGCTTCGCATAATCTTCGACCTGATCGCGCTCGATCTTGCCGACGCCGAAATAGAAGCTCTGCGGATGCGCGAAATAGAGCCCGCTGACGGAAGACCCCGGCCACATCGCAAAGGATTCCGTAAGACTGACGCCGATCCGCCGCTCGGCTTCGAGCAGGCGGAAGATCGTCGCTTTCTCGGTGTGGTCGGGCTGCGCCGGATAGCCGGGCGCCGGGCGAATGCCGCGATATTCTTCGGTGATCAATTGCTCGGGCGACAGAAATTCGTCGCCGGCATAGGCCCAGAATTCCTTGCGCACGCGTTCATGCATGCGCTCGGCAAGAGCTTCCGCGATACGGTCGGCGAGCGCCTTGACGAGGATCGAGCGATAATCGTCATTCGCCTTGGCGAAGCGCTCGGCGAATTTTTCTTCGCGCGCGCCAGCGGTGACCACGAAGGCGCCGATGTAATCGGGCTTTGTGCCTTCCGGCGCGACGAAATCGGCGAGCGCGAGATTAGGTTTGGCGTCGCGCTTCGTCAGCTGCTGACGCAGCGTGTGAAGGGTCGCGAGCGTCTCGCTGCGCGATTCGCCCGTATAGAGCCGGATGTCGTCGGAGGCGGCATTCGCCGGCCAGAAGCCGATGACAGCCTTCGGATCGAACCAGCGCTCGGCCACGATATGCTTGAGCATCTCCTGCGCGTCTTCATAGAGCTGCCGCGCGGCTTCGCCTTGCTCCTTATCCTCGAGAATGTCGGGATAGCGGCCGCGCAATTCCCAGGTCTGAAAGAAGGGCGTCCAATCAATATAGGGCACCAGCTCTTCGAGCGGATAGGTTTGGAAGATGCGTGTGCCGGTGAAGACGGGCTTCGGCGGCTCATAAGTCTCGAAATCGGGCTTCAGCGCATTGGCGCGGGCTTTCGCGAGCGGCAGGCGCAATTTATCCGCTTCGCCGCGCGCATGCGCATCGGCGATCTTTCTATATTCGGCGCGCAGATTGTCGACATAGGGGCCGTGCTGCTCTTTCGACAAAAGCGCCTGCACGGTGCCGACGGCGCGGCTCGCGTCGGTCACATAGACGGCCTGGCCGCGGTGATAATTCGGATGGATCTTGACGGCGGTATGCACACGGCTCGTCGTTGCGCCGCCGATCAGGAGCGGCAGATCGAAGCCCTCGCGCTCCATCTCCGAGGCGACGAAGCACATCTCATCGAGCGACGGCGTGATGAGGCCGGAAAGGCCGATGCAATCGACTTGCTCGGCTTTCGCGGTCTCGAGAATTTTCGTCGCTGGCACCATGACGCCGAGATCGATGATCTCATAATTGTTGCAGGCGAGCACGACGCCGACGATGTTCTTGCCGATGTCATGCACATCGCCCTTGACGGTCGCCATCAATATCTTGCCAGCCGTCTGCCGCGTGATGCCGCTCTTTAATTTCTCGGCTTCCATGAAAGGCATCAGATAGGCGACGGCCTGCTTCATGACGCGCGCCGATTTCACGACCAGCGGCAGGAACATGCGGCCGGAACCGAAGAGATCGCCGACGACATTCATGCCGGCCATCAGCGGGCCTTCGATCACTTGCAGCGGATGGCTGGCCTTCTGCCGCGCCTCTTCGACATCGACATCGATGAATTCGGTGATGCCGGCGACAAGCTCATGTTCGAGGCGCTTTTCGACCGGCGCTTCGCGCCAGGCGAGGTCCTTTTCGCGCACCTCGCCGCCCTGGCCCTTGAAGCGTTCGGCCAGCGCCAAAAGGCGCTCGGTCGAATCCGGGCGACGGTTCAGCACCACGTCTTCGCAGGCCTCGCGCAGCTCCGGATCGATATCCTCATAGACGGCGAGCTGGCCGGCATTCACGATGCCCATATCCATGCCGGCGGCGATCGCATGATAGAGAAAGACCGAATGCATCGCCTGGCGCACGCGCTCATTGCCGCGGAACGAAAACGAAAGATTGGAGACGCCGCCTGAGATATGGACGAGTGGAAAACGTTGGCGGATCTCGCGCGCGGCTTCGATGAAATCGACGCCGTAATTATTGTGCTCCTCGATGCCGGTCGCGACGGCGAAAATATTCGGATCGAAGATGATGTCCTCCGGCCGGAAGCCGACCTTTTCGGTCAGGATCTTGTAGGCTTTTGCGGAGATCTCGACCTTGCGCGCTTTCGTGTCCGCCTGACCTTTCTCGTCAAAGGCCATGACGATGACGGCGGCGCCATAGCGCAGCACCTTTTGCGCATCGGCGATGAATTTCTCCTCGCCTTCCTTCATCGAGATCGAATTGACGATCGGCTTGCCCTGCAGGCATTTGAGGCCGGCTTCGATCACCGAAAATTTCGATGAATCGACCATCACTGGCACGCGCGCGAGGTCGGGCTCGGCGGCGACGAGATTGAGGAAGGTGACCATGGCCGCTTCGGAATCGAGCAGGCCCTCGTCCATATTGACGTCGATGACATTGGCGCCGGCCGCGACCTGATCGCGCGCCACGTCGAGCGCGGCGGAAAAATCGCCGTCCTTGATCAGCTTGCGGAATTTCGCCGAGCCGGTGACATTAGTGCGCTCGCCGACATTCACGAATTTGATGTCGGGGGTGAGGGTGAAAGGCTCAAGGCCCGAGAGATGCAGCAGCGGTGCTGTTTCCGGAATCTTGCGCGGCGCCAGGCCTTTCACGCGCTTTGCGATCGCATGGATATGCGGTGGTGTCGTGCCGCAGCAGCCGCCGACGATATTGATCAATCCCGATTCCGCCCATTCGCCGATGAGCGAGGCCATATAGTCCGGGCTCTCGTCATAGAGGCCGAATTCATTCGGCAGGCCGGCGTTGGGATAGGCGCAGATCAGCGTGTCGGAGACGCGCGACAGTTCCGCCAGATGCGCCCGCATCTCGCGCGCGCCGAGGGCGCAGTTCAAGCCGATGCTGAGCGGATTGGTATGCTGCAGCGAATACCAGAAGGCGGTCGGCGTCTGGCCCGACAGCGTGCGGCCGGAGAGATCGGTGATTGTCCCTGAGATCATCACCGGCAGGCGGCGGCCGATCTTTTGAAACGTCTCGTCGACGCCGGCAAAGGCGGCTTTGGCGTTCAGCGTATCAAAGATGGTCTCGATCAGGATGATGTCGGAGCCGCCCTCGATCAAAGCTTCGGTCGCCTCGGCATAAGAGAGACGGAGATCATCGAAAGTGACGGCACGATAGCCCGGATTGCCGACATCCGGCGAGATGGAGGCGGTCTTGTTCGTCGGTCCGAGCGAACCGGCGACGAAGCGTTTTATGCCATCCTTTTGCTGCGCCTGATCCACAGCTTCGCGGCAGAGTTTTGCGGCCTCGCGGTTCAGTTCCGGCACCAGCGCTTCCATGCCGTAATCGGCCTGAGAGATGCTGGTCGAATTGAACGTATTGGTCGCGATGATGTCGGCGCCGGCCTCCGCATAGGCGAGATGGATGGCACGGATGGCGTCGGGCTGCGTCAGCACCAGAAGATCATTGTTGCCGCGCAGATCGCGTGGGAAATCTGCAAAGCGCTCGCCGCGGAAATCGGCTTCCGAGAATTTATGCGTCTGGATCATCGTGCCCATGGCGCCGTCGAGCACGAGGATGCGCTCAGACGCAGCCTGGCGCAGCTCTGCGGCGGTCTCGGACTCGGGCAGGGGGGAAGTTTTTACATCAGCCATTGGCATGCGAACTCAGGAATGAGGGCTCGTCATCGTCCATGTCACGCCGCCGCCATCTCGCGCTTCGGCCGCACGCCGAGCAGATGGCAGATGGCGAAGACGAGGTCGGCGCGGTTCATCGTATAGAAGTGGAAATGGTCGATCCCCTGATCGACGAGATCGAAGACCTGTTCGGCCGTCACGGTCGCTGCGATCAGGCGCCGCGTGACCGGATCATCGTCCAGGCCTTCAAAGCGTTCGGCGAGCCATTGCGGAACCGAGGCGCCGGCACGCCGCGCGAAATTCGCTGTCTGCTTGAAATTCTGCACCGGCACGATGCCCGGCAGGATCGGAATATTGATGCCCTTTGCCCGCACCTTGTCGAGAAAGCGCAGATAGCAGTCGTTCTCGAAGAAGAATTGGGTGATGGCCTGCGTCGCGCCGGCATCGATCTTGGCTTTCAGCACATCGATGTCGCGCTCGACATTCGGGCTTTCCGGATGGCCTTCGGGATAGGTCGAGACGGTGATGTCGAAATCGGCGAGCTTCTTCAATCCCGCGACGAGCGCGGTCGAGTTTTCATAGCCGTCCTGATGCGGCTCGAAAACGGAGCCCGGTCCATTTTGCGGATCGCCGCGCAATGCGACGATATGGCGGACGCCGATGTCCCAATAGCTTTTAGCGACCGCATCGACCTCGGCGCGGCTGGCGCCCACGCAAGTCAGATGCGCCGCCGGCTTGATCGGCGTCTCCTTCAAGATCCGCGCGACGGTCGCATGGGTGCGCTCGCGCGTCTTGCCGCCGGCGCCGTAGGTGACGGACACGAAGCTCGGGCACAGCGGCCCAAGCCGCTCGATCGAAGTCCAGAGCAGGGCCTCCATCTCTTCCGTCTGCGGCGGAAAGAATTCGAAGGAGACGTCGATGCCGGAGCAGATGCTGTGGCTTGCGCGCGGGAAAGGCGCGGAGAGGGGAGAGGGGGCGTCCATCAGGCGAATTCTCCCAAAGTCATGGGCGGCGGATCGGCGATGATCCGGCGGTCGCGGCCAAGCCACAGCGATACGGTGAGCTTGCCGCCTTCATGCTTGTTCGGCACCAGATCGCGGCGCTCGATCACATCGAGGCCTGCTTCTTCCATCAGCGTCGCAATCTCTTCGCTTGAGAAGCCGAGGCGGCGATGCGCATGATTGGTACGCAGGCTCTCTTCCGCATGCGGCGCGAAATCGACGATGAGCAGGCGTCCCGAAGGCCTAAGCGCCCGCGCCGCCTCGCGCACCGCGCGGGCGGGATCATCGAGATAATGCAGCACCTGATGGATGATGACGAGATCGTAGAAGTCGCGCTCCACCGGTAAGGCATAGATATCGCCCTGGCGGAGCTGCACATTGCGCAGGCCGGCCTTTTCGACGCGGGCGCGCGCCAGCGCCAGCATTTGCGGCGATTGATCCATGCCGACCGCGCGGACAGCGAGGGGTGCGAGCAGTTCCAGCATGCGGCCGGTACCGGTGCCGAGATCGAGAAGGTTCTGGATCTCGGTGACGCCGACGATCTCGCGGATCGTGGTCTCGACGCGCTCTTCGGCGATATGGAGCGCACGCAGCTCATCCCAATTGGCGGCCTGGGCGGTGAAATAGCGGGCGGCCTGATCGGCGCGCTGGCGGCGCACCTCGGCGAGCCGGGCGCGATCGGCGATGAGAACGGAATCATTCGCCGCGAGATGTTTGAGAATGTCGCGGCCGAGCGCCGCGGGGCCGCCGCGCTGCGCCATCAGAAAGAAGGCCCAGGCGCCTTCGCGATGCCGCTCGACGAGGCCGGCCTCGACGAGAAGCTTCAGATGCCGCGAAATGCGCGGCTGCGACTGGCCCAAAATAGTGACGAGCTCGGAGACGGTCAGCTCGGCCTCGGCCAGGAGCGCGAGGAGGCGCAGCCGCGTCTCTTCGCCAGCGGCGGCGAGGGCGGAAAGAATTGTGTCGAAGGCGGCGATCTGGGTCATGTCAGGGCTCATTGTGGCCCGTAACATATAAAGATATGTTTATATTGTAAAGTGAAAAGCGGGCCATTTGAGCGGGATTCTTGTTGCTAGCCGGTCTCGGTTCGTGCCCAGCGCTGTCTAGCTATGCTAGAGCATCGACATGGGCATTCAGGAAACCGTGGAATTTTTCGCCAAGGAGGGTCGAGTGATCCTTCAGGCGCCCGTTGCCTTTTGCGTGGCGTTATTGATTCTAGTGGATCGAATCTAACGCTTGGTGCCCTCGTCTGACGGCGGCGATGATTTTGTCTGGGTCCGCTGTCCAAGTGAAGGGCTTTGACTCCGCATTGTGCTCGTCGAGGAAGCGGTTGATGGCGGC
>JBKQRA010000106.1:0-27735 GCA_052144065.1 Methylovirgula sp. | reverse complement strand
CTGGCGTGGGTCGTTCTCATGCTCGGCATAGGCGGCGTTGAAGGCGGCGCGGAAGATATCCTGGGCATGGGCCGGCAGATGGTCGCGGACCGACGCCGGCAGATCCATATTGCTCGCATAAGGCATGATCGGGCTCCCTAGAGCATGTTCCGAAAAAGTTGCATGACTTTTTCGATGAGAACATGTTCTAACTTATTGAATTGGAGCATCTTCTTGCCGCTCGGGCAATTCTATCCGAGCGGAAGATGCTCTAAGGAATGATGCCGCTTTGCGATGACATTTAGAAGAGCTAAGGCTGAAATCCATGACTTCCCCCTCAAAGATGACTTCCCCCTCTAAGACATCGTCCGAGCCGCTGGCGGACCGGCCGCGCCATCCGGAAAAGGCGCATCGTCCCGATCAGCCGGTGGCGAAGAAGCCCGTCTGGATCCGGGTCAAGGCACCGGGAACGGGGCAGTGGGATGCGACCAAGGCGATCGTGAAGGATCACCGGCTCGTCACCGTCTGCGAGGAGGCGGGCTGCCCCAACATCGGCGAATGCTGGGCGAAGAAGCACGCGACCTTCATGATCATGGGCGACACTTGCACCAGGGCCTGCGCCTTCTGCAATGTGCGCACGGGCTTGCCGGCTCCGCTTGAGGCATCGGAACCGGCGCGCATCGGCGATGCCGTGGCTGCGCTTGGGCTAGCGCATGTCGTCATCACCTCCGTCGACCGCGACGATCTTTCAGACGGCGGCGCGGCGCATTTCGTCGCGGTCATCAAGGCAATTCGCGCAACAAGCCCAGCCACGACGATCGAGGTTTTGACGCCGGATTTCCTGCACAAGACCGGCGCTATGGAAGCCGTCGTTGCGGCGAAGCCCGACGTCTTCAACCATAATCTTGAGACGGTCGCCGGCAATTATCTCACCGTGCGGCCGGGCGCCCGCTATTTCCATTCGATCCGGCTGTTGCAGAAGGTGAAGGAGCTCGACCCTGAAATCTTCACCAAATCCGGCATCATGGTCGGCCTCGGCGAGGAGCGGAACGAGGTCCTGCAGTTGATGGATGATCTGCGGAGTGCCGATGTCGATTTCCTCACCATCGGCCAATATCTGCAGCCGACGCCGAAGCATCATCCGGTCCTCTCCTTCGTGGCGCCGGAGGAGTTCGACTCTTATGCGGCGATTGCCAAGGTGAAGGGCTTTCTCCTGGTGTCGGCATCGCCTTTGACGCGGTCCTCGCATCATGCGGGCGAGGATTTCGCCAAGCTCAAGGCCGCGCGTCTCGGCTTAAGCTAGATCGGCCTGCATCGAAATTTAACGCTCAGCGCACTATCATTTGAAGATGCCCAGGTTTCGCACCAAACGTCGTGTCGCGCATGCCGCCCAGGAGATGTTCGCTCTTGTGGCCGATGTCGAAGCCTATCCGAAATTCCTGCCGCTCTGCCGCGATCTGCGGCTGCGCGAGACGCGCCAAACGGAAGATGGGAAGACGGTCCTGATCGCCGATATGGAGGTCGGCTATAAGGCGGTGCGCGAGACGTTCACGAGCCGGGTTACTTGCGATCCGGCCAATCTCGCGATCCTCGTCGAATATGTCGACGGCCCCTTCAAGCATCTCGAGAATCAATGGCGCTTCGTCGAGACGGGTCCGAACAGCTGCGCCGTCGAATTCGACATCGCCTATGAGTTTCGCAGCCGCGCTTTGGCGCTCCTCGTCGGCGGTCTCTTCGACACGGCGTTTCGCAAATTCGCCGAAGCCTTCGAGACGCGCGCCAATCTCGTCTATGGCCGCGGTTGAATGGGCAGGGCCGCCGCTTCACAGAGAAGATCGAGCGCCACTTTGACCGAGGCCATGCGCACGCCGTCGCGGCCAATATCGCCGAAGCGCCGTTCCGTCACGGTTATTGCGTCTCGCACGCCACAGCCGAAATAGACGAGCCCCACGGGCTTTTGCGGCGAGCCGCCGCCGGGGCCGGCGATCCCTGTAATCGCAATTGCGATCTGCGCCGGCGCATGCGCCAGGGCGCCTTCGGCCATGGCGCGCGCCGCCTCTGCGCTGACGGCGCCAAAGCTTGCGAGCGTTGCGTTGGCGACGCCGAGCGCTTCTTCCTTGGCACGATTGGAATAGGTGACGAAGCCACGCTCAAAGACGTCGGATGAACCGGGGATCGATGTGAGAAGCGCGGCGACCAGGCCACCGGTGCAGGATTCGGCCGTGACCAACATAAGCTTTTGCTGGCGGCACCAGCCGATGAGGGTTTCTGCCTGTTTCAAAAGATCGGCTGCGAACATGAGGCAGGCTCCAAATGGAGCAGGAGCTTAGTCCAAAAAAACAAGCGGGCCAGAGGCCCGCTTGCTGTGTTCAAATCGCGTTCTGCGCAGATCAGTACTTGCTGACCAGCGGCGGGGCCGGCGGCGGCGCATCGAACGGATAGTAGCGGAACGAGGCGAAAGCCTGCTGCTCGTTGAACCACACCGGGCCGCTGATCGGCGTCAGACCGGCAGAAGTACCCGTGCCCGCGAAGATCTCGCGCTCGAGGTAGCTGTACTGCAGACCGACGCGGATGGAGCCGAAGGCGCCTTCGTAGATCTTGTCCCAGAGACCACCCGTGATTTCCCAGGTCGCTTCGTTGGCACCAGCGCAGGTACCGCCGACAATGTAGCAACCCGAGTTGTTCGCGGTCGGGCTGGAGTAGTTGACCGACGACGAAGGATCGAATTCCGCATTCAGGATGCGCTCGCCACCGCCATAGACGAAGAGGTCAAGTTGGGGAGTGGCATGGATGGTCGCGCCGCCCAAATACATAATTTCGGGAAGCGGCTTAAGCGCGCCGTTCGCACCCATCACAGCGCCGGTGAAGTTCGAGGCACCATAACGGCCGATACCGCGGCCAATCATGGCCGAACCTTGCAGGTCGACCCACTTCGGCAGAGCCTGGAAGGTCACGCCACCGCCCGCGCCCCAACCCGTCGTATCGAAGCGGGTGTTGGTGTTGGCGGCCGTACCCACGGCATAGGACACCTGGTCATAAAGATCGGTGTAGAGGCCGAAGGCTTCGACATGCAGCTTGCGATCAGCAATATTCCCATCCCACGCCGCTTTGGCGATGATATCCGGAATGTGGTTGATCGAGTAGTTGGTGTAGGAATCGAGATTGGTGCTACCCGGCTGCTGGCAGGTAACCGATCCGCCCGTCGAGGCTTCGGTCACGAGCAGAGCCGTGCCGCTCGGCGTGGGCGGGAAGGCCGCGGCCGAGGTCAGACCAGGGCAACCCGTCGTCTGCGGCATTTCGGCTGCGACCGCGACGGTGAAGCCGTTGGCGAAGTTCTTGGTCAGGCGGATACCCGGCTGACGGGTGTAGACGAAGCCGGCGTTGTAGGCCGTGCCGAGCGTCGACGGGACGATTTCGTTGCGCGGCGCAAGTCCGGCGCCCTGCTGCGTGGCCAAGGACCAGATCTGACCAGCGAGGACATGGAAGCCGAGGCCGTTCAAATCCAACGTGCTATACATCTGGCGAATGCGCAGATTATAGGAGTTGGTGTTCGTCGAATTGGCGGTGTTTGCGGCGCCGAGGAAATCGCCCTCGAAGTAGCCGGTCGCCATCGTGTCGGGGTTGATCGCACCTTCGACCAAAAGCGAGGCGCGGCTGCCGCGTGCTGAGAAGCGGAGCTCGTTCATATGCGCGAGCGGGCTGTTGTAGGACGGCGTGCTGCCCATCGGGACTTCCGAATCGGCACCTTCGTCGCGTGCGCGCCACACACCGGTCAGATCGAAATAGCCGCCGGGGGTGATGGTGATGCCATTGAGGTGGAACTTCTTGTCCCACGGCAGCGGCGGCGAATAGGCATAGGGGCCCTTGACCACCGGACCACCGGCAGACCGGATCACCTTACCCTGCGCATCAAGGCGCCGCTCAAGCATTTTGAGGTGGGCCTTGAGTTCTTTGATCTCCTTGATGGTCACGGCGTCTTCGGCTTTCGCCGCGACCGTGCCCACCGAGAGCAGCACCGCGAGCGAAGTCGTGCCAAGCAATGCCTTAGCGGCATTACCGGCGCGCCAGCGGCGGTAGTTTTCGGATGACCTTTGCATAATGCCCCCCAACCTAGTTGCCGAAGAACGCCCCGGCAGTGGCGCAGCTGATCTGCTGAAGTAATCTGTCGTCTTTGCTAGCCGTCACTTGGTCAATTGAGGCGACGAATGCGCGATACGAGCAGAAGCGATGTGTTAATTTCGATGCTCCGGCGGGACAGCCACCTAATGCACAGGAGTGGTATCCCAGGGTTCACCGTAGCTTTGGAATAACGGCTTTTTATTTTCGACGCAATTAGTCACATGTTGGACATAAAGGAGTTCCGGCTCTGGAGTTTCAAAGCCTTAAGGACATCCGAACGGCGCTGCATTTATTAATTTCAAGGACTGTTGCAAATTTGTTTCAGATGTTTTCGCGCTCATTTTGCGGCGCATTCAAAGGCCTTTCGGACCGCATTTCATTCATCCCCCGGGGTGCCGTGAAGTCATTCTTTACCGAATTCGTTTAGACCCGCGGAGGGTGCCTTTCACCACATGGGGGAGGGCCAATTATTTGTGCGTTCGCTTACGGCATGCAGGCGAACGTTCTCCGGTCGAGCGCTCAGGCACGGCATTCGTTTGATGCACGATCTTTTCGATTATCGAGTGATCGCGACGGTTTTCGCCGTAAAGTCCTTTTTGCAGGCGCTTGGCCTGGGTTTTGTCTGGTATGCAGAACGCAGATATGCGCCGGCCCGAAAATGGGCGCTTGGATCTTTCCTCGTCGCCCTCGGATCGACGTTAGTCGCCTTCGATCCGTCGCCGGCTTCAGGCTTGCTGACCTGCGGCCGCGGGCTCGTGATCTACATTGGAATGGCGGTCTTTGGCGTCGGCATTCTCGATGCCTGTGCCGTTCGGATTCGTTGGAGCATTATCACAGCGATCATCGGCGGAGCCATCCTCGCGCATGGCTGGTTCTCGATGATCCAGCCTTCGGCGCCGGCGCGCTTCCTCGTCTTGGCTTTTTCGCTGTCCATCGGAGAACTCTATATCGCCGGCGAAGCCATCCGCGCGCGGGAGGGGCCGCTCAGCGGAGTGCGCCGCTTGATCGGCTTTTTAATGCTGGCGCAGGCTGTTTCCTCCATAGTTTTGGGTTTCTCGCTCTCGCCGCTGCGGGCCGCGCCGGTCTTGCATACGGTGGCTATGCAGAATCTGGCGTTGTTTGTCGTGGTGGCCGTCTCCTTCCTGCTTGTTCTCGCCTTGACCATCCTGACCGGACAGCGCACCACGGCCTTGCTGTCCGCGGTTCTCGACAATCTTGATCAGGGCGTCGCCATGTTCGATGAGGACCGTCGCCTCGTCGTCTGCAACGACCGCTATGGCCGGCTCTACGGCGCCGACGCAGATCAGCTGCGGCCAGGCACCTCTTTGGTGTCGATCGTCGCGCGCCGCGTCGCCAATGGCATCTTCGCCGGGCCGAGTTCGCAGCGCTATTTCGAAGAACAGACGACGCCGGCGCTGATTCCCGCAACGAAATTGCATCATCTCAGCGATGGCCGCAGCATCGTCGTCTCGCGCCGTCCGATGACCTTCGGCGGCTGGCTCACGACCCATAGCGACGTCTCGGCCATCCAGCGTATCGAAGAGCAGGTCGCTTATCTCGCCCATCATGATCCGTTGACTGGTCTCGCGAACCGGCAGCTCTTCAGCGAGCGGCTGCATGACGCGCGCAACCGGCTCGGCCATACCAATGAAGGCTTTGCGATCCTTCTCATCGACCTCGACCGCTTCAAGGCGATCAATGACACGCTTGGCCATCCGAGCGGCGACGCTTTGCTCGTTGCCGTCGCCGAGCGGCTGCGAAGCTGTGTCACCGATGCCGATCTCGTGGCGCGTCTCGGCGGCGACGAATTCGCCATTGTGCAGATGACTGGCGCGCATCGCGAATCGACCTCCGAACTGGCGCGACGCCTGCTCGACGAAGTCGGTGCCGCCTATGATCTCGATGGCCAAAAAGTCATGGTTGGCGCCAGCATCGGCATCGCCAAGGCGCCGGAGAACGGCACCGATGTCGATCAGTTGATGCGCAATGCCGATCTCGCGCTCTATCGCTCGAAAGCCGAGGGGCGCAACTGCTTCCGATTTTACGATCGCAATATGGACGCTAACATCAGGGCGCGCCACGCGCTCGAATTGGCGCTGCGCAATTCGATCATGTGCGAGGACTTCCTGCTCGACTATCAGCCGGTGATCGACGTCGAAGGGGAGCGCGTCTGCGCCGCCGAAGCGCTGGTGCGCTGGCGCCATCCGGCCGGAACGATCATCGAACCGTCGAAGTTCATCGGCATCGCCGAAGAGACCGGCCTGATCGGGCCGCTCGGCGAATGGATTCTGCGGCAGGCGTGCTCGGATGCGCGGGACTGGCCGGATGAGGCGCGCGTCTCGGTCAATCTATCGGTCGTGCAATTTACGAGCGGCAATATCTGCGAGCTCGTCGAGACGGTGTTGCGCGAGACCGGACTGGCGCCGGGCCGCCTCGAGCTCGAGGTGACCGAATCGTTGTTCCTGCATGCGAGCGACACGGCGCTCGATCTTCTCTACCGGCTTAAGGCCCTTGGCGTATCGATCGCGCTCGATGATTTCGGAACCGGCTATTCGTCCTTGAACTATCTCACGAAGTTTCCGTTCGACCGGATCAAGATCGACAAATCCTTCATCGTCGATCTTGGCAGCCGCACCGAGAGTTCCGCGGTCGTCGCCGCGATCATCGGCGTCGCCCGCAGCCTCGACATGTCGACGACTGCCGAAGGCGTCGAGACCGCCGACCAGTATGAGCTATTGCGGCTCGCCGGCTGCAGCGAAATGCAAGGCTATCTGTTCGGCCGTCCAACGGCCGTCGGCAACCTTACATTCGGACGTTGGGGGCAGGCCGAGGCAACGTCTGCGCAGCACCGCGTCGCTGCGCTGCGGGCCTGATACGCTTGCGCATCCTCCGTTCGGGATGCATCAGCCTGAACGGAAGATGCTTAAGGTCAGTATGTCGGCGCATGTTCTGATCGGAAAAGTCATGCAACTTTTCCGGAACATGCTTTAAAGCGGCAGCCGCACCGTCGCGATCGCGAGCGCCGCCATGCCTTCCTCGCGGCCAGTGAATCCAAGATGTTCCGAGGTTGTCGCTTTGACGGCGATGCGCTCGATCGGGACGCCGGTGATTTCGGCGAGGCTCACGCGAATCGCATCGCGATGTGGACCGATCTTCGGCCGTTCGCAGATGAGCGTCGCATCGATATGCGCCAGCACGCCGCCGCGCGCGCGGAGAAGCTCCATTGCCGCGGCAAGGAAGATCGAGGAGGCGGCGCCGCGCCATTGCGGATCGGATGGCGGGAAATGGCTGCCGATATCGCCTTCGGCGATAGCGCCGAGAATGGCATCGGTGATCGCATGGCTCAGCACATCGGCATCCGAATGGCCGAGCAGGCCGTGATCATGGGGGACCTTGAGGCCGCCGAGCCAGACATGATCGCCCGGTCCGAAAGCATGCACGTCGAAGCCCTGGCCCATTCGGACATCGAGCAAGGTGCCGATGAGTTTCGTTTCGGCGAGGCCGATGTCTTCCGCGCTGGTAATTTTGACGTTCTCCCGTTCGCCCTCGAAGATATGAACGCCGTGACCGGCCCATTCGGCGATCGCGGCGTCATCAGTCAAACCCGTTTGGCCGGCGCTATGGGCGTCGCGATGGGCGCCCAAGATCAGATCGAAGCGGAACGCCTGCGGCGTCTGCACGCTGCGCAGCATCGATCGCTGCGGCGTTGCGACGACGCGGCCGCCGGCATCGACCTCTTTGACTGTATCGGTCAGCAGCAGCCCTGGCACGGCGGCGCCATGTTCATGCGCTGCGGCATGGGCGCGCGCTACCAGCGCCGCGCTCGAGAAGGGACGGGCGCCGTCATGAATCAGCACAATCGCCGGGAGCGGCCGCTGCCGCGCCAGGGCTTCGAGGCCCATGCGGACGCTGTCCTGGCGGGTGTCGCCGCCTTCCGTCGGGCCATAGAGGCGGCTGCGGTCCTCAGGCGACAGATGCGCCACGGCCCGAGCGTAAAGGTCCTGATCATCCTTGTGGATGACGGTGATCACCCGCGCGTGGGGGGCCGCCTGGAGCAGCGCCGCTAGCGTGTGGGCAAGCAGGGGCCTGCCCGCAACATCCCGATATTGTTTGGGAAGTCCCGGTCCCGCGCGCGATCCGCGGCCGGCGGCGACGACCAGAATGGCCATTTCGCCTGTCAAATTTATCTCAGATTTGTCGTGCATCGCAGCTGCATGGCTTTCGGCTGAGGCGGGGTTTCGTCCTGTCGCTTTTCTAGGCCCGCGTCAATTTTTCCGTCCCTTTGCATGCCAATTAATCGAGGGGCATGGTTGCGGCGCCGCATTCTGTGACTATAATTTGAACATGAGCGCGAATGCACAAGTTTTATGCAGAGAGCCGGCGAGCCCAAGCGAGAGCTTGAGGATTGGCGCGCTCACGCTTCAGGGCCGCGCCTTTCTTGCGCCCATGGCGGGCGTCACCGATCACGGCATGCGCCGCTTGGCCGAGGGTTTTGGCGCCGCCCTCACCATCTCCGAAATGCTCGACGCGGATTTCTATCTGAACGGCGATTCGGAAGCAGCGTTGCGCGCCGCGGGCGAGGGGATTGCGACTCATGTCGTCCAGATCGCCGGCTGCGTGCCGCAGCGTCTTGCCGATGCGGCGCGCCAGGCCGAGGCTGCCGGCGCCGCGATGATCGATATCAACATGGGCTGCCCGGCGAAACGCGTGACCGGCGGTGCCGCTGGCTCCGCTCTGATGCGCGATCTCGATCTTGCGACCGAGCTTCTGCGTGCCGCGATCGGCGCCGTGAAGATTCCCGTCTCGCTCAAAATGCGGCTCGGATGGGACGATGCCACGCGCAATGCGCCGGAGCTGGCGCGTCGCGCCGAAGCCGAAGGCGCTGCGATGCTGACCGTGCACGGCCGCACACGCTGCCAATTCTATCAGGGCAAGGCCGATTGGGCCGCGATCCGTCAGGTTCGTGATGCCGTTTCCATTCCGCTTGTCGCCAACGGCGACTGCACGAGCCCGGCCGATGCCGCCGCGATGGTTGCGGCGTCGGGCGCCGACGCTGTGATGATCGGGCGCGCCGCCATTGGCAGGCCTTGGCTGATCGGTCAGATCGGCGATCATCTTGCGGGACGACCGATTCGGCCCGAGCCTTCGTCCGATGTGCGCGCCGCCGCGGCGCGCGAGCATTATCACGCGCTTCTCGCGTCGTTCGGCAAGGCGAAGGGCGTGCGCCATGCGCGCAAACATCTTGCGGCCTATGCCGAAGGTTCGAAACATCCGGACGCAGTCGCTTTGCGCAGCCGGCTTGTCACCTGTGAAGATCCTGCCGAGGTCGAAGCGATACTCGGTCTCTTGTTGAACGAAGATGCAGCGGGGACGGCATGAGACGCACAGGACTTCCCAGCGCGCCCGACGACGAGGCGGCGCTGCTTGGCGAGGCGGCGCATGCCGATACGCCGTTGCGAACTGATCCGGCGCTCCTTCTCAATGCTCTGCCGCATCCGATCCTCGCGGTCGGCCCCGACGGCTTCATCCTCGAAGTGAATCTGGCGGCGGAGATCTTTTTCGGCAGCAGCCGTTCGATCTTGCTGCAACAGAGCCTGCCCAATCTTCTGCCCTTCGGCTCGGTGCTTTTGTCGATCGTCGAACAAGTCATGCGGACCGGCTCGGCGATCAGCGAATATCGCGTCGATCTCGGCGTGCCGCGGCTCGGCACGGAGAAGATGGTCGATCTCTTTGTCACGCCGATGTCGGATGCGGTCGAGGCCGTCGTCGTCATGCTGCAGGAGCGCACCATGGCGGAGAAGATGGATCGCCAGTTGACGCATCGCGGCGCGGCGCGCTCTGTGTCTGCCATGGCCTCGATGCTCGGCCATGAAATCAAGAATCCCTTGTCGGGTATCCGCGGCGCGGCGCAATTGCTGGAACAGGAAGTCAGCGATGGCGATCGTGCTTTGACGCGGCTGATTTGCGACGAGACCGACCGCATCGTGAAACTCGTCGATCGGATGGAAGCCTTTTCCGATGGCCGCCCGCTCGAACGCGAGAGCGTCAATATCCATTCGGTGCTTGACCATGTGAAGAAGGCGGCGCAAGCCGGTTTCGCGCGTCATATCCGCTTCGTCGAAAGCTACGATCCGTCGCTGCCGCCGGTTCTCGGCAACCGCGATCAGCTCGTGCAGACCTTCCTGAACCTCGTCAAAAACGCCGCCGAGGCCATCGGGGAGCAGCGCAGCGACGGCGAGATCGAGCTGTCGACGGCCTATCGCCCCGGCGTCCGGCTGAAGATTTCGACCTCCGACGTTCCGGTCAGCCTGCCTTTGGAGTTTTGCGTGCGCGATAACGGACCGGGCGTGCCGGCCGATGTTCAGCCGCATCTGTTTGAACCTTTCATCACGACAAAAGCGGCAGGAAGTGGCCTCGGTCTTGCACTGGTTGCTAAAATCATCGGCGATCATGGTGGAACGATTGAGTGTGACTCGTCCCCGAGGCGGACGGTTTTCCGCATCCTCATGCCCATGTATGCCGCGCGCGACGGTCGTGGCGCCAAGGCCAAGTAAATGGTCCAAAAGCAAATGGGCCGAAAGTAGATGGGCCACTCAGAAACGCGCCGCCCGTGGCGGGGCCGGGTAGCAAGACCAAGTCAGCAAAAAACAATCAAGCAACGCGCGATAAGCGATGATTTGAGCCCCCAGGGGGCTTTGGAGGTGCAAGGCGATGGGAGGAAATATTCTCATAGCCGATGATGATGCCGCGATTCGAACCGTATTGAGCCAGGCCCTGTCTCGCGCCGGCTATGAAGTTCGAACCACGGGAACGGCGGCCACACTTTGGCGCTGGGTGCAATCGGGGGACGGCGATCTGGTCATTACCGACGTGGTTATGCCCGACGACAATGCCTTTGAACTGCTGCCGCGCATGAAGAAGCTGCGGCCCGAGCTGCCGATCATCGTGATGAGCGCGCAAAACACGTTCATGACCGCTATCAAGGCGTCCGAACGGGGCGCCTATGATTATCTGCCCAAGCCTTTCGATCTGCGCGAGCTCGTCGCGATTGTCGGCCGGGCGATGAACGAGCCGAAGAACAAGGCGAAGCTCGCGGCGCCGGCCGATCTCGAGGGGATGCCGCTTGTCGGCCGCTCGGCTGCCATGCAGGAGATCTACCGCGCCCTCGCGCGGCTGATGCAGACCGATCTTACTGTGATGATCACCGGCGAGTCGGGCACCGGCAAGGAGCTCGTCGCCCGGGCGCTGCACGACTATGGCAAGCGCAAGAAAGGCCCCTTCGTCGCCATTAATATGGCAGCGATTCCGCGCGACCTGATCGAGAGCGAATTGTTTGGCCATGAGAAGGGCGCCTTCACTGGCGCCAATCAGCGTTCGGCCGGCCGCTTCGAGCAGGCCGAAGGCGGCACGCTGTTTCTCGACGAGATCGGCGACATGCCGATGGAGGCACAGACGCGGCTTTTGCGCGTGCTGCAGCAGGGCGAATATACGACGGTCGGCGGCCGCACCCCGATCAAGACCAATGTCCGGATCATCGCCGCGACGAACAAGGATTTGCGCGGCCTGATCCAGCAGGGGCTGTTCCGCGAGGATTTGTTCTTCCGCCTGAATGTCGTGCCGCTTCGACTGCCGCCGCTGCGCGAGCGCGGCGAGGACATTCCCGATCTCGTCCAGCATTTCTTCGCAGTCGCTGCCGCTGAAGGCCTGCCGCTGAAGCATATCGAGCCGGCGGCGCTCGAACGCATGAAGCGCTACCGGTGGCCGGGCAATATTCGCGAACTCGAAAATCTGACGCGCCGGCTTGCGGCGCTCTATCCGCAGGAGATCATCAGCGAGGCGCTCGTCGACACCGAGCTTTCGGCTGATTCCTCACCGCTTCTGCCGGGCTTTGCGCAGCAGTCGCCGGCGGGCGAGGATCGCGGCGGCAAGGACGCAGGCGGCGCGACGAGCCTCGCCGGTGCCGTTGAGCGGCATCTCTCAGAACTCTTCAAGGCGCATGGCGATGCGCTGCCGCCGCCCGGCCTCTACCATCGCGTTCTGCGCGAATTGGAATATCCGCTGATCTCGGCGGTTCTGGCGGCGACCCGCGGCAATCAGATCAAGGCCGCCGAACTTCTCGGCCTCAATCGCAATACGCTGCGTAAAAAGGTCCGCGACCTCGACATCCGTCTGATGCGCGCCCCGCAATAGGGGCGCGCAAAGCCGTAACCTTGGGTATAACAACCTGAATTTGCATGACGCCCACTGGTCGGCCCAGGAAATGTCGTATTTGTGCAACAGCGTGATTTCCGCGCAACGCGGAGATCCCACTGTCATCCTTGGGGCCCCGCGCGACAATGAGGCGGGCGGGAGCATGGCTGGCATTTATCTCTGCTCTTTCCTGAAGTTGGCGCGGTGCCATACCTCGTCAAATGGATTGGCGCGATCCGTCGGCTTTGAGCCGTCGGGCGAGGCAATTTTCAGGGCATAGGTCAGAATGCGCGAGACGAGCCTTCCGCAACGCGCACCGACTGCGCGCAAACGGTCACGCCGGCTGATTTCGACGCTGGGACCGGTCGCGGTCGTTCTCGCCTTCGTCGCCGCCGCCACGAGCTTTCTCATTTTCATGGGCTATACGCCCATCCCGCCGACGGATCGGGTCGTCCTCGGTCTTCTTGCGATCAATGCTGTCTGCATCCTGTTCCTGGCGGCCGTCGTTGTTTCCGAGGCCTGGGGCCTGCTCGCGGCGCGGCGGGCGCAGGTTGCCGGCGCAAGGCTGCATATCCGCATCGTCGGCCTGTTCTCGGTCATCGCCGTCGTTCCGGCGATCCTGATGGCCGCCGTCGGCTCGGTGACGCTCGAGCGGACGCTCGGTCCGGGCTTCATGGACGATGTCCACGGCTTCATTTTGAACAATGGTAAGGCCGCCGAACTCTTCAGCCAGGGCCAGTGCCGTTCACTCTTGCAGGAAGCGCGTCTGACCGCCGCCGATCTCGACCGCGGCAAGGCGCTCTTCAAAGCCGACCGGCAGCTGTTTCACGAGTTCTTCGCGTCGCGTGCCAAGTTTCTTGGCTTCACCGCGGCGGCGATCATCCATTCGAACGGCGCGATCGAAGAGAAGGTCGATACGGGCGCGCGCTTCGGCACGGCGATCGTCCAGCCGAAGCCCGAGGATTTCCAGGACGCCCGCAGCAACGAGCCGGTCTGTCTCTACCTTGACGAAGGCCAGACCTTTGTCGCCGTGCGTCAGCTGCCGTCCTTTGAGGACATGTATCTTTATGTCGCCCGCCCGGTCGATCCCTTCAGTGTGAGCTTCGCGCGCCGTGCGGCGCGCTTGAACGCGCTTTACGACGCTTTCGACAGCCATAGGCGCGGCATCCAGATCGGCTTCGCGACCATGTATGTGCTGATCGCGCTGATCATGCTGTTGTCGGCGACCTGGGTGGGTCTGACCTTCGCCAATCGGCTCGTTGCGCCGATCCGGCGCCTTATCGCTGCGACCGATCAGGTCGCGACCGGCAATCTCTACGTCCAAGTGCCGGTCAACGCGTCGGAAGGCGATCTCGCGCATCTCGGCGAGACCTTCAACAAGATGACGTCGGAGCTGCGGGTGCAGCAGAACCGGCTCATCGCCGCGAGCAATCTGATTGATGAACGCCGCCTCTTCACGGAAGCGGTGCTGTCGGGCGTGCCGGTGGCGGTGATCGGCATCGGCACGCGCGGCGAGATCACCGTACTCAACCCTTCGGCCGATCGCTTGATCCATCCGGGCGGCGAGGCGAGCGTCAGCGCCATCGGCCAGCCGATCGTGGAAGTTCTGCCGGAGGCCGAGCCGGTGATTGCCGAAGCCCGCAACGGCGATCTACGCCTGCTGCAGGGCCAAATTTCGGTGAGCCGCAACGGTCGCGATCGGATCTTCAACATCCGCGTGACGACCGAGCCCGGCGCGCGTGCCAAGAAGAGTTACGTCGTCACACTGGACGATATCACCGATCTCGTCTCGGCGCAGCGCACCGCTGCGTGGGCCGATGTCGCCCGCCGCATCGCGCATGAGATCAAGAATCCTCTGACGCCGATCCAGCTCTCGGCCGAACGGCTGCGCCGCAAATACGGCCGCCTGATCACGACCGATCGCGAAATCTTCGACCAATGCGTCGACACGATCGTCCGGCAGGTCGACGACATCAAGCGCATGGTCGATGAGTTCTCATCCTTTGCCCGCATGCCGAAGGCGCGGCCGGCGGAGGACGATCTCGCCGATTGCGTGCGCCAGGTCCTCTTCCTCATGCGTGTTGGCCATCCCGACATCGAGTTCGAAGACAAGCTTCCGGACGGCAAGCTGATGGCGCGCTTTGATCGCCGGCTCTTGTCGCAGGCGGTTACCAATGTGATCAAGAATGCGACCGAAGGCGTCGCGGCCCAGATGGAGATCGAGCCGGAGGCCGGCAAGATTTCCGTGTCGCTCGATGTGACGCCGGACGGCATTGCCGAGATTTTCGTTGTGGACAATGGCAAGGGATTTCCCAAGGACCAACGCAATCGCCTGCTTGAACCTTATGTGACGACGCGCGCCGAAGGCACTGGCCTTGGGCTCGCGATCGTCGCGAAAATTCTTGAAGACCACGGTGGTGGTCTCGAACTGCTCGACAAGCCGAAAGGCCGCGGTGCCGTCGTTCGGCTGTTTTTTCCCTGCATGGAATTAGATGACGCCGCTGACCGGGAGCCGGTCGCAGAACTTGCGGCTGCATCCAATGAAAGCCCCAATTAAGAGAGCGCATATAAAGAGATGGCTACCGATATTCTGATCGTCGACGACGAAGCTGATATCCGCGATATCGTCTCCGGTATTTTGTCGGATGAAGGACATGGCACGCGCACGGCCAAGAACTCCGATGAGGCTCTGGCCGCCGTCGAGGCGCGCCGCCCGCATCTGGTCTTCCTCGACATTTGGCTGCAGGGCTCGCGGCTCGACGGGCTGCAGCTTCTGCAGATCATCAAGACCAATCATCCGACCTTGCCGGTCGTCATGATCTCCGGTCACGGCAATATCGAAACCGCCGTGTCGGCAATCAAGATGGGCGCCTATGACTTCATCGAGAAGCCGTTCAAGGCCGATCGTCTGGTCCTCGTCGCCGAACGCGCGCTCGAAGCCTCGCGGCTGAAGCGCGAGATCAATGAACTGCGCACGCGCGCTGGCGCGCTTAACCGCATCATCGGCAAGTCGAGCATCATCAATCAGCTCCGCCAGGTGGTGGAGCGCGTCGCGCCGGCAAATTCCCGCGTCCTCATCACCGGCGCGCCGGGTGTCGGCAAGGAGCTTGTGGCGCGGTCCATCCATGAGGCGTCCGCGCGCGCCTCCGGTCCTTTCGTCGTCATCAATTCGGCGACGATCACGCCCGACATGATGGAAATCGAACTCTTCGGCGTCGAGGCGAGGGACGGTCGCGGCCGCAAGGTCGGCGCGCTCGAGGAGGCGCATGGCGGTTCGCTCTATCTCGACGAGATCGCCGATATGCCGAAGGAGACGCAGGGCAAGATTCTGCGGGTTCTCGTCGATCAGAATTTCCAGCGCGTCGGCGGCGCGACGCGCGTCCACGTCGATGTGCGCATCATTTCATCGAGCTCGCGCGATCTGCCCGCGCTCATCGCCGAAGGATCGCTGCGCGAAGATCTCTTCCATCGGCTTTCCGTCGTGCCGATCCGCGTACCGTCGCTGTCCGAACATCGCGACGATATTCCAGAACTCATCGATTTCTTCATGGATCAGCTGTCGATGACGAGTGGCATGCCGCGCCGTAAGATCGCGAGCGAGGCGATGGCCGTGCTGCAATCGCATGATTGGCCGGGCAATATCCGACAGCTCCGCAATAATGTGGAGCGGCTGATGATTCTGGCGCCGGGCGATCCCGAAGCGGAATTGACCTCCGAGATGCTGCCGTCCGAAGTCGGCGCGCTGGTGCCCTCGACGCCGAATGGCGCGGGCGGCGAGAAGTTGATGAGCCTGCCGCTCCGCGATGCGCGCGAGGTTTTCGAGCGCGAATATCTCGTCGCGCAGATCAGCCGCTTCGGCGGCAATATCTCGCGCACGGCGGAATTCATCGGGATGGAGCGCTCGGCGCTCCATCGCAAGCTGAAGTCGCTGAAGATCGACTAACGCATGATCCCGAAAAGTTGCAGACTTTTCGGACGAGATCATGCGCCCTAATGCCATGATCCCGAAAAGCCGCAGGCTTTCCGATGAGATCATGCGGATCGCGCTGCGCGCCAAAGCGCAGCGCCGTGATTACTGCATCAGCGTCTTGAACGAAGCAGCGAGAACGGCCGGGTCATATTGGCCCTTGTAGATCGGCGGGATGGGTCTATCGACGCCGAGGAGCGCATAGACCGCGGTCTGCGCCGAGCGCACCGAATATTCCACGGTGAAGACGACGTCGTCGGGCATTTCGCAATATTGCCCGAGGAAGGCGAGGTTATGCGTGCCATTCGGCGTGACCGGCGGCCGGTCGCCCGCCACGCGCGGCATGAATTGGCTGGTGATGAAGGGCATCATGCAGGGGATGCAATTGGCCGATTTCAGGATTTGCTCCCGCTCGCGATCAAATCGCAAATGGCCGAGAAGCTCGGTCATGATCTCCTCGCCGGAGCAATGCGACATCTTCTTCTTGACGAAATTGCCCTCTTGATCCGTGAAGAGGCCATAGCCCCAAAAGACGTTCACATCGTCGGGCTGGCCGAGGAAATGCGGCTGATAGGCGAGAACGACGGACATCAGCCAATTTGAATCGATGAAGGTCACGAGCCCTCCGGTGCCCGCCGTATTGCCGGTAAAATCCTCCATCAGTTTGTAAAATGTCGGATCATGCAATGTCGTCGTAAAGGACAGCCATTTCGATTCGTCTTGATTGCGAGTGAAGGCCTCCGGATGACCGAAGTCCGGATGGCGTTTCGCCAGCGTCTCCCAGAGCGCCCAGGCGCCCTCGGCCTCGATCTCCGGTAGTTCGGTAAGCGATGTCGTTTGGGCTGGCGATGTCATGGAGCCAAGGCTGGAGGCGGCGGTCATCGAACCATTGGTGATGAAGACGAGATCATCGTCGCTGACGCCAATTTCATGCACCAGGCCTTCGTGGCGATAATGAATCCGTTCGACGGCTTTGCCATGCGGCCCATATTTGAAATCCATATCGGTGACGCGGACTCCGGTCTCGAAATGGACGCCACGTTCGATGAGCCATTTCGTCAGCGGCCTGACAATCGAGTCATATTGATTGTAAGGCGTACGCCGCACGCCGGCGAGCGTGTTGATCCGCGGAAATTCCTGCAGAAAGCGATGCAGATAGCGCTTCATTTCGACGGCGCTATGCCAGGGCTGGAAGGCGAAGGTCGTCGCCCACATGTACCAGAAATTCGTCGTGAAGAAGCTTGACGCGAAAACATCCTCGATACGCTTGGCGCCGAGCGAGGCTTCGGTGACGGCCAGTATCTTCATGAGGTCGAAGCGATCGCGATTGCAAAATCCCATGCGCGAGACATCGACTTTCTGACCGTGGCTCACGAGCCGCGCGCGCGAATGCGAGACATGCTTCTCGTTGAAGGCATAGATCTCATCTTTGACGGTCCGCGTCGGATCATCGAGCGACGGAACGGACGCGAGCAGATCGAAAGTGCAGGTATAGGCCTCATAGGTGAACATGCGGCCGCCGCGGATCACATAGCCTTCGCTTGGCGTGCCGGCGCCGTCGAGGCTGCCGCCGAAAATCTTGCCTTCCTCATAGATCGTAATATTGCCGCCGGGCACGCCGGCATCGCGGATGAGAAAGGCCGCGGCGGCGAGCGACGCGATGCCGGAGCCCACGAGATGCGCCTTTATCGCGCTTTGCGATACGGCGTGATCATTGCTTGCCATGTGGTCCATCTCCTTGCGGCCGGGGTGACCCAGAGCGTTAGGCGCCTGGGGAAGCAGGGCTTTGATTTTGATCAAGATTACTGCGCGTCATCGCGGCGCGGAGGTGAACGGCGGGCGAGGGTTAGCATTGTGTCTGTATATTGGATCAGTTTTTCCGATCCCGAACGTCCGGTCGGCGCGAAATTTCTTGGAGTTGTCATCGTGGAGGCCGCGAACGAAGCAGAGGCTCTGGCGCAAGCTGCGTCGGCTGGCCTCAATCCCGGCGGCGAGCCGACCTTTGAGGAATTGTCCGACCCGTTGCCGCCGCGCGACTGGTTCAACCGGCTTCTAAATGGCAAGGAGTCGCGTGACGCCAATCGCGCGATGTGCAAGTTGCGGCAGGCGGAGGACGACGACGATTATTAGAATTTTCATGACGGCATGTGCGCTAAGGCACAGGGGCCGGCCGGGCGCTCCGTATATTGCTGGCTATGCGCAACGCACGCATTTGATAGACTGGACGGGGGCTTTTGGCAGCGCGCGTCTTCGGCAGAAGGCCGGAGCCGATGCGCCGACGCCGGCTCCGTCCCAATTGGGGCAAATATGGCACTCGATTTATTCAATTACGAAAATCCGCAGGCCGATATTCTCGGTCATGACTTTGCGATCCTGAAAGATCTCTCCGAAGCCGAATGGACGGATTTTCTGAAGTTCGTCGAACGGCAATTCGTGTCCGCAGGCGTGCGCATTCTGACCGCCGGCGACAGCGATCGCAGCCTTTATCTCATCGCCAAAGGCGCGGTCGACGTCATCGTCGACGTGCCGGGCGGATCGAAGCTTCTCGCCACCATCGGCGAAGGTTCTGTCTTCGGCGAAATGGCCTTCTTCGACGGCAAGCCGCGCTCTGCGCATATCGTCGCCCGCGAAGACGTTGAGATTCTCAGTCTCGGAATCGACCGGTTCGAGCAGCTCGCTGCCTGGCGCCCCCGCGTCGCGCAGCGTCTCCTGCTTGATCTCGGCCGCGTGCTCAGCCTGCGGCTGCGCCGCCTCAATACCGCTCAATAAGAAGCGCGAGGGGATGAGATGGCGAACGCCGGACAATTATTCGCGAATTATACGAAGATCACGCCGCGCCTTCCGGTGGCGTTCTGGTCTTCGCTTCGGATTTTGACGCTTTGCGGCACGCTCGTCGTCGCCGCGATCCTGATCCGCCACCCAGACATTGGCCTGCGCGTCTTCTGGGGTTTGATGATCCCGGTCGTTCCGGCGCTGCTCGTCATCGCGCCAGGGCTTTGGCGGCAGATCTGTCCGATGGCCTTTCTCAATCAGATTCCGCGCATGACGCATATTTCCGCGGCGCGCGATCTGCCGGAGACGGGGCGCAAATGGGCCTTTGCAGTCGCGGTCTTGTTCTTCTTCGTCTGCATCGCGCTGCGCGCGCCTGTACTCAATCATAATGGGTTGATCGTCGGCATCGGGCTCTTTGCCGTTCTGCTATTGGCCTTGCTCGGCGGCCTCATCTTCAAAGGCCGCAGCGGCTGGTGCGGCACTTTCTGTCCGCTTGGGCCGATCCAGCGCGATTACGGGCAGGCGCCTGTGCTCGTCGTGCGCAACGGCTATTGCGAGAATTGCGTCGGCTGTCAGAAGAACTGCTACGATTTCAATCCGCGCGCGGCGGTCTTCGGCGATCTTTATGACGATGATCCGCGCTATGCCGGGCAGAGACGCTTCTTCATGGCGATGCTGCCAGGAATCATCTTCGGCTATTTCCTTCAGGATCAGCATCCGGCCTATGGGCCCTGGATTCACGCGCTGATCCTGATCGGCTCGACCTGCGCCTCCGTCGGTGTCTATCAGACGCTGACGAGTTTCTTCAGCGTGACGCCGTTCCGTGCCGCCAATCTCTTTGCCTGCATCGCGCTGATGGCGTTTTATGCCTTCGCGGTGCCGATCGTCGTCCGTGCGTTCTCTTATCTCGCCCATGTCGATCTGGCGCTGCCGGCACAACCGCTCGGTCTTGCTTTGGGCGCGCTGCTCGCCGGCGTGCTGATCTATAAAGGCCGCTCGAATGAGCGCATCTATGAGCACGCGCTCAACTCCGCCGATCAGCTGCGCGTCGACGAAGGCGGACGCTCTTTGCATGACCGCATGGAAGATGTGGCGGGCGCGCGCGTGAGCGAGCGCGGCTCAGGCAAAGCCTTTCCGGTTGCTGCGGGCCAGACCTTGCTCGAAGCGATGGAAGCCGCGAATGTCAAAATCAATTTCGGTTGCCGCTCAGGCCTTTGCGGTGCTGATCCCGTCGTCATTTGCGAAGGCGATGCGCATGTTTCGCCGCCGAGCCCGGACGAGCTCGCGACGCTGAAGCGCCTCGGTCTCGATGGCGTCGCGCGGTTGGCCTGCGTCTGCCAGGTCAAAGGTCCCATCGTGATCGACCGCGATGTGCGCAACGCGAAGCACGCCGCCACGGCGCCGTCGCAATCTGCCGAGGATCCGCTGAAAGCGCAGGGGATCGGCAGGGTGGTGATCGTCGGCAATGGCGTTGCGGGCATCGGCGTTGCCGATGCGCTGCGCCGCGCGAGCGCGTCCGTCGAGATCGTCGTCGTGACAGATGAGCCGCATCATTTCTACAATCGCATGGCGATCGGCCGCGTCATCTATGGGCGCAGCGCGATGGACGGGTTGTTCCTCCTGCCGGAGGATTGGTATGCCGACAATCGCGTCGATGTCTGGCGCAACACCCTCGCCGCATCGATCGACCGCGAAACCCGCAACCTCGTGCTCGGCACCGGCGAAAAGCTCGCTTATGACCGGTTGATTCTCGCGACCGGCGCGCATGCGCAAAGTCCTGATGCGCGCTATGCGCAATATCCCAACGCCTTCGTGCTGCGGCAGGCGGCCGATGCGCAGGCGATCCGCAGCTTCATGCAGCTCAACCAGGCGCGCCGCGCTGTTGTGTTGGGCGGCGGCGTGCTCGGTGTCGAAGCAGCGGACGCGCTGCATCATCTCGGTCTTAAGGTGACCATCCTGCAGCGTTCCGGCCGATTGATGGAGCGCCAGCTTGATCGCGACGGCGCGGCGCGGCTTACCAATTATCTCACCAATATCGAGATCGATGTGTTAACCGATGCCGTGGTCACCGGATTCGAGGGCGACATCAATCTTGAAAGCGTGGTTTTGAAGGATGGCCGGCAGGTGACGGGCGATCTCTTCATCGCTTGCGCCGGCATTGTCCCGCGCATCGATCTCGCCAAAGCGAGTGGCCTAGCGACGAAGCGCGGCATTCTCGTCGATACGCAGATGCGGACGTCCGATTCGTCGATCTATGCCGTCGGCGATGTCGCGGAGCTTGAGGGGATGCTCGGCGGTCTCTGGCCGATCGCCGGGGCGCAGGCGGAAACGCTGGTCGCTGATCTCGCGGGGCAGGCGAAGCCCTATGCGACGCCGCATGTGGTGTTGCAGCTCAAATGCGACGGCGTCGATCTGAAAAGCTTCGGCGAGATCGAGCCACAGCCCGGCGACGAAAGTCTTACCGCAGACGCGGAAGACATTGAATGGTGGCGGATCAATCTGCGTGGCGGCAGGGTTGTCGGCGGGGTTTTCGTCGGACTTCCCGGCAGCAGCCGCATCTTCGTCAAGCTGTTGCAGCCTGACGCCGACATCGAGGCCGCGTTGCCGGCGCTGCGCTGTGGCAAGCTGCCTGAGATGGCGAGCGCGTGAGGCGGGTCAGCGCGAGCGGCTTGCTACCCATTTGGCGATACCGCCGGCGCTGCGGAAATCCTCATAGGCGCGCGCCGGCACATCTGGAAAAACCTCTTCGAACATCCGCGTGAGCGTGCGCCCGGCGCCGATTTCGAGCGTCAGCCGCGCGCCATGCTCGCCGGCCGATTCAAGGCAGCGGCGAAAGTCGAGTTTACGCCACAGCTGCTCGGACAATGCCCGAACCGCATCCGCCTTGCTGCGGATCGGGCGTCCGTCAATGCCGGAGAGGACGGGGATTTTCGGCGTCGACCAGGTGATGCCGTCAAGCACGTGCGCAAAGCAGGGGCCGGCGCTGGCAAGAAAAGAGGTGTGCGAGGCGACCTGCACCGGCAAACGCCGCACATTGCGGGCGCCCTTCGCGGTGAGCGCATCCTCCAGCCCATCGAGGTGGCTCGCGGCACCGCCCAGAACGAAATGGTCGGCGCCATTGACGATGGCGATGGCAAGCTCATGCTCCGCAGCGATCGACTCGACCGTGGCTTCGGAGAGGCCGATGACGGCCAGCATGCCTTGCGGTGCGCTGCTTGCCGCAACTGCTTCATTCATTCATGCAGTGGGCGCGCGCAGTGATGAGATCGAAGGCTGTTTCGACGTCGAAACCGCCGGCGCAAGCGCAGGCCGCGATTTCGCCGACGCTATAACCGACGCAGATGTCGGGCGGCACATCGGCGAGCGTCGCATGCGCTGCGAGCACATGGCCGGTGACGAGAAGCTGCGCAGTGAGATTGTCGCTGAGATCGAGCGTTGTCTGTTGTTCCAGCATTTTCACGTCGAAGCCGAGACGTCGCGAAAGCGCGTCGAGAACGGGCTGCGCCGCAGGCTCTGTGGCGAGCCGCGAAAACATCGCCGGATGCTGCGTGCCTTGTCCCGAACAGAGATAGAGCAGGCTCATAGAGCCCGCATCTCCGCCTCGAAGCGCGTGAGGAACAGCGTCAGGATCAGAAGATCGGCCGAGCCGCCGGGGCTCAGGCGTCGCGACGTGAAGCGCGCATGCATGGCCTGCGCGCGTTCATATCCATCCATCGCCAACATGCCGCCAGCGCGCATGAAGCGATCGGCTTCGGTCTGTGCTTCGGCAAGGCCGTCGAGCCCGGCGCGATAGAGGAGATTATTGTCTTCAAGGATCGTCATGCCGGCATAGAAGGCATGGAGTGCCGCGATCGTCCGCCGGCCGCCAGCCGCATAGGCTTCGCGGAAGGCCGGCAGCGTGTGAAGGATCACGGTGGGAAAGCCCGCAGCCGCTTCCTCGCGTGCGCCGGGCGCTCCATATTGCGCGCGAACCTGCGCGCCATGGCTTTCATCCTGCTCCGGCCGGCTTGCAAGGATTGGCCCGCCCCAGCGTTCCGCGACGATGCTGCAAAGATCAATCGCCGAGGCCTTGCCTTGCGCGAGCGCGACGCCTGCTGCTGCCGCAAGAAGCCCGAGCGAGAAGACGGCGCCGCGATGGGTGTTGATGCCATCGGTTGCCGCGAACATGCGCGCTTCCGCCGCCAGACCGATCTCTTTCATGGCGGCGAAGGGCGCGCCATCGGCGGCGGCTTGCGCAATCGCGCCGAAATAGCCGCGCAAAGCGCGCGCGCTGCGCAGAAAGGTCCGTGCGTCCATATCCTCATGGCTGCCGGTGTCGATGAGGCTGACGAGGCCGGCCTTCGGATAGAGGATGATCTCGCTGATGAGCGCCGAGACTGCGAGGCGATCGATCAGCGCCGCCGTGGCGCTATCCAACCTTGAAGCAAGGCGCGCCTCGATCATGCGGCGACCTTTTGCTTGAGACTGGCGATCACGTCTATCCTCGATTCAATGGCGAGCCGCATCCGGCCGCGCACGAGAATGCCCTCGCTCGGCGCCAGAAGCTCGCGCCATGCGACAGCGCGATCTTGGCCGATGACAATCTCGCCATCGAGCCGCGGCGCCTCCTGATGCGCCAGCTCTTCGAAATAGGCAAGCGCGCCGTCCGCATCGAAGTTGTCCTGCGGCATGATCAAGAGATCGATGTCGGACTGCGGCCTGAGGTAAATCTCTTTTGTCAAATGTTGCCAGCCGAGCGAGCCATAGACTTTGGTCTCCGCGCCGATATGGGCGAAGCGATCCACGATCGCTTGCAGCAGCTGCCAGTCAGACGGCGCGCAGATCAGCGCCTCGGCGAGCGGCGGCGGCGCGGTGTGTCGAAGGATTGCATCGCGTGGACCGCGCAGCGAAAGCCGTCGGCGCTCGAGCCGCGTCGGCAGCGGAATGCCGAGCGCGATATGGTCTTCGCTTTCGATCTGGCTTCGCCGCACGATGGCCGGCCGGCCGGCTTGCAGCCAGTCCGCGGCCATCTCGTGATCAGCCACATCGATGCAGTCGATCTCGGCCAAGGGATCGAGCCATACCAAGTTGTGGCGTACCAGCACGTCTAGCCTCGCTCACCTGCGCGCACCATTTGCGCGACGCCGAGTGCTGCCGTGCGGCCGCCGCGCTCTGCGCCCAAAGCGCAGCGCGCGTCATCACTACTGGCGGGCGTCTCAGCGAGCGCCTTGCGAAAATGCGCGACGAGATCGCCGTCTCAAATCTCTTTCAATGCGCCGACGCGCAGATAATTTTGCGCGCCCGGGCCAAGAACAGGCGACGTCTTGCTCAACTCTTCGAGCCGTTCCAGCGGCACGCGGGTGACGCGCGCCATCGCGTTCAGCGCCATGACGCGCACTTCGGCGGAGGGCAGGGCGTAGCAGCTGTCGGTTGCCATGCCGAGCGCCATGAAGCCGGCGCTGACCGCGAGCTCATTGACGAGGCCGATCACGCGGTGGCCGCGGCGGCGAGGTGATCGATCTCGCCAAGGTCAATCTGGCGCGGTAAGGCAGAAAAAGACGGCCGGTCATGCACCGTCTTGAAATCGACTGCTATACTTCTTCTGAAGATGCCCGTGCCCAAATAGGTTCGTCAGCGCCAATGGATAATCGCGATATCGAAGAGATGTTCATCGCGCTGGGGCCGGTGGCGATCAAACGCATGTTCGGCGGCAAGGGCATCTATCACAATGGAAAGATTGTGGCCGTCGAAGTCCGCGGTGAAATGCTATTGAAGGCTGATGATCTTACGGGGCCGATGTTCGAAGCGGCCGGCGCAAAGAGATGGGCCTATGAAGGAAAGAAGGGCAAGGCGATTAACATGCCCTATTGGTCTGTCCCCGAGGATGCCTTTGATGATCCGGATGTAATGGCTCATTGGGTGCGGTTAGCTTATGAGGCGGCGCTGCGCGCCAAATAAGAACCCAAGTGAGAAACATTAAGGGATAGCTTGCCTGACGTCTTAGCAGCTCTATCGACTTCGGCGACTTAACTTCCGCGACTTAACTTGGACTCGTCGCCAGCAAGGCGCGCGTCTCGGCGACGACGCGATCCTGGAATTTCGGATCGCGCACGAGCGTGGAGCCGAGCATCGGATGGCCGCCCTCGTCGTAGTAGAGACCGGTCTGACCGGATTCATCGGTCAAGACTTTGGTGAGCACGCGCGCGGCTCGTTTCGGGGTGCTCAAAAACGTCATGAAGGGCATAAACAGCGGCACGAGCAGCGGAACGAGCAGCGGAATGATGTATTGCGACAGAAAACCCACGAGGGCATTGGCGTCGCGCCGCCCGAGACCGGTGGTAAGATTTATGCCCGGCTCGACCGCGTTGAAGTGCAGCCGTGGAGTTTCACGGGCGAAGACCATCACCGTGGCGAGATTGCACTGCTTCGACGTGGCATAGGCGTCCGCGCCCGGCATTTTAGAACCGTCGGGCTGCCACTCGCCGCGCGCGCTCGCTTCCGCCGAAATATAGCGAGCACCGCGGAAGCCGACGGCCTTGGCGGGCTTGCGCTCGGGGTCTTCTACGGCGGAGACGACGAAGACGATGTTCGCACCGTCGGGGAGATGCGGCACGAGCGCCTCGGTCAGCGCGAACGGGCCGAGGTGGTTTGTCGCGAACGTCATGTCCCAGCCCAGCGCGTTCTTCGTGGCGCGCATCTGCATGATGCCCGCGTTGTTGAGCAGGCCGGCGATTGGAAGGCCCAGCGCAACGATCTCCGCAGCCGCGTGTCGCACGCTCGCAATGTCCGACAGGTCGCACACGACCGACACCGCGTGCTGTCCCTTTTGCTCAATAGTCTTCCGCACGTCGTCGAGCTTCTTGGGGTCGCGGCCGACCAGGATCACCGTGCCGTGGTTGGCCAGCTCGAGCGCCGTGCTGCGACCTATGCCAGAGGTCGGGCCGGTGATGATGTACGCCTTGCGCTCTGACAGACTCTTCAAAACGGTCTTCGGCATATTTGTCTCCACTTGGTTGTCTGTCTAGTCAGTCGCTCATAGGCCAAAAAATTAGGCGACCATTCGCCAGAGAGCGTCGAACGCAACCTTGCTATGCTTGTCGGCATTGGCCGGGTCGCGGATCATGAAGTCGATCGTCGCGTCCGCCTGCGCACTCATCAGGGCAACGACGAAGCCTAGCGGCACATTGCGCATCGGTCCGTTTTCGCGACTTCGTTCCAGAAGCTTTGCGATGCCGGCCATCGTCTGGTGCCCGGTTTGGCGGGTCTGAGGGGTGATATCCTCCGACACGGCGAGATGCGCGAGCGTCCGGCGCTTTTCGGGCGAGGACGTCGCCCAGCGCAGCCAATGAGACCACACGTGCAGCATCTGCCTGCGGATGTCGCTCTTCGCCGGCAGCCCGTCCAGGGCAGCCGCAGCCATCTCGGTCTTCAGCTCCAGGTAGAGCTCGTTCAATAGATCGGCCTTCGTCTCGAAGTAGGTGAACAGTGACCCATTCGAGATGCCGGCTTCCTTGGCGATCGTCGCCGTCGCTGCGCCCAGCCCTTCCGCGGCGATGACGCGGGTCGCGGCGGATAGGATCGCGCTCCGCCTGTCCTCGCTTTTCGGTCTTGCCACGCGTCTTGTCCCTGAGTTGCATGGAGCGATATATGAGAGAGTGACTAGTTAGTCAACTATCGCGTCTTTTGCCTGCGATCCCTCGCCCTTCGAGGCTCCGCCCAAAGCCCGTTGCTTGCAACGGGGGTCGCTTCGCAACGTCCTATGGCTACGCATCTCAGGGTGAGGGATCTATTGCATGTGGCTGCGGATGCGCTGATTGTGCAAGCCACACCCAAATCCCTCATGCTGAGGAGGCTGCGCAGCAGCCGTCTCGAAGTGTAACAACTACCAATAGTTTGCCGCAGGGTATCCGATAACTTGTTGATATATAAAGCCGCCCTCTTGCGGCCGATCAGGAGGTATGTCCGCAAATGGAAGGACAGTTTGTCCGCACCGACGAGCTCGTGGGTTCGTGGAATTGCGGAACCACCCAATCTCGCGAACAAAGCAATCCTGGCTCCGAAGTCGAGTTATCCCGAGGGAATGTGCCGATGCAGCGGCGTCCTCGATGATGATTTCCCCTGTCTCACGACGAATGCCCCCTATCATGTCCTCGAGTGGGGGCACGCGAGTGCCGTGCCGGGTTTCAAGCGGCCGAATATAAAGGCCTCGTGCCAAGCGCAATAGGCGCCCGCGCCGGGTCAGCATTGTCAGTGTGGGCGCGATGTGAGCCGGCTTGCCGAGATGATAGAGCGAAGCGGCTCTTATTGGCGTATAATTTTGTAGACTTGCCACATGGTGCATGATGCGATCGCTCAACGTTGTCATCGTTGAACCTCTCTTATTCGGATCAGGGCTTATGGGGGAGGGGGAGGGTGTAATTACATTGATATCAACTCAAAAAATTACATCGCATGTCAGCTTTGATTTCCGCTGCGGCTGTCGTTGACGTAAAGGCACCTCTAAAAGCCGTGCTGGTGATGCACCTAGCCGCAAAAACTCAATCGCGATGGCCCTTCCGTTTTCTAGCTGTTTCGCGATAGGCCCATGTGTGGATGGGACTCTTTGTTGATTTCCACCGAGAGTTGACCCGGCGTTTCCGCCGAGAACTGACCCGCCTGTTATGTATGTTTCGGGTCTGGTGAGATGGTCAAGTTCCTGTTTTTCTCCTTCTTTGTTTTGGTGGCATGTG
>JBKQRA010000105.1:0-6428 GCA_052144065.1 Methylovirgula sp. | reverse complement strand
TCTTCACGCCTTCCGAGGCGGAGATCGGCAAGGCGAAGCGCATCATCGAGGCGATGGAGAAGGCGGCGAAGGAAGGCAAGGGCGCCGTTTCCCTCGACGGCAAGCTGATCGATATCGCTTCGATCCGCATGGCCGAAGCTCTTCTCGACAAGGCGAAGGCGATGGGCGTCTGAGACACCTGTCCGGCAAAAGATCGTCATCAAACATGACGTGTCCGGTAGGGCGCCTAGCGTTCAACCGGACACGCAAAACTGCCAGGCAAGGCCCGCGGCGCAGAGGCAAATGACGGCGAGCGGGACAAGGCGCCGCGCGCGTGACGGGCGGCCGCCGAGCCACCAGCCGAAGACTGCTCCGCCGCAAAGACCGACGACTGCGCCGATCGGCCCAAGAAAGAAGCCGGCGAACATGGCGCGGCCGCCTTCGAAATCGGACATGCCGGCCATGCCTGCGATCCCATAGCCGATGCTCGCGGTCAGGCAATAGCCGATCACGATCCCAGAGAGCGCGGTGAGGATGGCGGACAGTAAGCGCACGGTGTTCTCCAGCCGAGCGCCTCACCTTTGTCGAGGCATGCTCATCCGCGCACGGGGGCATTTTTCCGCTCGCGCAGGCGAGCGCTGCCGCACATGCGAGGGAATCGCCCTTGCCGCCCTGCGTTTGTTTGCGCCTCTTGTGCCCTTCCGCTAGAAGGAACGCTGGTATCCCAGAATCTTCTTTCTTAGAGGAATGGCATGGTTGAAAAGGTCGAGGGTGCGTCGCCGGCTTCAGCGAAGCGCGATTATTTTGCCAAAGTCTGTCTCGTTGGTCAGAACGTTCGTCTCGAACCGTTGTCGAACAGCCACTGCGACTCGCTCGCCGAGGCTGGCTCCGATCCGGCGATCTGGCAATTTACCGCTACGCAGCATCATGAGCCCGGCACGATGCAGTCCTTCATCGACAGCGCTCTCGCGCAATATGCCGAGCGCAAGGCCGTGCCCTTCGCCTTCGTCGATATTCCTTCGGGCAAAGCCGTGGGATCGGCGCGTCTTCAATATATCGAGCCGGCCCAACGTCGCCTCCTCATCGGAGGGACCTGGATCGGGACGGCCTTCCAGCGCTCCTACATCAACGGCGAAGCGAAGCTGCTGCATCTTTGGTACGCCTTCGAGGTTCTTGGCTGCCGGCGCGTGGAATTCATGACCGACGCGGCCAATGCCAAATCGCGCGCGGCTTTTGTCAAAATGGGTGCGACGGAAGAAGGCGTCTTCCGCAAGCACATGATCTATCCGGATGGCCGCAATCGCGACAGCGTCTATTTTTCGATCATCGACGATGAATGGCCGACCGTGCGGCAGACCCTCGAAGGGCGGCTCGGATATAAGGTCTCGCAGAGCTTTTACGACGTCACCGACTGACGCGCGACGCTGTACCCACGTTGAAGGCGTCGTCATAAGCGGCGAAGACGTCCTTCTATCGGCCGGCGCGTTTGCGCCGCCCCTGTAGTTCCGCTACAAATCGGGCCGGATGCGAGGGAGTGCCATGGCCGACGATCACCAGGCCGAAGATAGTGCTGCCGAAAAGGGCGCCCATGACGCTGCGGCCGATATGAAGGCCGAGCCGATCGAGGGGGCCACTTCGGAAGCGAGCTCTGCCGCGCCGACTGTCTCCGTGATGGGTACTACGACCCCGCCGCGCACCAAATCGGTGATCGAGGCTGAGGCCATCCGCACCGGCGGCGAAGCCGGCGCGGGAGAATTTTCCGGCGAGCCGGCGGACCGCTTTCAAACCGCGCCCGCCGAGCCGGATACGACCGACGCGATCCAGACAGAACCCGTTTCCGAGCCTGTGGCGCCGCGGCGGCGCGGTAGCATCTGGCCGCTTGCCGCGGCGATCGTCCTTGGCGCCGCGATCGCGGTCGGCGGCGCTTATGGCCTGCATCGGCTCGATAAGACGGGACCGTCGACGGCCGTCCTCGAGACGCGGATCGCGGCGCTCGAACAAACGACGTCGGCCGTTCCGGCTTTGCAGTCCGGCGCGGCCGCTCTCAGCCAAAAGCTCGATGCGCTCGAAGCCAAAACGCAGGCGACCGATGCGGCTCTGGCCAAAGAGCAGGAGAGCCTCGCGGCGCTGACGGACACGGTCAAGACTCTGCCGAAGAGCGACAGCTCTGCGCCACCGCCGTCCGCGCAAGGCGCGCCTGCCGCAACAGCGGATCTCGGCCCGCTGACTGGCCGCGTCGACAAGCTCGAACAGCAATTGGCGGCACTCGATCAGCGCGTGACGGCGCTTGCCACGAAATTCGATACCGACATGCAGGCCGTTCAGGCGCAAAAGGATGCGACGGCGCAAGCCGTGATGACGCATACGGAAGCCGATGCGCGCGCCATTCTGGCCGGCACGCTGCGCCGCAAGGTCGACGCGGGTGAGGCTTACGCGGACGATCTGGCGGCGATCGCCAATCATGGCGCCGACAAGGATCAGATCGCCGTTCTCGCGCCCTTCGCTGCGACCGGCGTCGCGACGCCGCGCGCGCTTGCCAAGCAATTTGCCGCCATCGCGCCCGATCTTCTTGCGACAGGCGCGCCGAGCAAGTCGAAAAGCTTCTTTGGCCGGCTTGCGGAAGATGCTGCGCATCTCGTGCGCATCCGCAAGATCGGAGACACGGAAGGCACAGATGTCTCGGCCGAGGTAGCACGGATTTCCGCCGCGCTCGCGACCGACCGGCTCGACGATGCCTTGCGCGAGTGGAATGGATTGTCGGCGGCGGCAAAGGCGAAATCTCAAGGGTTCGCCGAGGCGCTGCGCCATCGCATTGCTGCGGCTGCTGCCGCAAAAGCCATCGAGGCCGAGGCTCTGGCGGCGCTCGCCAAAGCCAAATCCTAACGCCGAACAGTAACCCTTGGCCGAAGATTATTGCTTCAAAGCTTGATCTTGCGGGCCATCTGGCGCCAGCTTTTGGCGATCATGCTCCAGCCTGGTCTTGCCCATGCTTCGCATATTGATCTTCCTCATCATCCTTGCCGCGGCGGCCTTCGGCATCGCCTGGATCGCCGACCGGCCGGGCGATCTCGTACTGACCTGGCAGGGCTATCGGATCGAGACCTCGGCCGGCGTGGCGCTTGCCGGCGTCGTGCTCGCCGCCGTCGTGCTGGCCGTGCTCTGGGGCATTGTGCGCTTCTTCTGGCGTCTGCCGCGGCAGATGCGGCATCGCGCGGCGGCAAAGCGACAGACCAAGGGGCTTGCGGCCCTGTCTCGCGGCATGATCGCGGTGGGTGCCGGGGATGCGCGGCTCGCGCGCAAATCGGCCGTCGAAGCGCATCGCCATCTCGCCGATGAGCCGCTCACCCATCTGTTGAATGCGCAGGCGGCGCAGCTCTCAGGTGATCGCGCGGCCGCGGTCGCCGCCTTCGAGACTTTGGCGCAAATGCCGGCAACACGGCTTCTCGGCCTGCGTGGTCTCCATGTCGAGGCGCAGCGGCGCGGCGATACGGACGCGGCGCTCTTCTATGCGCATGAGGCGCATAAGGTCGAGCCGCTGCCGTGGTCGGCAAAAGCCGTGTTGGAGCATCGCGCCGGCGAGTCCGATTGGGAGGGTGCGCTCGCGGCGCTCGAAAGCCATATCGCCGCCAAGCTCATCGATAAGGAGACGGGCGCCCGCCAAAAGGCGGTGCTCGAAACGGCGATCGCGCTCGACAAGGCGGATCGTGCGCCCGACGAAGCGCTGCGGCTGACGAGGCAGGCGCTATCGCAGGCGCCCGATCTCGTGCCGGCGGCCGTGCTCGCTGCGCGTCTCTGGAGCCGCAAGGGCGATATCCGCAAAGCCGCGAAGGTCATCGAAACGAGCTGGCCGCGCCAGCCGCATCCGGATTTGGCCGAAGCCTATCTCGATCTGCGGCCGGGCGATTCCAATTCCGATCGCCTCGCCAAGGCGCAGACGCTGGCGCGGCTTGCCCCGCGCGATCCAGAAAGTCAGATGATCGTCGCCCGCGCCGCGCTTGCCGCCCGCGATTATGCGACGGCGCGCAAGGCGATGGCACCGCTCATCGCCGAGGACGAGCGTCCGAGCGTGCGCGCCTGCCTCATCATGGCGGAGCTGGAAGATGCCGAATTCGGCGATCAAGGCCAGGTGCGCGAATGGCTGGCGCGCAGCACCAGGGCGCCGCGCGATCCGGTGTGGATCGCCGATGGCGTGACCTCGAAGGAGTGGGCGCCAGTGTCGCCCGTCACCGGCCGGCTCGACGCCTTCGTCTGGCAGCGTCCGGTCGAACGGCTCTCCGCCAATCCCGAGGCCGATCTCGATGCGGCGGAATGGGAGCGGCATTGGGCCTTGCCGCCGCGCCCGGCGCCGGAGCCTGCTCCGGTCATCGAGGCGAGTGCCGTGACCCTGCCAGCTCCCGTTGAAACGGAGGCCGCCGTCGTGGACGCGGTCCCGGTTGCCGAACCGGTCGCGGAGACCGTGCCGGAAGAGCCCGCCGCGACTGTGGCGGCTGCCGAGGAAACAGCGCCGGCGCCGCGCAAACGCGGCGGCCGTTCGGTCCAAAAAGTGGTTTTCCCCATGTCGGCGGCGCCCGACGATCCGGGGCCGGACGACAACTCCGAGGCGGCCGCGATCCGCCGCCTGGGGCGGGGCTGACGCAGTCTCGAAGCGAGACTTGGTAAGTTGCCTTGCCAAGCCGCCTTGCCAAGCCGCGCCGAACTGGCCTAAGAGGGAGCCGCCCGGACCTGCGTCGTCTGGCGCCTTAAGCCGCAATAGCTCAGTTGGTAGAGCATCTCATTCGTAATGAGAGGGTCGGGGGTTCGAATCCCTCTTGCGGCACCAGGACCTTAGCAGTTAGCTGCACATAGGTGCTCATAAAGTACCTAGAATCAAAAAGTTAAGGTCATAGACTGTCACGCTTCAGCTCATGGATTTGCGTGACTTCGCAAAAAAGAATGGGTAGCTTTGGGGTAGGAACACGCCTTTCGAGGAGGTCCTACCCATGCCCCTCACGCAGTTCGCCGTCGTTCACGCCGCCAAAAGAGACAAGCCGTATAAGCTTGCCGATGGCAATGGTTTGGCTTTGTTGGTGTCGCCCAACGGCAGCAAGCTCTGGCGCCTCCGTTATTTTTTCCAGGGCCGCGAAAAGATGCTGTCGCTCGGGGCCTTCCCCACAGTTTCGCTGGCCAATGCACGGGCCAAGCGAGATGACGCCAAGAAGCTTCTTGCGAACGGCATAGATCCCTCGCAGCAGAGGAAGATTTCGAGAACTCCGATCGACGCCTCCGGCCTTCCGACCTTCGGGGAGCTGGCGGCGGAGTATCTGGCGAATATGGAGGCAAACAACGCCGCCGAAAGGACGCTCGGCAAAAACCGCTGGCTCCTTCAAAATCTCGCCGCGCCCCTGGCGGATCGGCCGATCGCCGAGATCACGGCAGCTGAAATCTTGGACGTTTTGAGACGCATCGAGAAGAGCGGCCGGCGCGAGAGTGCCCGCCGACTCCGCGGCACGATGGGATGCGTTTTCCGATATGCGGTCGTGACGCTGCGAGCGACAAGCGATCCGACCTCGGTTCTTCGCGGCGCGCTGCTGAGGCCGATGGTCAATCACCGGGCCGCCATCACGGATGAGCGCGAACTCGGCAGGCTCATGGTTGCGATCGACGAATATGACGGCTGGCCAACAATCCGCGCAGCCCTGCTGCTCCTGGCCTTGACCATGACGCGGCCCGGCGACGTTCGCCTTATGCGCCGGCCGGAAATCAATTTCGACAAGGCCCTATGGCGCATCCCGGCCGAGAGAATGAAGATGCGGCGGCCTCACGACGTTCCCCTATCGAAACAGGCTTTGGCAATCCTCAAAGATATTTGGCCGCTGTCTGACGGAGGCGAGCTCGTGCTGCCCGCCATCGCTTCGCGTAAGCCGCTCTCCGATAACGCCATGAACGCTGCACTGCGAAGAATGGGTTACGCAAAGGAAGAGATGGTGGCGCACGGTTTCCGATCGGCCGCGAGCACGATTTTGAACGAGCGGGGCGTCAATCCTGACGTCATCGAGGCTGCCCTTGCCCACCAGGATCAAAACGCGGTCCGCCGTATCTACAATCGCGCCAGCTATTTGAATGAGCGGGTCAAGCTCATGCAGGAATGGGCGGACATGCTGGACGAATTTAGAGTTCTTGCCGTCCGAAAGGATCGCGCAGCTTGAGGCGATAAAGCGCTTGTTCCTCTATGCGCAGCTATGTGCCCGTTGAACGAGCCGTCATTTGATCCTATGTTTGTGGTTGCCCGCCGGCAGGTTGTTGGCGAGCATCCGGGTGCTCCCTTTTTGAAGGGAGTGTCCGATTGTTGATTTCCACCGAGAGTTGACCCGGCGTTTCCGCCGAGAACTGACCCGCCTGTTATGTATGTTTCGGGTCTGGTGAGATGGTCAAGTTCCTGTTTTTCTCCTTCTTTGTTTTGGTGGCATGTG